>CALIIW010000135.1 GCA_938018185.1 uncultured Saprospiraceae bacterium
TTATTTGGTGAAGATGTTACAGTTACTATTAATGGCGATGGAGTATTTATCAACGATGCACAAGTTATTGTGGCTGATATTGAAGCTGATAATGGTGTGGTTCATGTCATTGATGCTGTTCTTTTGCCTCCTGCAGATCCTGAGCCTGTTGGCACTGCTAGAGTCCAAATCATACATAATGCAGAATCAGAAACGATTCAAATTTTAGCAAACGGTGAAGTATTCGTTCCATTCTTAGCAAACAAGATGGTTACACCATATGTAGACGTTCCAGCAGGGGTAGATTTAGAATTAGAATTAGATCCTACAAATTTCTGGAGCATGGCTAATAGCGTTACAGCAACAGTAAATTTTGAAGCTGGTAAAACATACCAAGTTGTTGCTTCAGGAACATTTGATGAATCAGATGCTTATCCTGTACGGTTAGATGTTTTTGATGCAGCAATGGAATCAACAAATGCAGATGAAGTGGCATTACAATTTTTCCATGGATCTTACGATGCTCCAACTGTGGATATTGTTGTTGGTGCAAACCCATTATTTGATGATGTTTCTTATGGATCATTTGGTGCCGGATTTATTTCAGTTCCTTCAAACAATACTTATAGGTTGGTAGTAACTCCAGGGGACGACAACAACACAATTGTAGCGCAATATGATTTGTACATGGATTGGTGGAAAGGAAATACAGCGACAATCTTTGCAACTGGTTCTTTGACCGAAGGTACCTTCCAACCTTGGGTAGCACTTTCAGGTGGAGGAGCTTATCCATTATGGCCAGCCCAAATGAACAGACCTTCTGTCATTTCACTGAGACAAGCGCTTGAAGCGGGAGCTAACTTACAGGACGTTCAAGTTTATCCTAATCCTGCAAAAGGAGAAACTTCAATTAATTATACACTTGGAGAAATTTCTAATACGGCCATTAATCTTTTCAACATAAAAGGTGAAATGCTAAAAGAAATTAATTATAGTCAGCAAAATGCAGGGGTATACAAGGAAATAATTTCTATAGAAAATTACATTCCAGGTATGTATTATTTGCAAGTGATCACAAATAAGGCGAACAAAACGATACCGCTATTAATAGTTGATTAAAAAAATTGTATTCATTATCAAAATTAAATACTATCCTAAGAATAATTAGTATTTAGTTTTAAAAGGGCCCTTGGTGATTTTGCCAAGGGCTTTTATTTTTAAAAAACAGGACTTACCTTTAAATGAATTCTAAAGCCTCAGCCAATGAAATTTTTATTCTGTAAAATTTTAATTTTTTTTAGTTTCTGTTTGCTTGCGCAAACAATTCCTATCGAACGCATCACACCCTGGACTAAAGCGGGATCACAAAATAATACTCTTGAAGTAGAAGTTTCCTTAGATTTTGTAAATGAAGGTGCAGACCCAACTGGTCTATTGCCCAATGATGAAATCTTAAATCAATTGATCACAATACATGAAGGGAAAAACATAGAGGTCTACTTTCCAGTTGGCAGCTATAAATTCACAAACCCTGTTTCACTTCCATCAAATTTTAGACTCATCGGAGCTGGAGCAGATTCTACTTTTTTGCAATTTAACCCCGAGGCCAATGTTAACTTAATAAATGTTAGAGGAGCGCTTGGTGCTGAAGTTTTCGACATTACAGAAAATGTCCAAATTGGAGATACAGCAATTTATTTGAACTTAATCAAGCCATTGTCAGTAGGTGAATGGCTTATTCTAACCCAAGATGATTCAGCATTAATCACCTCTGATTGGGCAAAAAGATCAGCAGGTCAAATAGTTCAAGTAAAGAAAATCGAAGGAAATAAAATTACTTTAAACGCAGTCATCAGAATTGAACTAAATTTAGCAAACAACATAAGCGCAAGTAAACTGATCCCAAAAGAAAATGTGTTTATTGAAAAAATAAGCATTGAAAGAGAAGATGAAACTGTAAATCAAACGAGCAATATATTTTTTAGCTCTGCAGTCAATTGTAAGGTCGAATGTATAGCTAGCAAATTTTGCAATTTTGGACACATTACTTTAGAAAAATCCAGTCAAATTGAAATAGCCGGATCCTACTTTAATGATGCTTTCGGATTTGGAGGAGGAGGCAAAGCCTACGGTGTCGTTTTACAATTTACTTCAGGTGATTGTTTGATATACAACAATGTTTTTGAAAAACTTAGACATGCTATCTTATTACAGGCTGGAGCCAATGGAAATGTTATTTCTTACAATTATAGCATAGAACCTTTTTGGTCAGACACAGCCTTACCAGCTAATTCTGCTGGTGATTTGGTGCTACATGGAAATTATCCATCTTTCAATTTATTTGAGGGAAATGTTTGCCAACAAATTGTCATAGATAATTCTCATGGTATAAATGGGCCTAGAAATACCTTCTTTAGAAATAGAACAGAACTTTACGGGATTTTTATGAATACAAGTCCTGCATCAGATGGACAAAATTTTGTTGGAAATGAAATTACAAATGACGGCTTTTTATTAGGTAACTATGCTTTGCAGGGCACTGATCATTTTGAACATGGAAACAATCAAAGAGGAAATATAATTCCTCTTGGTACTGATGAATTGCCTGACTTTAGCTTGTATTTAGTAGAAACTCCTACCTTTTATATTGAAAATAATTCTTGGCCACCTATTGGCCCTCAAAATGAAATTGGAGCCTACGAAAACGAGGCGCAATTCAGGTATAACAGTTCTGCCTTAACAGCCTGTTCTGAGATAAAAGAGCCCAATGTTGTTTCAAATCTCAAAAGCGAAAATATAGTGGCTTATCCCAATCCAACAAACAAACTATTACATTTCAAGGAGCAAATTGAAGCTAAAAATTGGATCATCACTAATTCAGTTGGTCTAATTGTTATGAAAGGAGAAAGATTACCTATAAATGTTTCCAAATTAGATCTAGGCCTATATTATATAATAATAGAAGATAAAGAAAGTCAATTTTTCAAAAGTCATTTTTTTAAACTTTAAGCGTTTGAGCTAAAGAAAATAGGTATTAGGACTTATATAAAACAAAGTAATAATTTATGGTGTATTAGCTTCCCTTATGCTTGCTACTTGCTTAAAACCCAATCAAAGACACCAGTAGAAGTGGACAAATTATTAATCAGAGGAAATGCTAAGAATTCTTAAATTTAAGTCTGATATACAGGAAAAGTGGCAAATCCAATAAAACAGGCCTTTTCGGCAAGTAAAAATATTCGATTTTATACAAAAAAGACTTTCCTTTATATTAAATAAAAACTATCTTTGCAGTCGTTTTGAAGAATAGAAAAGAGGATTAGTTAAAATAGAATAATCATGTCTAGAATTTGTCAACTTACAGGTAAGCGTCCAATTGCAGGAAACAATGTTTCTCACTCTAAAAGAAGAACCAAAAGACGTTTCTTACCAAATCTTATAAAAAAGAAGTTCTACATTCCTGAAACGGAACAATGGGTAGACCTAAAGATCTCTACAAAAGCACTTAGAGATATAAATAAATTAGGGATTTTTGCCTATTTGAAAAAATTGGAAAAGGCCGGTGTTAATACTGGTGTTAAATTAAATGTCAAATAATAAGCCATGGCTAAGAAAAGTAAAGGTAATAGACAACAGATAATCCTTGAATGCACAGAACACAAAGCTTCTGGGGCAAAAGGTACTTCTAGATATATTACTCAAAAGAATAGAAAGAATTCTCCGGATAGATTGGAATTGAAGAAATACAACCCTATCTTGAAGAAGGTTACCATTCATAAAGAAATCAAATAGTAAATATTTTAAACATCAAAAATGGCTAAAGTATCCAAAAACGCAAGAGTAGCTCAAAGAGCTGCAAATGCAGGTTCAGGAAGAGATTTTGTGAAAGTTATTAAAAGTGTAAAAGATCCAGAAACTGGAAAATACACTTATAAAGAACTAATGATTCACAAGGATAAGGTAAAAGAGTTTTTTGCTAAGAAGTAAAAACTATTTTATTCTTTGTACTGTTTAAAAAACCAATTGGTGTAAAGAAATTTTAGGGCTTTTCTTTTAAAGGAAAGTCCTTTTTTTATACCCAATGGTAACAAATATATATTAGCTTAATACAACCAACAATTATGGGATTCTTTGATAAATTTTTCAATAAAGACAAAGAGAAAGAACTTGAAAAAGGTCTTGAAAAAACGAAAACTGGAATGTTTGACAAGCTTTCTAGGGCTGTCGCTGGAAAATCAAAAATAGATATCGAAGTACTTGACGAACTCGAGCAAGTACTTATCTCCTCTGATGTTGGTCTAAATACAACAATCAAAATAATTGACAGGATTGAAGAACGAGTAGCTAAAGATAAATACCTCAATGCGAATGAACTTCATGAAATCTTAAGATCCGAAATAGTCAACCTATTAACAGAAACCAATACAGAAGAACTGGAGGAATTCTTACCTCCTGCTGATATTAAGAAACCATATACAATATTAGTAGTTGGTGTCAACGGTGTTGGCAAAACAACCACTATCGGTAAATTAGCGTATCAGTATAGAATGCAAGGTTTAAAAGTAGTCATTGGTGCTGGTGACACCTTTAGAGCTGCAGCAGTGGATCAACTTAAAGTTTGGGCCGATCGGGTAGGTTGTGATTTTTTCGACAAAGGAATGCATGCAGATCCAGCAGCTGTAGCTTATGAAACTGTGCAATATGCAATCAATAATGATTGTGATATTTGTATTGTGGATACAGCTGGGAGACTTCATACAAAGAAAAACCTAATGAATGAATTGACTAAGATCAAAAATTCAATGGGTAAAAAATTAGAGGGCGCTCCTCATGATGTTATGTTGGTTTTAGATGCTACAACTGGGCAGAATGCAATTGAACAATGCAAAAAGTTTTCTGATGCCACAGAAGTAAAATCTTTGGCTCTCACAAAATTAGATGGCACTGCTAAAGGAGGGGTAGCTATTGGAATTACTGATCAATTTAAAATCCCTATTAAATATTTGGGAATTGGAGAAGGTATACATCAATTACAGATCTTTAATAAAAGAGCTTTCGTTGAATCTATGTTCAACAAGTCTGAAACAAATCTTTAATGCATAATTTAAAATAAATATTTATTTGTTCTTTTATTTTTCATCAAAGAACAAGAAACTTCAGATAGTATTTATTTCTTTGTTGCTCCTGAGTTTGGAAGAAATATTTTTGACTTCAATCCAAGTTTTAAAAAGAAAAAACTTCTATTTAAATCATCAATATTATTCTTATAAACAGAGGCCATTAGAATCTGATAATTTGGTTCCATGTAAAAATGCCAAGTTGGGCCTAATGGTATTTGCAAAGCAAATGACAAGTTAAAAGTACTATTGACTGATCTCAGTTTTTCTTTATCAAAATCTTCAAAATCACTGCCTAAAAAGTCCGAACGGATACCATCATACACTGAATGCATCTCTTGTTGGTTCACTTTAAAATATGGTTCAAAGCCTAGCGCAAAGTACCACCACTTTTTCTGGTATTTATAAAGCAGAGGAATACTGAAAAACTTTATTCTATAAGAGCCTTTTATATAGGTTCGAATATCTTCTGTAACTGTAATGTTTTCACTATCCGTTATATCCAAATAGTTGTCATAATCTCCTAGACTTAAAATTGATAATCCTGTCGTAAAGCAACCACCTTTTTTCTTTTTCCCAAAAAAATCGAACCGTAAACCTATACTAGCTCTCTTAGTTCCAGCAAATGTTCCCGGATCTGAAATCCATAAACCCGTTTCAAGGCCTAATCCAAAGTATTTATCTTTTGACTCATCTTGAGCTAATGCTAAGCTTGTTATTATTGTAGATACAAAAATAAATACAAGTAATATTCGATACATTAAATTCTGCTTTTAATTAGTTGGTAAATCTTGAACATATAAATGCATATAGGAATTACGATTTTTATCTGCCCCCTATAGGCTCCTTCATAAGTTTAATAGCTTTCCATTTTTGCATTCCAAGGTTCTTGAGGGGAATTCTTCGATTATCCTGTGATCATGAGTTGCAATTAAAACCGCCATTTTATAATCTATTGATAATCTTCTAAACAATGCAATAATTTCATTTGTAGTATCAGGGTCAAGATTTCCAGTTGGCTCATCTGCCAAAAGTAAACTTGGTTTATTTAGTAAGGCTCTTGCTATGACAACTCTTTGTTGTTCACCTCCTGAAATTTCGTGAACTTTCTTGTTTCCAAAATCTTCTAAGCCGACCATGATCAATACTTCAGAAATTCTGGCTTCAATCTTTCGTTTGTCTTGCCATCCTGTTGCTCTTAAAACAAATTCCAAATTAGCATATACATTTCTATCCGATAGCAATTGAAAATCCTGGAATATAATCCCTAATTTTCTTCTTAAAAATGGAATTTCATTCTCAGAGATCTTCTTTAGGTCATATCCCAAAATCAATGCATGCCCTTCCTTCAATTCAAGATCAGCATATAATGTCTTCAGCAAACTTGTTTTACCACTTCCGGTTTTGCCGATTAAATAAACAAATTCACCAGACTCTACAGTAAGATTTACATTAGATAAAACTACCTTCGTCAGTTGCCAAATGTTTATTTCTCTAAGTAATACTATGTAATCTTTAGTTGGAAAGATAGAATCTGAAGGATTAAGTTCTTGTGTCGATTCCATTATTCTATTTAGTAAGCTAATCGGAATTCAAAATTAATCTAATTAGCTTAAAAAAGCCATTTTTAATTCTCTATTTTATTCAGTGAGCAGGCATTTTTCTTCTTTTTATCAAAAGAATGAAGAGTTTTACATAATAGTGAAATAAATAAGCTGTTTTATAAGTAATTTCGTTAAAATCTTTAGATATGAAAAAAATACATATTGTAGCTATAATCATGATTATCCTAGCTATTGGCGTATTATTCATGGCTTCAAATGATATCGCAACCTATTCTTCCTTCTCTGAGGCAGTTGCTAGTGGAAAGAAAGTCAAGGTGGCAGGACAACTCATTAAAGAAAAAGAGATGTATTATAATCCTGAAAAGGATCCTAATTATTTCAGTTTCTATTTGAGAGATGTTGAGGGCCTTGAAAAGAAAGTTGTTTTGCTTGGAGCAAAGCCTCAAGATTTTGAACTATCAGAACAAGTGGTCTTGACAGGAAAAATAAATGGGGAAGATTTTGTTGCTTCTGAAATGCTATTAAAATGCCCTTCAAAATATAAGGACGAAGAAGAATTCCTTATGATTCAAGAAGGTTGATTTTATTTAGAACATAAATCCTCACATTTATATTACAATATACAAGCAGACCTAAGATCATTAGCCAAAGTATCACAGTCAATTCATGAAAGAAATTCAATACATAGGGGAACACTTGATTTTTGGTCAAATTGGGCACTTCCTCATAGTACTTGCCTTTGTTGCAAGTTTATTTTCAGCCATAAGTTATTTCATGGCGACCCAAAAACGAAATACAAATCAGTTTACAACCTGGAGAGCAATGGGTAGATTGGGATTTGTGGTCCATGGTATTAGTATTATGACTGCCATCGCAATCATATTCCACATCATGCTTAACAAGTACTATGAATACTCCTATGTCTTTCAACATGTCAGCGAAGACTTGCCTTTTAAATATATATTTTCAGCTTTTTGGGAAGGTCAAGAAGGTAGCTTTTTGTTATGGATGTTTTGGCACATAATTCTTGGTGTCATCCTTATCTTCTCAGCTAAAAAATGGGAAAGTCCTGTGCTGTTTTGTATTGCAGGTATACAATTTTTTATAGGCACAATGATTCTTGGACTTCACTTTGGCGATCTTAAGATTGGCTCAAGTCCGATGGTTCTATTTAGAGACACAGCAGCCTTGCCATTATTTGCAAAAGAAGACTATGTTTTGCAATTGGCTCAATTTGCGGATGGTCTAAATCCTTTACTTCAAAACTATTGGATGACCATTCACCCGCCTACCCTATTCTTAGGTTTTGCAAGTACAATAGTTCCTTTCAGTTACGCTGTTGCTGGGCTTTGGACAAAGGATCACAAAGAGTGGTTGAGCCCAGCATTAAAGTGGGCATTGTTTTCTGGTTTCATCTTAGGAACAGGAATTCTTATGGGAGGAGCCTGGGCTTATGAAGCCTTAAGTTTTGGTGGGTATTGGGCTTGGGATCCTGTTGAGAATACTTCCTTGGTACCTTGGTTGATAATGATAGCAGGTGTACATACAAATCTAATTTCTAAGAGTACAGGCTATTCCATTAAGACAACCTATTTGTTTTACTTGCTCTCTTTCATTCTTATTGTTTACTCGACAACTTTAACGCGTAGTGGTGTATTAGGAGATACTTCTGTTCACGCTTTTACAGAAATGGGTTTAGAAAATCAATTGTTGATCTTTATTCTAGCTTGTGTTTTTGGTTCCATTTTTATGATGATAAAAGGTTTTCCTTCTGTCCCATATCCTGAAAAAGAAGAGACCTTTTTCTCAAAAGAATTCTGGATGTTTACAGGCTCTTTGGTTTTACTCTTTTCTTCTATACTAATCACCTTTACGACTTCCATACCAGTTTATAATAAAGTAGCGAGTTTATTCAATTACGATTTAGGACTTACTTCCCCTTTAGAACCAATTACACATTACAACAAATACCAGTTGTGGATTGCTGTTTTCATTGGTTTGTTATCTGGGGTAGGTCAATATTTGAGATATCGAGAATTCAACATAAAAGGCAGAGCAAAAAAGATTTGGATACATGTGGGAGTTTGTAGCGTATTAGCTATAGCATTAAGTTACTTGACCACTCTGTGGATAGAAGTGAATGCTTGGCAACATTTGTTGATGATGTTCTTTGCTTACTTTACAATCTTTGCAAACTTAGATGTCCTTTTGACTTTTACAAAATGGAACAAACATCAATTACCTTCTTTCCTTGCACATGCAGGCTTCGGAATTATGGTAATCGGAATTTTAGCCTCTGGTTTAAACCAAAAGCATATTTCGACCAACCCTTTTGCTCAAAGAGGTTTGCTCCCAGATGACATGCTTGGTAAAAATGTTCTTCTAATAAAGGACTCCCCAATGCACATCAATGGATACAAAGTAACTTATACCGGTGATTCCATAGTTGATAATATGCGCTACTTCAAAGTCAATTATCAAAAGATCGATAAAATGGGTAACACTTATGAAGAATTCAATCTTACCCCAAATGCATTGTACAATAGTAAGTTTACAAAAATTGCTGCCTACAATCCATCTACAAAAAGATATTTGACAAAAGATATCTTTTCACATATCGCAGGTCTTCCTCCGGGAGAGTCAGATATAGAAGAAGCTAAGGCTAAGGAAGACAGTCTAAACTATAGAATGATCGATATCCGTATTGGAGAAGAGCTTCTATTCAAAGATACTTTGCAAATTACACCCGATTCGGCTTACGTAAAAGTATTCAAGGCTGTTGTAACAGAAATAAATAAAGACCCTGAACATGAGGAATACAAAAAAGAAGCTGGGGACCTTGCTCTTGGATTGAAAATGAAAATCAGTTTCATAGAAAAGCCAGAAGAAATTTATGAAGTTGAACCAATGATAGTTGTAAGGTCATCCTTAATTTATCATTATCCCGCACAGATTAATGAAATAGCTTTAAAGATAAAACTTACTGAAAAGACCTTATCTGAAGTATTCAAAACAGAAACAGAACTTGGCTATCAGAATTTTGATTTCACAAGGGAGCAAAGCATTAACTTCAATGGATACAAAATCACCTTTGAAGGATTTGATAAAGAGACAAAACATCCTGACTACATTGAAGAAGAAGGCGACATTGCCGTTTCTGCTGTTATGCGTGTCGAAAAAGATGGTTTTGATGGAAGTGCTAAACCAGTCTACTTAATACGTGACAATAGCCCGTTCAATTTAAAAGATCAAATTCAAGAAGAAGGATTTCATTTTAGATTTACAAAGATAGACCCATCAACAGGTAAAATATCTATGTCCATTGCTCAACAAGCTCCAGCAAAAGACTTTCAATTTGCGGTAGCTGCCAATTCGTATCGTTCTGATTATATTGTTTTGGAAGCTATTGAATTCCCAGGAATTAACTTATTCTGGATTGGAACCATTATGATGATGCTAGGATTCTTAGTAGCACTTCTGTTGCGTTCTTCAAAAAAGGTTGCTTAATGAAGCCGAAGTTTAAATTTGTAATTATTGGCTCCGGCAACATTGCCTGGCAGATGTCCAAAAAATTAAAAAAGGAAAAACAAAAGATCCTTCAAATTTATAGTCGTAAAATAGCTTCAGCAAAAAAACTAGCCACTGTTCATAAATGTGAATACACTTCAAGTTTGCGAAAAATAAATAGAGATGCAGATATTTATCTAATTGCAGTAAGTGATGATGCAATTGCAGAAGTTGCAGGTAAAATAAGCTATCTCAATTCTGATAAAAACATTTTCATCCATACTTCAGGAAGTATTTCATTAAAAGTACTTGAAGGGATTTATGAAAACGCTGCGGTGATCTGGCCACCGCAAAGCATAAATAAAGAAATTAAAATAGATTTTTCAAAAGTTCCATTATGCATAACTGCTGAAAAGAAATCGCTCACTTTAGCAAAAAAGATTGCCAAATTACTTTCGAATAAAATTTACATCCTTGAGGAAAATCAAAAACAACAACTTCATTTAGCAGCAGTTTTTGCAAATAATTTTAGTAATCACATGGCAGCTGTTGCAGAAAAGATTTGCCTTGAAAATGATTTAGATTTTAAAATTTTGCATCCCATTCTGAAAGAAACTTTTGAAAAGATTGTAAAAGTGGGCCCTAGGGAAGCTCAAACAGGTCCAGCTTCAAGGTCTGATCAACTTACAATGAGCAAGCAGGAAGCAATGCTTAAAAAAGATGTAAGCTTAAAAAAAATATATGGCTTGATCTCTAAACACATTCAGGAAAATCAAGCTTAAATAAATAGAACATATTATGAGAATAGCAGGCGAAATTCAACACTCCAAATATAAAATTACCATATTATATATGAACAATCGATATAGTGTTCAATTTGAAGACGGAGAACAAACTCAGATTTATAAAATGCCTGATCTAGAACACTTAAATGATGTCAACGGCATCAAACAACTAATTGATCCCAAATTTGTCCAAGATGTTGATGTCATTTTTGAACAGATGAAGAAAAATAAATACACGCAAATTCGAAGCTTTATTCAGCAAACTGGTGAAGAAGAATTTGAAAAGATTATTTAAGCTTTGTTTATAGTATTCCATTCATAGTTCATCGTCTGACTTCTATAAGGCTTCTATTATTACAATAAACCTTACTAAAAAAAGGATCATTTCTTTCCGGATGCATCCTTTCCTCCAAAATTAGCATCTTCTTTGTTTAGCAGCCTTATTGCTAATCATTTAAAATAATAACAGTATGTTAACTTTATGTTGACACTTCTGAGACATTCTGCGTTCTATATTTGTAAACAGATAATTACATATGAAAAAACCACTACTTCTGCTCATTATCAGCCTGATTGGTATATCCGTATTTTCTCAACAATCCTACAATATAAGCGGTACTGTCACTGATACTTTAAATGATCCTTTGATTTATGCCACCGTACTTTTATTAGAAAAATCTGACTCAACCATGGTCGATTTTGCGAGAACAGAATTAGATGGTTCTTTTAAATTTAAAGATGTGAAACCAGGGCAGCACATGGTAAAGACCACTTACATTGGTTACATTCCTAAAAGTATTGATGCCAGTTCCAAGGATGGAAGCAACATAGACCTTGGCCAAATAAAGATGAATGAACTGGCTGAAGAATTAATGACTGTAGTTATTAAAGCAGCAAAGGCTCCAATTAAAATGCGGGGAGACACCATCGAATATGATGCGACTACCTTTAAAGTTCCTGAAGGCTCCACTGTAGAAGATCTATTAAAAAGACTACCTGGTATTGAAGTAGAATCAGATGGGAGTATTTCTGCAGATGGAAAAGATGTTTCTAAAGTAACTGTAGATGGTAAATCTTTTTTTGGATCTGACCCTAAAGCAGCAACAAAAAATCTTCCAGCAGAAGGCATCTCAAAGGTTCAAGTTTTTGATACAAAAACAGAAGAAGAAGAGATTACTGGAGCGACTTCTCAAGCAGAAGACAAGACCATGAATTTGGAATTAAAAGAAGAGTTCAAAAAAGGTGGGTTTGGAAAAGTAATCGCTGGTGTAGGTACAGAGAATAGAGCAGAACTAAAAGGTAACTACAACAAGTTTAATAAAAAAATACAATTTAGTGTCGTTGGTGTAGGCAACAACACTGGAAGAAATGGTTTGTCATGGGATGATTATCAAGACTTCATGGGTTCTCAATCATTTAACTTTGGTTCTGGTACAGATTATGGATTTCCTGGGGGCGGTGGAAGACATACCTATTATTTTGGTGGAGGTGGCGGTGGATTAGAAAGTAGCATTCAATCCATCTTTTTTGCTGGTGATCAAAATGGTGGGCTACCAGAAAATTATAATGGTGGGCTTAACTTCAATTACGATGATACTAAAAACAAAATAAGCTCTGTTTATTATTACAATCAGTCTGGTCTAGAAAAAGTTGGAACTAGTTCAAGAGACAGATTTTATAACGGTTTTACTTCTTCAGAATTGTCAGACAATTTAAACAACGACCTTTCTAAAGGACATAGAGGAGAAGTAGAATATGTAAAAGAAATTGATTCTTTGCACACAATAAAATTTAAAGCAAATGCCGCTTTTATAACCGACAATCGATTCTCTGAAGAAGTATCTATAGTTAAGAATGACACAAAATTAGCCAACATTGCCAATACAAAAAACAATGTTGACACCAAAGGTCAATTGTTAAACGGGCTACTTTTATTCAGAAAAAAATTCCAAAAGAAAGGTAGAAATATGGGACTAAACACTTCTATTCTTTATACCGAACTAGAAGATGATTGGACGCAAGATTCTAAAACGGAGTACTTCTCTGATGCCGCTGTGTTAGACAGTACTGCTTTGATTAATCAAGTGAATAATAATGTGCGAGATAAGATACATTTTAAAGCCAATGCATTATATGTTGAGCCATTAAGTAAGAGATTCTTTTCGCAGACCTTTTATAACTATAGCAATAGAAAAGAAACAGGAGATCGTAAAATAAATGACTTATCAGCTAGTAGTGAAGTTTTGAATGAGGATCTTAGTAGAACATACGAGAATATGATTGGGATGCACAGAGTTGGAACTTCACTTAGATATTCATTTGATGGAATGAATATTTCTCTTGGAGCTGCTTATCAAACCTTTGATTTGAATGGTATTTTTCAAGGAGCTGGTGCAAGTATGGTAAATGGCGTAGTTGATAAAACTTTCAACAATTGGATACCGAATTTCTCAATGAATTTTGAGCCAGTATCAAATGGCTATTTAAGTTTTGGGTATACCAGAAATGCGAAAGAACCAACTATTGAAGATCTTCAACCTGTTGTAAACAATCTGAATCCACAATATGTCATAGAAGGAAATCCTGGTTTAACACCAGAATTGTCGAATCAATTCAATTTAAACTTTAGCAAGTCCTACCCTATCTCTGGGGTGCGACTATCATTGAGGACTAGTTATGATCTTTATGACAATCAATTTTCAACGGCTGAATCGGTGGATGAATATTTAATCACTTATGCGCAACCAATAAATGTAGATGGAGGTTCTAGATTTAATATCAATGGTGGCTTGAATTTTCCTATAATAAAAAATAAAGTTACCACAAGAATAAGATTGAATGCCACTCAAAACATAAAGCCATCTTTTGTTAATGATGTAGAGAACAATACAAGTTCTTGGTCCTATAGACCATACATTAGATTTAATATAACGCCAGCTGAAAACCTTGGAATTTATATCACAGCAAATTTAAACTTTACGGATACCAGATATGACATAAACGAAAGTCAGAATCAGAAAATTAGAAATGAAAGTTACTCAGTAGAAATGACTGCCAAAACTTTTTTAGGAGTATACTTGAATGCAAATTTCGAATATGATCGTTACTATAACGAACGATTTAATATTGATAGAGACATTCCAATTTTGAACTGGTCCATATACAAACAAGTTTTAAAAGACAACAAAGGAGAGATAAGACTTTCTCTTTATGATAGTTTTAATAAAAATGTTGGCTTTACTTCTTCAGATAGTTATAGAGCTGAAAACAATGCCTTAGGACGATATGCCATGGTCAGTTTTACGTATAATATCAGGGGCGTCAAGGCGTCTGCTCATAAAAAATCATGGTGGTAAAGCCGCAAAATATTGCGGCTCCAAAGATAAAAAAGACGCAATAGTAAAGAAGACGCAATATATTGCGGCTCAACAGATAGTAAAGACGCAAAATATTGCGGCTCAACAAACCGCAAAGACGCAATATTTTGCGTCTCTAATAAAAAAGAACATGAAAAATATAATTTACACAATAATCGTACTCTTCTTCTTCGCTCCTTCTGCTCAGGCGCAAGAGATGCAAGGATTGATCACTTACAATAGAAAGACTGATTACATCTCTATCATGTCAAAGCTTCCACACATCTCTCAAGAAGAGGTAGATCGGATGTCTTTAACATGGGGCAATTGGAATAGCAAGGGTAGAGACTATGAACTTTCATTCAAAGGTGATAAATCTCTATACAAACTAAGAGAAAAGGAAACGACAGAAGGCTACAGCTGGAAACCGGATAAGTTCATCCTTACAAGAGATTATAAAACAAATCAGAAATTTGATATCATCGAAACTTTGGGCAAGGTATATCTCATAGAAGAAGAGATACCAAAAACGAAATGGAAAATATTAAACGAAATAAAAGAAGTTGCTGGCTATCTGTGCATGAAAGCAGAAACTAAAAACCTTGTCAAAGGTCAGACCATTCACGCTTGGTTTGCCGATGGAATCAACTTCATGGGTGGCCCAGAAGGATATGGAGGCCTACCCGGCACCATTCTAGAATTAGACATTAATGATGGAGACGCGATCATTACTGCAACAGAGGTGAATATAGAAATGCCCGAAGTCAGTACAGCTTTACCCAAAAAAGTAAAAGGAAAAAAGATTGCCCAATCAGATCTTGATGTCATAGTCAAGAAGTACATTGATGAAACTATAGAAGGCAAAAAAAATCCTTATTGGAGGGTGAGGTATTAATTGGTTGTTTGATGATTGTTGATGGTTGATCGATTCTCAATTGTTAGATTACTCGATGGTTGATGGTCCGATTTCAGCTTTCTGATTTTTAGTTTTATTTGGTAGGAAGATTTGCTTCTGAGTAATTAACTTAAGAAAAAAATAGTTATGAAAAGATTATTATGTTTCTTAATCGCCCAAGTCTTAATTATTCAAATTACTAAAACTCAAGAAAACTTTTCAGCCACCATCTCCGCAAATAATATTGAAGCAGTTGTCAATTCTAATGGTGCAACCATTGTTTCCTTCAAAAATAAATCCTTACCTGGTGGCGATGCCCAAATCAGTACATTGAGAGCTAGTGGACTCTGGATTACTGGTCTTGATGCACTCAGTAATTTGATAGGTAGTATTCAAGTCGAAAACGAAAACGGCAAGGCTGATTTTCAAACGCATCCCGATTTTCAAAATATATGGAAAGTAAAAAGATCTGAAATACTCGCACATCGAAGTGATTATGAAGACAACATGGAAATTGACAATCCAATCCCTGCTATCTTTGATTGGCCTTCTGCAGTAATTACCGCCGCCCCTCTATCCTCTTTTTGGGATAACAATAACACAGGTGAATATGAACCTGGATTTGGCAATTTTCCAACTGTAGAGATAAGAGATTGTTACAATGAAAATATTCCGAATGAAATGACTTTTTCTGCTTTCAATGATGGGATCATGCATACTCAGACTAACTTAATGCCCCTCAACCTTCATTTTGGTCAAACAGTTTTTGCTTACAATTGTACAGATTCAGAAGTACTTAGCAAGACTATTTTTATAAAATATAAAATCAGAAGCCACTCTATTCAGACTATGACCAATGTAAGAATTGGAATGTATAATGATTTTCAAATTGGATGTAATGAAGATGATTTCATAGGTTCAATTCCAGCGCGTGGCATCCAATATGCATATAATGCCGGAACTACAGATTGTGCTGGAGGGTTTATAAACAACCCAAGTGTTCATGTGGTCCAGATATTACAAGGACCTAATACATTAAAATCTTTTGGCGAAAATGGTGAATTGATAAATACAGAACCTGGTCAACAGGCGGACACAGTAGTTTATGCCCAAGCAGACATATTCTTGCCTATTGGACATGAAGATAGCAACATCCAAATTCCACAAAGTGATTTGGACTATTTCAATCTAATGAATGGAGTAGTCGGCAATGAAAATATTACAGCGCTATATACAGGAGACCCTACGGATCCCTTAGCAAATTCAGAAAGAACTGAAAACAATACGCCTGGTAAAAGAAGAACTATCACCTCCTTTGAACCAATCTTTATTAAAACCGGCTCAGTTAATGAGTTTGTCGTGGCTCACACTATTTATGGAGGTGGAAACATGAGTACAGATGAGGCTTTGAAATTGATGCAAACTAATACTGAAGTTGAAGATGCTTTTAATAGTTGTTTCAGAAATGCTTGTACTCAAGTAGTAACTAGTTCTAGTTCTCTTTTGACTGGCTCTCCTATCAGTATCTATCCTAATCCTGCTACCGATCAAGTTTTTATTAAACATGATAAGCCAATTGAGGAAATCAAAATTTACAATTTATTAGGGCAGAATTTAACTGCAACTTGGAAAAACAATACGGTAAATGTGAGTGGTTTGCCAAATGGACATTATATTATCCAAATGAGCTCTGATGGAATTGACTATGTTGAAAAATTAGTTGTTGGAAAATAGTTTCCCCCTTAAACTCCTAACTCATTCATTCTTTCCTTAAACAAGACAGCTTGTTCCTACTTAGGAACAAGCTGTCTTGATTCAGTATTTCCTCAACGTTTCGAATGTTAGTTCATTAGATTGCTCTAATATTCGTTTATTCAATTGTTCGATGTTCGGTTAATCGGTTAATCGGCTAATCGGCTAATCATTTTCTCAACTTCCTTAAACCTTCTCACTCTATCCGCTCGCTTTTGATGCACCCAGTCCGGCCAAGAATCAGATTCTTCTGCATCATAAATTCGAAGTTTTTGATTTTCATCTTCTATCAATAATTCTTGGGACCTACAGCCCAATATCTTTGCCGCAGTTTCAACGCCAGAATTCGTTGCCCCTCCTACGCCATGTGAAAGGGTGCTTGCTCCTGTCAAGTATAAATTTTCAATTTCCGTCTTAGCTTTAAATGCAAATGGGCCAACACCTTTCAAAGTTTTTTCTGTTCCATATACATTTCCACGTGTAGAATTTATATAATAATTGTTAGTCATAGGCGTACCCAACTCCGCCTGGATGATGTGTTTTCTTGCATCAGGAATGAGCTTTTCAACCGTATTCAACATCTTATTTTTGAGTTTCTCCTTAAAGCTCAGGTATTCTTCTGAATGATAATCTTTTTCCTTTTCAAATTGTTCGAATGCGGCATAATCTAGGAAAGTAACTATCTCGAAATTATGATATCGTCCGTTAAAACTCGGAGGATCTTTGAGCGTGGTACAGCTGAGAAATACGCCATTAAATTCATCTCCTTCTAGAATATTATCTTGCGTTAAATTGCCATACACAGCATCCAAGTCTGCTTCACTAATCTTCCAGATATTTCCTGAATCAATGCCATATTTTGTAACATCAATATCTAAGGTTAAAAAAAGAATTAAAGAGGTCACGGAATACTTTGTATTGTCTAATCGCTTCTTAAGCTTTGTACTGATATTATTTTCCCCAACAAGATCAAGAAAAGTGATATTGGGATCTGCATTAGAAATTACCCGATCCGCATTTATAACTGTTCCATCTGCTAACTTGACTCCTATAGCTTTCCCTTGTTCTACTAGAATTTTATCAACCTTTGATTTTGTTCTAATTTCTCCTCCTAGTGATTTAATTCTTTTTGTAAACGCTTTCACAAAACCTCCTCCTCCGCCCATCGGATAGAATCCGCCTTCAAAATAATGTGCCATTAAAACAGAATGAACAAGAAAGCTGGCTTTAAATGGTGGCAAACCATGATCCCCACATTGAATATTCAAAATTGTTTTAAGTAATGGATCTTTAAGATGCCAATCTATAACTCTTTTAAGAGTGAAAAGTCCAAACTTGCCAACATACCTTGTTCTATAAGGTATCATAACATGATCCCAAAATCCATTCATTTTTGGAACTTCCATCAGTTGCAAGTGAATGGTTTTTACTAAATCGACGTATTCTATAATGGCTTTTTTTTCTTCAGGAAATCGCTCGCACAATTTGTCTTTCAAGTTTTCAATTCCAGCTGGCATTGAAAAACGTTCCGTTCCAATATGACAATGTTCGTATCCCTTTTTATTCATTTCGAAAAAGACCATGTCATTCGCCACACCTAAACCACGAAGCAATTCATGGCTCCCCTCCCCTTCTCCAATTAGGCCGACATAATGAACACCTGGACTAAAACGCTGACCTTTCAAGGTAAAGCTATGACACCAGCCTCCAGGAACATCATGCTGCTCCAATAGCAAAATCTTCTGTCCAGCTCGTGCTAAACACACCGCACAAGCCAATCCGCCTGCACCTGAACCGACAATAATAGAATCGTATTTTTGATCGCCTGTCTCCATTTATATAACTATAAAAATATGTAGCATTATTTATTTAATAGTTTTCAAGATAAACTCCCTAAAGTTTAAAACCAACTCTTAGCCCAAATTCAAGTGTATTCAAATTGTTAGGAATGTCTTCATTATAAGATGTATTAATTATAATACCTTCATCAAAAACTTGATCAATAGAATATTCGATGATTGGTTCAATGTATAAAGTGAATTTTTCTTTTATAAATTCATAAGCTATTCCTAAATTTAAAGTGGTCAAAGTATTTTTCACCGTCACTATTTGCCTTAAGTTTATCTCAGATTCTACCTCCCTGCACTCTACTAAAAAGTGATCAAAAGAATCCGAAGCTTTAACATAAAAGGTCCCGCCCAACTTAAGGTATAAATTTCGATTTTCTAAAATATGATAATTAAAATTTAATGGCAATCCATAGTAGTAAATCTCATGGGTTTCTCTTGCATAGGAATTGTAGATATCTATCCCATTAACAGGATCAAAATCACAAACAAAAGACAAAGAATAATCAATATGATTTGCCGAAAGTCTACTCAAATTTAAACCTGTAGAAATCTCAAATCTTTCCTTTTCAAAAAGTACTTCTCCACCAATCAAAAAAGAAAAATTATTCACTTTTGCTGGATTACCATCAACATTATATATAAAAGTGCTGTACTTAGGTTGGATATAAAATCCCCAATTAAATTCAAATTGAGCAAAAACAGAATGGCTTAAACTAAGCCCAAGAATCAATAGTCCGATTTTCATAATAGTAAGCAAATCATGTATACCTACAATTTACATCTAATTTTAAGAAATGTCTTAAACATATTCCTACTATCCTTGTTAAATAAACAAAAGAAACTAAACCATGTTTGGATTATTCAAAAAAGACCCTGCTAAAGCATTAAAAAAAGAACTAAAGGTAAAATCTGAAGAAGCAATGCAAGTACAAAGAAGTGGTGATTTAAGGAAATATGCAGTGCTTGTTCAAGAAATCGAAGAGATTGAGAAAAAGATACACGAACTTAGTAAATAAGTCTGTTTAGCCTAGAATCTCTACTTGAAATAAATTCTTATTGAACAATGAATTTCTTTGTTATTACTTTACTATTGAAATTTATTTCTAAATAATATATTCCACTGACATCTAGATTTGTGATATTTAGAATATTACTTTCAACAACTCCTTGATCAATTGTTTTACCTAGCGTATCGCTAACTTTCCATGAACTTCCCTCAATACCTTCCCCTTCGATATAAATACTTTGCCCTTTAGAAATTGGATTTGGATAGATTTTAAGATCACTTGCACGATTTTGATTCCCTATTGCATTTGGACTTGTTAAAGTTTCAAAAATTACAATATCACCTTGAGTTCCTACCATAACTCCTTTGTTAAAATCATAATCCGATTTTATCAAATAAACAAAACCATCATCAACCACATCTTCTAAAGTTAAGTTTGCTCCAAAATCAAGAGTGGTCCACTGATTGATTTTTATTTCAGGAGGGTAAGTTGATGTTAAGGTAGTTTCAATCATGGTTTGCTTTTCTCCCCCAATAAAAAGAAATGGATTTATCGATAATTCATGTTCATCTTTGATTATGCCATCTTCAATTATTACCAATCTGTTATTAAAACTTATGTAAGCAATATTATCTACAATTGTAATTTTACTTTGTGAAGAATTACTTTCTACATTTGGAACAATTATTTCCTGCCAAGTCTCACCGTAATTATTTGTATAAAATATCTGAGCATCTTCCGACCTATGATATTTCTTTGTGAAATAAGCCACCCCTTTTGCCTTGCTATCATGGTTTACACTATTGGGATAGTCTCCTATTGCTAACCAAGAATCCCCCCCATCCATCGTTCTCCAAAATGTACCATTTATGTTTGCCATGCCGATGTTTTCAGTAAAGAAAAACATAGCCCCCATATCGAAATTTGTTGTTTCAGGATCTAATCCCCCTGGAGTAATAATAGACCAAGAGGTTCCTCCATCCGTAGTTTTATATAAATTTGAAACTTGAGTGCCTCCTTCAAATACACCTCCATTTACCAATTCTGTAGTTTGGACATATCCAATGTTTTCATTTATAAAAGAAATTGCCTCATTCGATCCTGGATAAATAGTATTCACAGTTTTGAATGTCCAAGATTCACCATTATCTTTTGTAGTATAAATTTTATTGGCCCAGCTTTCTGCTACAATGAAAGTATTTTGATCGATGATATTAACATCAACCATACCTTCAGTTGGATCAGGCATTTTTAAATGTTTCATTTGGCCATGCAAACAAGTTGATAACAAGATCAAGCCTATTAGATTTAATATTTCTTTTTTCATATCAACTCATTTTAAATTTTATAAAAGGAATATTAGCAGTACAAGTCAGTAAAAAGGCCGAAATTGGGAAAATCTTTGTTTGAATAAACGACCTAATAGTATAGACGGTGCTCAAGAAGATTTCGTTGGTTTTTTTTTAAAATTTCTTTTTAAAATTTAAAGACAAAGCAATTTTAAATTAGCATTTAATATAATATATTAATCGAAGCACTCAGAAAAAGATCCATGAAGGGAGTAAATCATCTTTACTTTCCTTTAATATTATCCTTAATAAAGCTACTCAAAAGTTTATAGGCCATGTCAAAATTATCATCATTATTTACCACAAGATGCGCTGAATCTTTGTAAGGTTCTATGTACTCTTTGTAGGATGGCAAAACATGATGCTCATATCTATAAGTAACATCTTCAAGCGGATAATTCCTCTCTGTTGCGTCCCGCTGTATCCTTCTTTCCAACTTGAGTTCATCCTTGGCATGAATAAATATTCTTAAATCCATAAGGTCTCTTATCCCTTGTATGTGGAATACAAACAAACCTTCCACTATTATAATATTAGCAGGCTTGGTGGTAATAAATTTAACTTCCGCTAAAGGATTATTAAAGGCGTATTCTTTTCTTGTAATAGATTCTTTAGCTAATATTTTCTTGACATCCGCTTCAAATTGCTCATGGTCAATAGCTGTGATTAAATCAAAATTTCTGAAACCATTCTCATCTTCAAATTGCTCTTCCCTTGGTTTATAATAGTCATCTTGGCTAATCACACACAAATCGTTTTTATCAAAATCTGCCTTTAACTTCTTGACAAAGGATGTTTTGCCAGAGCCTGACCCACCACAAATTCCAATAATAATTGCTTTATCCATACTGCAAAAATAGAAAGTCCCTCTGTATTTTCTCAAAATCAATGGTTACATTTGAGAAGATCAACTAAATAAAATGGATATACTGGTAAATATTTTCAGAGGATTGTTAGGTATTGCAGTAATGATTGGCTTTTGTTACCTAATAAGTAGTAATCGAAAGGCTATAAATTGGCGAATTGTCATTGGTGGCTTAGCCTTACAAATGGTCTTAGCTATTCTAATTTTGAAGGTTCCATTTGTTTATTCTATATTTAATTGGATCGCGGATAGATTTGTAGACCTCCTTAATTTTACAGAAGCAGGTGCTTCCTTCGTCTTCGGTTCTTGGCCAGATGAAGCTTGGATGTCTTCAACTGATTTCTCTACGGCTCCACCCTCTCAAATTCCATTTAAGATCGGATTCATGTTTGCCTTTAAAGTACTGCCAACCATTGTATTTTTTGCGGCATTTTCATCCATCTTATATTACTTAGGAATTTTGCAAAAAATCATATATGTTTTTGCAAAACTGATGTCTAAGATCATGAGATTATCCGGTGCAGAGAGTTTAGCGGCTGCTGCAAATGTTTTCATAGGACAAACAGAAGCTCCTTTAGTGATAAAACCCTACTTAGAAAAAATGACTAAGTCGGAAATCTTGTGTTTGATGACAGGTGGTATGGCTACCATTGCAGGTGGTGTTTTTGCTTTATTTGTCTCTATCATTGGCGATGATTATGCCATTCATTTCTTAACAGCCTCCATTATATCCGCTCCTGCAGCAATTGTCGCTGCCAAAATATTATTCCCTGAAGAACATCCGGAGCAACTTAATACAAACCTTGAAGTGCCCAAAGATAGAATTGGTAATAACTTACTTGATGCGATTACTTTAGGTACAACCGATGGTATAAAATTAGCCGTTAATGTAGGTGCTATGCTACTTGTATTTATTTCTCTAGTTGCTTTGGTGAATGCAGTTTTTTTAAGCATTGGTGAATTCACCAATTTGAATGCAACTATCGTAGAAGCAACCTCGGGTAGATTTGCTGGTTTAAACCTAGAATACATCCTCGGTTTGATGTTTGCGCCGATTGCATGGCTGCTTGGAGTTGCTTCTGAAGATACCATGCTAGTTGGACAAATGCTCGGTAAGAAGACGGTTATAAATGAAGTCATTGGTTATATAGATTTACAAGCAGTAATAGCAAATGAGAACATCTCATTACAACCTAAATCGATATTAATTGCAACTTATGCACTTTGTGGCTTTTCCAATTTTTCTTCTATTGGAATACAGATAGGTGGGATCTCTGCCTTAGCGCCAAGTCAAAGACAAAATCTTACAGAGCTAGGGATGAAAGCTCTAATAGGTGGGACGGTTGCATGTTTTATGACAGGGGCAATTGCTGGGATGCTATTTTAAAAGTTTGTTTGAGTTGGAAAAATAGATTTCTTAGTTCTAGACAAATAAGAAAAATTCGGGCATTCAACCAATGAAATTATATCTCATCCATGATTTCATTCTCGAAAGTCCTTTTTTACTTGTTTTTGGTACAATCTTCATAATGTTAAGTATGTTTATCACCTCCCTAAAATCAATTATCTTTTAAATTTGTCTTTTATTTTGAATTGGTTCTTGTCATCCCACAACCCCATTGCACTTTGAAACACTAAATAAAAATAAAAGTCTGGTTAACAAAAACTATTAAGAAGGTGTTCCATTTCGGAATGCCTTTCTTTTACTGAAAGTTCAAAAGATACATCCATTTTCTTTGAACAAAAGCAAAATAAAATGTATTATTGATGCATAAAGC
>CALIIW010000136.1 GCA_938018185.1 uncultured Saprospiraceae bacterium
GCTGTAAAATGCCGAGGCGGGCAAGCCGTGCAAAGCTAAAGTGTTTGAGCCTAGAAGGAAGAATAAAATAGAAACCAAAAATGCAAAAGCAAGGAAGCCAAATAAAAGAAATTGGCAGTAAGGCGAGTTTTTAGCTTGTGGGTTAGCCTCGAGTGCATTTTAAGCTTTGTTAGGTAAAGCCTTGAATTTTTGTTACTTTTTTTTCAAGAAAAAAGTAAAGAATGTTCTAAGATTTCGGAAAGTTATCCTCTTGATACCATAAAACAATACTTTTAACTTTCAACCTTATTTTCGACTTTCAACCTGCCTGCCTGCCAAGGCACACAGGCTTCATCTGCTTCAGCTTTTTACTTTAATTTCTATATCGCCCAAGCTCTCCCGCCAGTCTCCTCCAACGGATAACAACCATCATAATCTCCAGGCACTGGGTCAAAAACCAAAACATTCGTACTAATCTCCTCGCAAGTATAATATCCCAACATGCTCAAATGTTTGAGCTGCAAAAAGAATGGCTTGATAGGATCGTCATCATCCTTTTGTTTCTCAGTTTCACTTTTAGCTTGACGAATCAACTCATCCATCACAAGTTTGATTTCATCTTTGTTTAATTCAGCAAGTGGTTTTGAAAAAGTATTAGAAGCAAAGTTCATAGATGAATTCAAACCAAGCTTAAAGGAGTCTTTTTCTTTTTTACTATAAAAGCCAGCTAGCATTTCATCAATAAACCTTCCGACAAATACATCCTTTGCACCAGGGGTGTCCGTCTTTGGTAAAATGAATTCGGCTAATTCAGAAACAGCTTCGTATTGACTTGAATTCAAGACTTTGCCTTCCCAAATGTCTGAAACATCTGCCTTGCAACCAGCAAGTACAGCAGCGACAGTTGTGGTTGAAACAGCACAACCAGTTAACCAAGCTGTCTTCTTTATGGCATCTCGTCTAGTCATGATTTAAAGATTTTGTTTTTTTAATTCCTTAACTGCAAAATCACAAGCCCTGGCAGTAAGTGCCATATAAGTGATGGAAGGGTTTTGGCAGGCTGATGAAGTCATACAGGATCCATCAGTAATAAATAAATTTGGCACCCCATGCACTTGATTGTTTTTATTTAAGACAGATGTTTTAGAATCCTTCCCCATTCGTGCACCTCCCATTTCATGTATCCCAAGACCTGGCCAAGAGCCCATATCCCAAGTGTCAACATCTTTATAACCCGCTGCATCCAACATTTCTGCAGCAGATTCCATCATGTCTTTTTTCATGGCCTTTTCGTTCTCTTTGTATTCGACGTCCATGTTCAGTGTTGGCAATCCCCATTTGTCCCTTTTGTCTTCATTGAGCGTAACTCGATTATCTTCGTATGGTAAGGTTTCGCCAAAGCCCATCAAACCAATATTCCAATTCCCAGGTTGTAAAGCTGCTTCTTTTAAATCAGCTCCATAGGTATATTCAGAAACCAATCTCCACCAAGGAGCTCTGCTGGCTCCTCCTTGAAAACCAAAGCCTCGGATATAATCCTTGCGTTCAGATTTTTTGTCGATGTTTCTAAATCTTGGAACATAACATTCTGTTGGTCTTCTTCCTTTGTAATAAACAGATTCAAATCCTTCCACATTGGCCGAGGCACCATATCTAAAATGATGATCCATGATATAACGCCCGAGTACATCAGAGTCGTTACCTAATCCATTTGGAAATCTTTCTGACTTTGAGTTCATCAAAATCTGTGTCGAACCTAAGGTAGATGCGTTGCAAAAAATTATTCTAGAAAAATACTCCTTCGTTTCTTTGCTTAAGGCATCCGTAATTCTAACGCCGATTGCTTTTTTCTTGTCTTTATCATAAATGATTTCATGTACAATTGAATGCGGTCTTATCGTAAAATTACCAGTAGCCATAGCTACAGGAATTGTAGCGGAATTAGAACTAAAATAAGCACCAAAGGGACATCCTCTCATGCATCTATTTCGGTTTTGACATTTCCCTCTACCATTGTGAGGCTGCGTCAAATGTGCTACCCGCCCAATTGTGATAACTCGCCCATCAAAATGCTTCGCTACTTTTTCGCGAAAATCTTTTTCTACACAGTTCATTGGTAAGGGAGGCAAAAATTGTCCATCGGGACATTGAGCCAAGCCTTCTTTCATCCCAGCTATTCCAACAAAGCGCTCTACATAATCATACCAAGGTTCAATATCTTTATACCCTATCGGCCATGGTGTTGCAATCCCTTCTCTTTCATTTGCAGTAAAATCCATTTCTGACCAACGATAACAATGTCGTCCCCAAATCAAGGATCTACCACCAACTTGATATCCTCTAATCCAATCAAAACGCTTCTTCTCTGTATATGGATGTTCCTCGTCGTCGACAAACCAATGCTTCGTTGCTTGGTTGATTGCCCAACCTGTCCTACTCTGAACTCTATATGTAGTGTCTAATTCTTTTTGTGGAACTCGGTCTCTAAAAGGTAGATCCCAGTATTCCATATTGGCAGTAGGATAATCTCCATGTTTGACATCTCTTCCTCTTTCTAATACTAAAGTCTTGAGCCCTTTTTGACATAGTTCTTTTGCTGCCCAACCACCACTTATTCCTGAGCCGATGACAATGGCATCATATGTATTTTCTTCTTTAGATTTGATATTGAGATTGGCCATGCATTGATTTTACATCAAGATATGAAATCAATGACACTTATCCAGA
>CALIIW010000137.1 GCA_938018185.1 uncultured Saprospiraceae bacterium
AGATGTCAGATGTCAGATGTCAGATGTCAGATGTCAGATGTCAGATGTCCGTATGCTTTGCTAAGCTGTGTTTGGCCCTTGCGGTGCAGAAGCTTGGTAAAGCTAACTTCCTCCTCTACCAATTCGCATGTACCATTCTGAGTACAAAAAATGAGTATTCAGAAATTGACCTCTTAAAAACCAAATAACCGCCTCACCAAATAACCGAATCACCAAATAACCGAATCACCAAATCAACATTATTTTACCATTGTAAAACGATTTTTCCAAAATGCTGTCCAGAGGCTTGATATTTAAACGCATGTTCTAGTTCATGAAATTCAAAAGATTTATCTATTAAGGGTTTAATGTTCATTTCTTCTAGGAAACAAACCATATCTTCTTGCATACTTTTGGAGCCAACTGCTATGCCTTTG
Source organism: uncultured Saprospiraceae bacterium (assembly GCA_938018185.1). GTDB lineage: Bacteria > Bacteroidota > Bacteroidia > Chitinophagales > Saprospiraceae > JALZVN01. Next base: position 417 of record CALIIW010000137.1, read on the forward strand.
ATATTAATAAATTTAAAGAAAATTTTTGGAAAAGTGATGCTGCCTTTTCTACCACCAGATAAAATTCCGATGGCAATAATATCAGCGCCCATTCTTGCTGCTTCAATAGATTGATTCATGGTGGAGCCTCCTCCAACATCAAGTACATTATGCACCCCGCCATTTGATTGCTTAAAAATGGTTTTTCCCCATCGCTCATCTGTTTTGTAATTAACGACCTCTTCTGCCCCTAAACTTCTCAGACGATCTGCTTTTGCTTCCGAGGAAGTTGTGGCATAAATTTTTGCACCTGCAGCTTTCGCCAATTGCAAACCAAAAATAGACATACCTCCCGTTCCTTCGATAAGTACCGATTGTCCAGACTCAATACTGCCCGTTTCAAACAGTCCATTCCAAGCAGTAAGTGCAGCAGTAGGTAGGGTAGCCGCCTCTGCATAAGAATAACCTTCTGGGATTTTGGTAAGCGAGTCAGCATTGACCAAGGAATATTCTGTCATGAATCCATTTAATGATTCTCCTGAAATTTCAGATATAATTTTCGGTGTAGGAGATCCAGCGATCCAGCCTGGAAAGAATAAAGGCATCACCTTGTCTCCAATTTTCCAGGTACCTGAATCAGATCCTACTTCTGCTATTTCGCCTGCACCATCAGACATAGGTACTCTGCCATCAGGTACTTTAATACCTCCCGTTGCTACAAGATAATCGTGAAAGTTTAGACTAGTCGCATGCCACTTGACCAAGACTTGGCCAGCTTTAGGTTTAGGGATGTCCTGCTCAACTGTTTTGAGGTTTTCAAAACCACCACCATTATGAATTTGAATACTTTTCATACCTAAAGGTAAAAAGCCTTAGATATTTATTAGTCTTATAGGGTTTTAAATTTTGGAATTATATTTTGAGATAAACTCCAAATTCACCTCCGATGGTACTTCTTTTTAAATCGAGATTGGTACCTAAAAAGAGGTATTCATAATATAAATTAGCAATTAATCCTATTTTACCAAAAGTGTAGGTGTATCTAGCTTGTACTTCCGGATTGATGAATTTAAATCCATGGGTACCTTTTTGATTAGAATAGACTAGATCAATAATTTCGCGAGAGGTATAGCTAGGGTTCACATATCCAAAAGAGTGGTCTTGATCTGCATTGGGTCTTCCTACTATCCCAAGCAAAGGATAAGTAAAAGAAAGTTCCAAGTTTTGCCTAGTGACTATTGGTAAAAAGGCCCTAATCATAAGCTCAATATTTTGAGCACTTAGCCAGGAAGCTTCCCTTATGCCATCGACATTATACAAAATAAATTTGGAATTGATTTGAGGTCCCACATGAATTCCAAACTTTTCAAGCGTAGCAATTTTTTTTGACCAAGCTATTTTAAGTGTATTGTCCATTAAAAGCGCATTGTAAGGTTGTTTGTTATCCACATCAAGATTTGGTTTCCCAAAGTTTAAACCAAAGTGAGAACAATTGAGCTCAGCAAACCACCTATTGGTGTTTTCTTGTATGCGCTCATAGCGAAAGTTGTATCTATTGACTGTGCCAAAATACTCTGGAATCTGAATTTTCTGATCTTGAATGCCATCTCTTGCGGACTGTAGGCTGAGGGTGATGAATGATGACTTTGTGAATTCAGACCTTTGGGCGTTTAGGGAGTAGATAGACAGAACTGCAAAGTTTATAATAAGAAAGTAAGTAATAAGTTTCATAACCGAATATAAATATTTTTACATAATTATGAATTGCTATTGAAATAATAATAAAATTCCTCCTTTAAAAACAACAAATCTTTTTGTAAGCATTCCAATCATTAAAAGTTTTGTTAAATCAGATGTCCTTTAAATTGAATAAAAAACAGATACTGCAACTATTCCTATATCCCATAAATTTAAACAGTGAAAAGGGGGAGTTAAGTTAGTTGAAAGTGACGGATTTTAAACAGTCGTAATTTATTATAAATTCCTGTATAAAAACAAAATGGAGCGTCTGAAAATTTCAAACGCTCCATCTTTAATCTTTCAATTCAAATCTACTGAATCTTTATTACCTTCTTGATAATCTGATCTTTACCAGATTGAACTTTTAAATAATAAATTCCTGGAGCCATAAGACTCACATCTATGCTGGTTTTGTTTAAACCTGAAGCATCGACTAGTAAAGTACTCAAAATTATTTGACCACTTGAGTTGACCATTAATAATTGAGCATCTTTATTTAAAGACTCAGAGAATTCCAAATTCAATATTGAGTTGGTTGGATTTGGGCTCAGCTTAAGCTCTAGGGTATTAGCTAATTTATCCTCTTCAGGATTCTTCTCAGATGCTCTTAATTGCTCCTCAGAATCATCATCAAAGTGAATGACGTCACAAGGGTCAGTAACATTGCACTCATCCCAATACTCATTGATGTCAGTAATGGCACGGGTAAGGTCACTTGAAATCCTTTCTACTTCTTTATCTCCTAGGTATGCAAATATGCCGCATAATATATCATTTGCAAATGCAATTAATCCAGAAATATTTTGTTCATAGCCACACTTTTCTAAAGTCCTCAAAGTTCGAGGTGGAATATTAATACAGCCATTTTCTAAATTATAATATGTGATATTCAAATTATTATAATGAAGATTATACAAAATATTCAAGTGTAATGCGATAACGTTATTTGCAAGATTATTTTTCAACCTTCCATTTCTAGTTATACGATTTGTTCCTACATCACAATTGTTGTTTTTGTTTACATTAAAATTGCCATTTGCTAAAGGAGTTGGTGTCCCTCCACCTGGTAATAATTGTATTACACACTCAGGGGACGATATTGTCAGGCTATTTCCAAATGGACAGCCAATAACAATTGGGCCATATTTTTGAAATAAGGTATTTAAGATTTGTGTGGTTCCTCCACCAGAAGTACCCCAATACCCTTGAGTGAAAGTACAATAGTCTTGACATGACCCGTAATAACTTACGGAGCAATAAGAAACATTTCCACAATTATCTGTAGCTGAAAAATTGTATGTCTTTTCAAAAGATCCATTTACACATGCAGTTCCTCCAGTTGTACTAACTAGAAGTATTTCTATTTCGTCTGATGGAGTGCAATTATCTGTTGCACTTATAGCTACATCATGGAAACATGGAATTTCGTTGACACAGCTTACAGGAGTATTCTCAGGGCAGTGGATTGTTGGCGCTTTCCAATCATCGACTTCTACTTCTCTCGTGCAGATCGCTGTATTCCCGCAATCATCTTCAGCTGTATAGGTGTATCTAACAATTCCCCAACATTGGTTGCCTTCAATGAGTTCCATCTCGCAACTCACTTCAACATGGTCATCACATCGATCTGTAGCAGTAATTCCGGTAACATCACAAGCGGGTAGATCGTCATAGCATGCTATTCTTTTGTTTGATGGGCATCCTGATATTTGTGGCCCTGTAAAATCATCTATTGTTACCTTTCTTTTGCAAGTACTTAGATTACCACAATCGTCCGTTGCCGTATAAGTGATTTCGTATATACCCCAGCAATTGTCTCCCTCAATTAGTTGTGGCGCACCACAGGTAATGTCTACATGATCATCACATTTATCAGAAGCCATAATGTCATTAGGATCACAAGTAGGAATATCTTCATAACATTCTACAGTGATATCTGGTGCACATTGCGTAATTGTTGGGGGGGTAAAATCATCAATTGTAATTTTTCGGATACAAGTTGTTATATTCCCGCAATTATCTTCCGCTGTATAAGTTACAGCATAAATTCCCCAGCAATTATCTCCTTCGATTAATTGAGCTGATCCACAAGTCACATCAACATTATCATCACAATTGTCAGTAGCGATTATATCATTTGGATCACAAGTCGGGATGTCTTCAAAACATTCTACTGTAATATCAGGCGCACAGTGTGAAATTGTTGGTGCGGTAAAATCGTCAATTTCAATTTTTCTAGTACAGGTAGACTTGTTCCCACATTTATCAATAGCAATGTAAGTAGTTAGGTAAATTCCCCAACAATTATTTCCTTCAATAAGGGCCTGTTCGCAACTTATTTCTACCTCATCTCCACAATTGTCAATGGCTCTAATTCCTGCATCAGAGCAAACTGGAACATCTTCTATGCATTGTACCGTAATGTCAATAGGACATCCTCTCATAACGGGAGGGCTGGTATCTTCAATGGTTACTTTTCTTTTACAGGAACTAGCATTTCCGCATGCATCAGTTGCAGTGTAGGTAATTGTATAAATACCTGAGCAGTTATCTCCAGGCGTAAGTACTGTTTTGCAAGTAACACTAACAGCACTGCAATCATCGTTAACCTCCACGTCTGCTTCGGAGCAGCTTGGTAGATCCTCAACACATTCTATCGTTATATCTGCAAGTAAACAGGTAATTTGTGGCGCGCTATCATCTGTAACTTTTATTTTTCTACTACAAGTGCCCATGTTTCCACAATCATCTGTTCCATTATAAGTATAAGTATATTCAGTATAACAATCGGCACTTGAGCTGACCTCCATTGAACAATTAATTTCTACATCTAAATCACAATTGTCAGTTGCTGTAGCATCAGATGCACTGCAAAGAGGTAAAGGTGTATCGCATGAAACTTCTAAGTCTCCAGGACAATTTAAAACAGGAGCTTCCTCATCGTTTATCGTGATCATCCAGTCGCAACTTGCTTCATTACCACAATCATCAATAGCAGTATAACTTATACTTACAGTTTCGCCACATCCGGGCCCTGCAAGCGTTGGTGTGCTGCAAACAATCTCTAAGTTGTCGTCACAATTATCAGTTGCAGTGACATCCTCACAATTTGGAAAATCGGAGATACAGCTTATTGTAATCGGGTTAGGGCAAGTGATCATAGGTGGGGTGGTATCTTGAAAATTAATACTGACCTCACAGCTGCCTACATTTCCACAGTTGTCTGTGGCGGTAAAAGTATAAGTAGCAACACCTCCGCAAAGGATTCCAAAAGCAATGACTCGATCACAAGTAATCTCTAATTCATCATCACAATTATCTGTTGCTGAAGGAAGAAGGGTGTCACAGCTTGGCAAATCATCTATGCATTCTACATCTGAAAGCGTTGGACAGCTAATGCTAGGTGCTATATCGTCTTCATAAGTAAAAACCCTATCGCAAGAAGCCATATTTCCACATTCATCGGTGGCCGTGTAAGTCTGAGTAACCGTGCCACTGCATTCATTCCCTTGCAGGGAACTAGCAGTACAGTTAATTTCTACATCATTGTCACAATTGTCCTCGGCAGAAGCTAGTGTAGCATCACAATCAGGGACATCAGAAAGACATTGCACTGTTCCTCCATCAGGGCAGGTGATGCTGGGTGCAATATCGTCTTCATAAGTAAAAACCCTATCACAAGAAGCCACATTTCCACAATCATCAGTGGCAGTATATGTCTGAGTGACTGTGCCACTACATTCATTCCCTTGTAGGGAACTAGCAGTACAGCTAATTTCTACATCCATGTCGCAATTGTCCTCAGCAGAAGCTATTGTAGCATCACAATCAGGGACATCAGAAAAACATTGCACTGCTCCTCCATCAGGGCATGTGATGCTAGGTGGCGTATCGTCTTCATAGATAAAAATCCTATTACAAGAAGCCATGTTTCCACAATTATCAGTGGCCAAATAAGTTTGAGTGACCGTGCCACTGCACCTACCGGTCATCACAGTGACAGAAGTACAAGTAATCTCAACTGTATCATCACAATTGTCATTTGAACTTGCCAGGCTAGTTTCACAATCAGGAACATCAGATAGGCATTGTACTATTCCTCCATTAGGACAAGAAATAGTTGGTGGCGTAGTATCTGAAACAGTAATAGTTTGCGCACAACTTGCTTCATCTCCATTAGAATCAGTTGCTGTCCAAGTTCTTGTAATTGTGTAGTTCTCAGCACATGATCCATTTGTTACAACATCAGTATAATTTAAAGAAACAGTGCCACAACCTTTTTCAAAACTTGCTGTTCCCGAATTTGTAGGATCAGTAGTTTCATCACAATCTAGGTCAAGATCGGAAGGGCAAGTGATAGTTGGCGGGCTACAAACTAATTCGCATTCTTTTGTTTTAAAATTAATAGATCCATTTGTAGTCTCTTCATAAAAGAATGCGATGTAAAATAAATTTTCAATACTAGTGTCTAAATCTGGAAATGTCATTGTTTTCCATTGATTGGCATCGCTACAATAACCTGTATAATCTAACTCCTCTAAGCCACAATTTGAATCATCGTTTGTTGGTTGGTTAAAGAGTGCCCAAGCATCATTTTGTCCTACTCCTTGAAGTTCTACTTGATTGATACCAACTGGCAAATAGAATTTAATCCATTGGACATTCCAGCCAGAGGTATAACAAGAAGTACTAAGCGTAGACGAAAAAATAGCGTCTTCAGTAGCCGTTGGAATTGCCTCCATAGAAGCATCTATTCCACATCCATCAGTGTCTGCAGAATTTGTACAGGCAATAACGCCATTATCTACTGCATCACTGTTGGAGCAATACAGTTTTGCTTGGCAAGGATCTGGTCCATTGCCTTCAGCAGCTGTTGCACATGGTGGATTCTCGCAATTGGTTTGGGCATTGAGGCAAGTAGATGTGATAGCCAATAGTACGGCTATCAAAATCAGATGGTTTTTCATTCTTTTTGTTTTTGGTTAATAAATTTAAAGTCAGAACATACTTCATCTAATCTGTACCCATACAATTATGGACACAGTTAAAGTTAATTTTTAGTGTGAAATAGATTGGAAACGTGTGAATCTTGTTACCAAGATAGTAAAATCTTGTAATTATAAAAAAATTAATATTAAATATATTATTTTATATATTCTATAAGATTGAATAAATTCTACAACGTAGGTTCAGAGAGTATCAGCTTTATAAAAAGAATATTCTATATTTTTAATTAAATTGATATTCATAAAAAATATCAAACACAAATCCGATACCTGCATCAATGGTGACTTTAGTAGGGAATCCATCTCCAGGTCTGTATGGGATAAAGTTCGAGCCTTTCATCCAGTCAGAAGGAGCCTCCATTCCTTCATCAAAGTCAAATAAATTTACCGTATATACTTCATTCACATTTTCAAAATTGACTAAACTATTTTCGATAATAAAGTCATAGGTGTTTCCGGCTTCTGCATCTTCATAATTAGATGGATGGGTATAAATTAATTCCGTACCAAAAAATATTTCTACAAATAAATCTGGTCCCGAATCAAGGTCCCATGTTACACCACTTGTATCGGCTAAGGGGAATTCCCTTACTACAATTTTACTAACAATCATTTTTGCAGGGATGCTTTCCGTTTGGCAGATTGAACCTTCATAACCTTCATCGCAGACGCAATTGCCATTTACTAATTGCCCATTCATACACTCTATTGGAATAAAACCACCTCTAAGATCATCATCGTTTCCGCAGGAAACAAACAGTAAAATGAATAGACTTAATATGCTTAGATATTTCATGTTTATATTTTTCTGGTACAGTAATGCTATATTTTATTTGCTGCCTACCTTTGAAGAAGCGCGACTATTTTAGTGGAATATAAGCAAAAATATTTCCCTTTTTGATTGACTTTATCGTCATTTTGTTAAAAAAGAACTTCAAAGTATGTTAATTTTCAAAAAGGCCTCATAAGCTTTGATTTCTTCGCAAATAAATCATATTTTAAAATACTATATGTTTTGAAAGCTCCTTTTGGCTTTCCAATAAATCATTTGATCCTATGAGAATTCTTTTAATAAGCTTCCTTTCTATTTTTTCAATAGTTATTTATGCTCAGATAAATCCAATGGAGATTGATTTGTATGTGGATATTCATACTTCCCCAAAATCTTCCAATCCAGAACCCTTAGGGGAATACAAAGATCAGTTGATCTTTCAAGCAGATCGCTACGATGGTAAAAAAGAAATTTGGATCAGCGATGGTTCATCAGAGGGGACAAGTAAAATATTTATTCCTTCAGAAAATGATTTGAGTAATAACGCAAATGCCATAACTGCTTCAAATGAAAATAATTTTTTCATTAATCTAAAGTCTTTTTCTAGTGGTTTGGGCACAGAACTTTATAGGTATAATGAAAGCATCAATGCTGCTGAATTGATCCTTAGTGCAGCAGAGAATTGCAAAGCCCTATATCCGCAAAACAATGGTGTCCTAATTGTATTGAAAGGATCCTGTGGATTTTGGGATCATTGTGATAGAATTTTTTATTACGATGAAACAACTGGTGAAACGGAAGAAGTATTTGATTCGATTGATGGGGAGCTTGCTTTTTCAATTGAGAATATTCTAAGTAAACAAGATGGAGCTTTTATCCACAGCATTACCCCTGATGAAGATGTGATCCTGTTTTCAAATGTGAATAACGACCAACAGAATATTTTTTATACTGCCTCAAATAGAACCATTACTTTACATGGAATAATTGATGAACATTTATTATTTAGCGGAAAAGATAATGATTATGAAGGCCTTCTTTCTACTATTGATGGGTCCGCAATAAATCTTTTATTGCCTGGCGCTTTTTCTGAATTAGATGAATTTCAATGGCAGCTGACTGAAGATAAATTGTATTTACTTGGAGATAGATCTAGTGATCCTGAAAATGATCGGATATATGCCTGTGATGGAAATACTGCAGAATTGTTTTTGGATACAGGAGATTTTTATTGGGGTAGTGTGGGTACAGTTTATTTTTTCGATGGGGTTTTATTTTTTGAAAAAGGCAATGACTTTTTTGCCTATGATGGTACCATGCCTCCAGAGCCTTTAAATTACAGCGGAGGATTTAGAGATATTTATGACATAGGAGGTTCTCTATTCATTCAGAGTGCAAGTGAATTATACAGGTATGTCGCAGGTGCGCCTGCCCAAGTCGTAGTTGATTTTATTTCTAGAGATAAACTACATCCTTTTGAAGACAAAATATTTATAACTAGAGATAAAGACATTTATCAAATAAACACAACGGATGGTTCATTGGAATTTATAGCTACCACCAATGTAGAAGTGGAAGATAATTTTCCATACTTAGCTGGAGGAAAAGTTTATTTTAAAAATAGCGATACCGAACATGCAGTAGAATTGTGGGTCACTGATGGTACAGCAGGGTCTTTTGAAATTGTTTCTGATATAAACACAGGAACTGGTAGTTTAAGATTAAACAGTATTAAATCCTTAGGCAATAAATTGTTTATCAATACAGGTGATTGGAATGTCTCAGAAAATGAATACAGTAGACTCTTGGTTTTTAATGATGATACAAAAGAGCAATATGAAATTTATGACCAAGAATGTCAAATAGAATCCACAGGAGAATATTTGATAGTCACTCAAGAAGTTAAAAATACCGACTCGTTGGATATATTTAGTACCCAAGGAATACCAAATGATTTTACCCATTTGGGAAAATTTCCAAGAACCGGATTTGTAAATACAAATCCTAGTTCAGAATTGTTTAGGTATGGAAACAAAGTGCTCATCAATTATGATGGAGGACTTATGATCACCGATGGGACAAAAGCAGGGACGGTTAATTTAGCAAATATTAGCATCAATGATGATTTTATAATTTATAAAGACATTTTCTATTTTCAAGCCGCAGCGTATTCTTTCCCAAATCAAGAAAATCAGTTTTGGAGAACCGACGGTACCGTGGCTGGCACATATCGCTTATTGGATTTTGAAGTTGATAACATTTATATTTACAAAGATTACTTACTTGTCCACAGAGGTGATCATATTTATTTTAATGATGGAAGCTCAGACGATTTTGATTCTCAGTGGCTGACAGACGTTGATCATTATTTTTCTGATAAAAATAATTTTTACGTTGTGCGTAATGGAGAGCTGGGTACATTCCCATTTAATCCTCCTAGTACAATAGATGTAAATTCTTATGAATTTTTTGAGCCAATAATTGGAGTAGATGACTTTGTCAGAGGTTTTGAGTTGAATGGAAAAGCTTTGTTTTATGATTTTTATTCCAATCTTTTTACGACGGATGGAACAGCCGAAGGAACATCTTTTTTATTGGAAGACTTTCAAAATAAATTTGTAACAAATACTTTAGGAACATTTGAAGGAGCCTTGTATTTCAGTCATGAAACTGATGAGACTGGTGACGAGTTATGGGTAACTGACGGTTCAAAAGAGAACCTATTTATGATAGAGGATTTGTATCCCGGTACAAATCACAGCAATCCAAAAAGCATGCATCGTTTTAGAGATAACTTGTACTTTATTGCAAGTCATCCAAAGTATGGTACAGAAGTTTTTGTGTTGGACAATTTCTTTTCTCCCAACTTGACAGGAATTGTGTTTGATGATTTGAATAATGATGGTATTCAAGATGTAGGGGAGCTTGGTATTTCAGGTATACAAGTAGAAATATCGCCGGGAGGCCAAAGAACAACAACAGACGAATTTGGAGGTTACGGATTTGAAGTTGACGCCGGTGAAACATATGAACTCACAATTATTGATGAAGACTGCTGGCGATACTGTTTGAATGAAGCAATTGAATTGGATGCAGCAATGAATCAAAACTACCTGGTAGATTATGAAGTAAATATCCCTGCCTGTTCACAAGGGATGGATGTTGATGAAATTTTTGTGGACTTTACTTCTTCTGTAGCAAGATGTAATACCTTAGGGAAGCACTGGATAAATATTTTGAACAATTCTTGTCAAGATCATTCTGGTAAAATAGAAGTCAGATTCGATCCATTGGATACCATTTTAATTGTTGACGTGCCATTTGACAGTTTGGCTGGAGTTTACACCTTCGAGTTTGATGATTTGAAACAAAATAGTATTTACCCAATAGACATTGTTGTAAAAAGAGGTAATGAGACATTTGCCAGCGACACCATGCATTATGAATTGACCTCTTACATTTTAGAAGATGGTGGGTATGTGGAATTGGAAACTAGCAATGTTTCACAAATCTTGCGTTGTGCCTATGATCCAAATGACAAACAAGTATCTCCATCAAGAGCGGAAGAGACTAATAGCAACTATACTCAGTTTGATGAGCGGCTGATTTACAAAGTGCGATTTCAAAATACGGGAAATGATACGGCCTACAATGTATTGATAACAGATACACTTTCTCCTTTGTTGGATCCAAGTTCCTTTGAGTTTATCTCTGCCAGTCATCCAACGAATGTCCAAGCAAGAAACGATGGAGTCCTTAACTTTTATTTCTCCAATATTTATTTGGTAGACAGCCTGACCAATGAACCAGAGAGTCACGGTTATGTGTCCTTTTCCATCAAAGCTTATGATGACATTGCAGAACTTGATGCGATTGTCAATAAAGCTCAAATCTATTTTGATTTAAATCAGGCGATCATCACAAACGAGGTAAAGAACACCTTTGTGGAATTTTTGGATATGGATGGCGATGGTTATTTGTTTTACGAAGACTGTGATGATACCAATCCAGAGGTATATCCAGGAGCAGTAGAAATTCCCAATAATGGCATAGATGAAGATTGTGATGAAGAAGATGCCACGACCTTTTTAGACAATGATGGAGATGGTATTACAAGTGAAACAGATTGCGATGACAATGATCCAAATGTCTATCCAGGAGCAGCAGAAATTTGCAATGGCATGGATGATAATTGTGATGGGCTAATAGATGAAGGCATTCCTTTGGTCGTTTATTATGCCGATTCGGATGGAGATAACTATGGCGATGCGGATGTCTTTATAGAAGATTGTATGTCACCAACTGGCTATGTGATTAACTCAGAAGATTGCGATGATACGAATCCAAACATCAATCCTACAGCAGTGGAGATACCAGATAATGGCATTGACGAAGACTGTGATGGGGAGGACTTGATTTCCGCGACACATGATCTTGCCAATCGCCAACTTAAGATTTATCCAAACCCAACGACTGATATAGTACGCATCAAAGTTGATGGTCAACTTGAACTACAAGTCACTCTATTCGATATGGCTGGACGCATGATAAAGGAATATTTTAATCCAAACCAAATAAGTTTAGCAGGTTTACCCGCTGGAAGCTTTTTATTAGAGGTTAGAGAATTGAATTCTGGTCAAAGCATTGTTGAGAAGTTGGTTAAGATTTAGTAGGAGCTATTTGAAAGTAATAAGACATTTTTGAATGGAAATAGCCGAATTATTCACTTTTATGTGTGTATAAAAGAAATAAATTACATATGTTTGCCTTTAATTAGACTAAGTCTAAATAAACAGCATGCAGAATATAGCAATTTATACACCTTCACTACCTCCAGCGGTTCTATTTTATGAACTTCCGCTAAGCCCTGTAAGTTATCAACTCAAAAAGAAGTGCTGCAAGAAATATAAGAAGTCAGGCAAGAAGCGATGTAAGAATTGTCCGGGAAGGTAAGTTGGAGAATACTAGTTTTTCTTTCACTTATACTAAAAAAGCCCGCACATTATGTGCAGGCTTTTTTTGTGACCCCAGCAGGGTTCGAACCTGCAACCGTCAGAGTCGAAATCTGATATTCTATCCAGTTGAACTATGGGGCCGGTTAAGTGCTAATGCTAGCTTAAGTCAAATGTCTAAACATTTACAAAAACCTCAAGTAACTTAGGCTTACACAAAGATAAGATAAATTACTTAGCTAGCCTAGAGTCGAAACCCGCCAGCCCGAAATCCCATTTACATTTTGGAATCGAACTAAACTTACTTATCATATGGCTTGTATTGTTAAACTATGCGGGCAGGTCTGATATTCTATCCAGTTGAACTATGGGGCCGGTAATCTTGGCTCCGACAAAGTTAATATTAATTAAATTAGTTAGCCTAGTTATTAACCATATAAACAAAATCCAGTAAATCTCAATAAACTAGATTCAATTGGACCTTAGGATTCTTTCTTTCTCCCTAATTAAAATTCGCTTTTCTATAATCTAACTTAACCAACAGCGGCATCAGCTGCATACATACTGCTCTTTCTTCTTCCTGATTGGAAAATTCTTTTTCTATTGGAAATACAAAATTGACTTGTATTGCCTGTGATTGAATTCTTCTACGCATAATCGTTATTTTTAATGTTATTCAATAGAGCTAGCACAATAGCCGTTCCATTGGTATATTTGGGCCAACTTGTCTCTTAAATCTTAGATTTGCCTGCTTTTATGGCAGGCTAAACCTTTATTCTATAGACAAAATGTCACTTTGTACGCTTTTGACCCTTAGTTTTATGATAAAATACTGCTTTCTTTTTTTCCTTTCAATTGCCTTATGTTCTTGTAGAACCTATAAACTTTCGAAGCAAGATTTGGCTTGGAATCCGTACACGTCTGGTCAAAAGCTTGAATTTAAAAATGAAAAGGGAGCCACAAAAATCTATTACATTTCAGATGTAAATCAGCATTTAATTAGGACCAATGTCTATGCTGGTAGCTTGTCTTCTAAGCTAGAAGAGTTAGTCGTTCATTTAAGTGAGGAGAAAAACCCTAAGTACCCCAAAGAACAAAGTATCCTTGCAATAACGAGGTCCACAGATAAATCTGAAAGCATCATCAATTTTTTGATTGACTTGAAAGGCTTTAGATTTCCAGCGCCGGTAGGGACGATTAGCGAGCTAAAAGGATGGCAACAAGTAAGCTTGAGGGTAAATGGGAAGAAGTATGAAGATGTCTATGAATTTCCTAGAGAAGGCAAGGATCAATTCAACAGTTCAATTTCTAAAATCTATTGGAGCAAAAGCAAAGGAATCATCAGAATAGAATTCAAGTCCGAAGGAACTTTCGATTTACTCTAAGAATGGCCTAATTTCCTTCTTCTGTACCTTTATTTCCTTATTTTCGTAAGATTGAGGATGCCTCCAAAAAGTAATGCCAAAACCATGATTTTAGAAGCTTGTGTAGATTCACTCGCCCAGTCCATTAGAGCAGAAGCACAAGGTGCTGAACGTCTAGAATTATGCGCCTCCTTAGATATCGGAGGTGTCACACCTTCTTTTAGTTTAATTGAAGAAATAATTGAGAAAGTAAAGATTCCTGTAAAGGTCATGGTAAGACCGAGAGGAGGAGACTTTGTCTATTCTAATGAAGAATTTGATGACATGCTACGAACCATCAAAATCTTAAGAAATATTGGTGTAAAAGAAATCGTAACTGGTATCCTTAATGAAGACAGAGAAGTAGATCTCGACCGCATGCAAAGGATCTCAAACCTTGCTGTTGGCATGGACATCACTTTTCATAAAGCAATAGACGACACCAAAGTTCCTTTTAAAGAATTGGAACAATTGAAAAAGATTAAGAATATTAAAAGCATATTAACTTCTGGTGCCGCTAACTCGGCCACTGCCGGTATTAATAATCTTAGAAGAATGATCACCCTAAGCGGAGATCGTTTTTCCATAATCGTTGCTGGCAAAGTCACCCAAGACAACATTGCTCGCTTGCATAAAGAAATCGGAGCCACCGAATATCATGGTCGATTGATCGTAGGAGATCTTGGATAATAGTTGAACATTCGATTAATGCCAAAGGCATCCCTTTGGGATCGAACATTCAAACAATCGAATTTCGAATTGTGTTTCTGAAGCTTGAAGCAAAGCCTTGAGCGAAGAGCGCTTCCGAAACATTGAATAAACGATAGTTGATCTTTTGACAACAGCGGACAACCAACAACAAACAACAGCCAACATCCAACATCCGACATCCAACATCCGACATCCGACATCTGACATCTCACATCTGACATCTCACATCTCACATCTCACATCCGACATCCAACATCTGACATCTCACATCTGACATCTCACATCTGACATCTCACATCTGACATCTCACATCTGACATCTCACATCCAACAACTAAACACCCATTTCAAAATAAGCCACCTCTGCTCTAGCCATAAACCTAAAAGGCAATAAACTATATCCTATCCCTTTTGAAACGTAAAGCTTCTTTTCATG
>CALIIW010000138.1 GCA_938018185.1 uncultured Saprospiraceae bacterium
ACATCTCACATCTCACATCTCACATCTACTTAAGTAAACTTATATTTCCTTGCTTATAAAAGTTCTCTCCATTCAAACAGGTGACCCTTAAGATGTATCCAAAAACATCCGGATCTAATTTCTTTCCATTGAAAGTTCCATCCCAGGTATTTGATTGATCATTTGATTCGAAGACTTTTTGTCCCCATCTATTGTAGATAGCTAAATACATCTCTGTTATCTCTTGCCCTTCTACTTTTAAATTATCGTTTAAATTATCACCATTAGGTGTAAAAGCATTTGGCAAGAAAACGAAAGGCTCCTCACATTCCAATGGTAAAACTGGAGGTGGCGGAGGTGGTGGATCTATTATTATAGGATAAGTAACGATAATTGTTACTGTCCCTGTTGTGCTACAACCATTTTCATCTTCTATTAATACAGTATAAGTTGTGCTGCTATCAGGCGTTGCAGTTGGATTCGCAATTAGAGGATCGTTCAGATAAATTGACGGAGTCCATGTGTAGGAATACCCGTCCAAACCAGTTGCTAAAAGTTCAGCAGTTTCTCCAATTTCTAAAGTATCTCTATCTGATGAAACAAATACTTCTGAAGCAATATCTACAACATTAATAGTGATGCTTTGTGTAGTGGCCGTACAGCCAAAACTATTTGAAGCATTCAAAGTGTAAGTAGTCGTGCTAGTTGGCGCCACAACAATGCTGCTTCCTAGGTTTTCAATGATCGAAGGATCATCACTCCAAATCCAAGTGTCAGGGGCTTCTCCTATTGTTGTAAATCCGCTAATCTCAATACTCTCACCTAAACAAATCGTTTGGTTTTCATCAATACCAATTTCAAAATAATGTGAACTCATCGTAAAACTTTGAACATCTGAGCCACAACCAAAATCATTCGAAATCATTGCATAATAAGTAGTTCCATTGCCAGGAGTAACATTAATATTTTCAGAAGTTGAAAGAACCGTGTTAAAATCAGGATCTTCAGACCAAACAATGGATTCACCAGCAGCCAAGTTTACAGATAAACTCCCGTCTAATTCACAAATGTCTTCTTCTCCTTCTATTTCAAAAGTAGGCTGGTCATAAACCATTACAGTTACGGAAGAAAAGACCTCGCAAGTATCAATCGATATATTTGTTATTGTCACTTGATAAGTGGTTGTCTCCAATGGACCTGCTATAGGTGATATGACGTTGATATCACTAAGCCCTAAACCATCTTCCCAAGTATAAGTATAGTCAGTTATCCCATTTTCATTTAGTACAACTTCTTCACCCATACAAATACGCAAGGTATCTTGTGGTATTGCTTCTGTTTCAATCAAAACTATTGGAAGTCCTTGGGGTGCACTCAATTCATAATCACAACCGTCAGCCGTTGTTATTGTCAAATTAAATATCAAGGTACCTGTTTCATCAACTTCGAAAACAGGATCTTTCTCTGTCATGATATCCCCATTATTGAATGTCCATTCCCAGGCTACTATGTCCACACCTCCAGCAGTTGAAAGATCTGAAAGCTGTACGGTAGCAGAACTACCACAAGTCAAATAAGAAATATCATAATCAATATTAACCGCATAATCAGGTACCGTGACAAGTACTTCTCTTGTAATAAAACAGTCTCCAATTTCTGGATCAGAAATAGTTACTGTATACAAGGTTGTTTCTCCTGGATTGGCAATAGGATTAGGAATGTTTGGATCCGACAAACCTGTTGCTGGAGACCAAGAATAAATCAAATCCATATTAGCAGCTACATTTAATTCTGCAGATTCTTGATTGCAGATATGGAGCGAATCAATAGCTATTGTAAAATCTATGAAACTGATTTCTACTGTTTCTGTTAGACTACCTGAACAGCCATCCTCTGCAATTACATTCAAAGTAACAAGGATGGATTCGTTTGAATCAAGATTTAAAGTTGGGTTTTCCTCCTCTGATGTTTCTCCGTTGCTAAAACTCCATTCATATGTTACAATATCTCCATCAACGTAGGTTGAAGTATTTACAAATTGTACCAAGGCAGATTCTTCACAAGACAAATAATTAAATTCGAAACTTGCCTGTGGGTCTTCTGTTGAAACTTGAACCGTCACGTCTTGCTCCACTTGACAACCTGTTATCGCATCCGATACTGTAACAGAATAGGTTGTTGTTTCTTCTGGAGTTGCTATCGGGCTTGCTGCTAATGCAGAACTTAAACTTCCAGCTGGTGACCAATTGTAAGAATAATCTAATGATCCCCCAGGGTTCAATTCTAAACTTTCGCCCAGACAAATGAACAAAGCATCATTTGGATCTGGAAGATTTATTGAAACCAAACTAACTTCAATTTCTTGTGTGGCAGAAACAGAACAGCCATCGTCTGTAACCACAGTAAGCGTAATGGACAGTTCTTCTTCAACACCAAAAAGTATTATTGGATTTTGTTCTTCATAATTCTGTCCGTTGCTCAATTCCCAATCCCAAGAAACTATCTCTCCATTTGAATATTGAGACAGGTCAGTAAACTGAACCTCAGCCATATCTAAGCAACTTAAAAAAGTCCAGTCAAAATCTACTGTTAGAGGAACTTCAGGCACCTCTACTGTAACAGATCGAGTGATAGAACATCCATTAGAGGGATCCGTTATCAATACCGAGTAGGTAGATGTATTGCTAGGATTTGCAATTGGATTCATAATATTAGAAGCAGACAAACCAACTGAAGGTGTCCAAAAATAATCCCATGCTGGATTTCCGTTGGAATTAATTTCTACAGGCCCACCATCACATGACAAGACAGAAGCTACAATAAAACTTGCATCCATTAGAAAAGAATCCTCTATTTCAATGCTCCCATCATAAGAGAATTGGCAGCCTTTATTTGTTTCCAATTCCACTGTAAAACTGTAAACACCACCTTGACTAAAAGTCATATTAAAATTACTGCTAGTGAAAACTTCACCAGTACTAAATGTTATGGTCTTATTAAATAATAAATCATTGAAAGCCATAGATGATTCTGTGAAATTAATTTGTATTTCTTCCCCACAAGAAGTCACAGAATAATCATATGCTGTTTCAAAATAATTTTCTGGGATGGTAACTGTTTGGCTTACTGCTTGCAACTCACAAGGCATACCATCAATTGGTATCAATTCAATTGTATAGGTTCCTGCATCAGAATATGTATAACTCACTGAAGTGCCTGTCAAAGTAAATCCTGGATTTGCAGGATCATTAAAATGCCAAACGTAATATTCATTATTAGGATGTTCTGAAGTCAATAAAAATTCATTGGCTTCACAACCTATTTGTTCTAAATCAAAATCTGTAGGTGAATCGTCAGTGATTACTAGTACTTCAAAAGTATCTGTTTGGCTACAGCCAAATTGACTTTCAATTTGTGCAAAGAAAATATTTTGCCCTAAACTTAAGGGACTAAATACAACCTCGAGATCATTTTGCCCAGTTATGACATTGCCTGCAGGCTCCCAATTAATACTTATTATATCATTAGGATCATTATTGACCAATTCAAAATTTATAGCATTATTTAAACAATAAAGATCGTTGTAAGCTAAAGCATCAACTTCCAATGAGCCACCAGAAACTTCTATTTCGTCTGTAAAGACACAGCCTCTTTCAGAAATTGTTCTCAAATAATAATTGTCTACTCCGTCAACAGCAACTGTAAAAGACTCTTCAGTTGAGATAATGTTAGAAAAATCTGATTGATCTGACCATTCAAAGCTAGCTATCTCATCAGAGTTGGCAGACAAGACGACACTGTCTTCACATGTAGTGATTGCACTTCCGTTTATAACAGTTGCATTTGGTTCTTGAATGTCTACTAAGAGACTATATGAACCAAAACACATATTTACTGTATCAGAAATAGTCACTGTATAAAGAGTCGTTTCACTAGGACTTGCAAAAGGGTTAGAAGAAAGTGGATTATCTAAACCAATAGCTGGCGACCAAGAATACTCTATGTTAGGACCTTCATAAGCAGCTGGATTGAGAAAAACACCATCACCAGGACAAAGTGCAAAGGTATCTTGCACAGAGCCATCAAGAACATTTGCAAAGAAAGTAATAGCCGTTGACTCATTACATCCATCTATTGTTTCGACCTCTAGATTTAAAGTGTACTCTTGAGACGTATTTAAAACAAAAATTGGATTTTCTAAATTGGAGTTTTGCCCATCATTAAGATTCCAAGAATAAGTTTCAATTCCCAAATCCGTATCCAGAGAAGTATTATTTATTGATAGAATAACAGAATCAACGCATTCTAAAACGAAGTAATTAAAATCAACAGTTAAAGTTGAATTTTTCAAATAGATATCCAAAATAGAAGTATCTGCACATTCTCCTCCTGGTTCTGCAATCAAAGTTATTGTATATAAACCAGTATCCGGGTACGCATAATTTGGCGCAATGCTATCACTGAAGCCTCCAGGATTAGCCGGGTCTCCATAGTACCATTCAAAGTCATTAGCATTGGAGCTTGTATTGATAAATTCTACGTTTAAATTTTCACACTGGATGGTGTCGTTGCCAATATCTGCCATCACTACCCCACAGTCACCTACGTTGTACTGAAAATCTCTTCTTATTGTAGAAACTAAAATTCCATGTCTATATTCTTCCATACACACACCAACTACATATTGCCCCTTCACTGTCGGTGTACCAGAAAGTAAACCTGTTGCACTGTCAATGCTAAGTGGAATACCAAAGCCAAGCATGTTTGTTTCGTCAAATGTTGGCGACAACCAATTAATTGTTGTGTAAGGAGGCGGATTTGGTGGTTGTGGCTGATTGTTTATCATGTCTCCGCCACCATAAGGAGTACACAAGCTATATACAATAGAATCTCCTTCTGTATCAATGGCTGAATGGTCAAAAGCTATAGGCTCATTGACACATATAAATAAGGGGGGCCAAGAATTAAATTTAGGCGCTGAGTTGCATTGCAACAAAGCTTCTTCAGAAATAGTAGCCGTAAAGGTTGCTCCAGTATTTAAAGGGTCAACTATATTTACAATTGTTTCATTACGACAACACCTTTGATAGGAGACTGTGTATCCACCCGGCTTAAAAGGCAAAGTAACAGTTGATTTATATGAAGCCGTATGTACACAAACGTTTTCAGGAACAAACAAACAGGAATCTGACAATATTGGCGTAAGCGTATCATTGTTTAAATAAGGCAATAAAAGTCCGGAAACTAACATACCATTTTGATCAAAAATACCAATCGCAGCAGGGTCATCAAAAAATACTGTTGGATCTGCAAAAAAACAATCCCGATATACAGTTAGGCTCAGTTCATACTCATTGTTGCCAAGACAAGTATAGTTCATTTCGCCACCTATAATATGTGTAGCATTTACAGAAGTAGATGTAAATAGAAAACCTAAAAAGGCAAATATGATAAGTAAGAAGTTACTTTTCCTATGCCTGCGCCTCGCCAATATTGTAGAATTTAATTTGAACATTTGTAGTCAGTTTTCTCGGTTTAATTAGTTTTAATCTCAAGTATTTCTACCCTTCTTTCCAATGATGCATCGACACTATAAATTGAATTTTTAACATCCTTCACATCGTCACTTACAGATTGTTTAGCATTGGTTTCTCCAAATGCTTTTTCAACCACTTGAAGTAAGCCATTATTTAAAAAAGGAATTAAAGCACCACCATTCCATTGATTGAAATG
>CALIIW010000139.1 GCA_938018185.1 uncultured Saprospiraceae bacterium
AACTTCGTCATTTAAATATTTAATTGTGTCAATTGACTACCGGAAAGAACTTTTAAGCTTTAAAAAGTGAATACAACTACAAACAATTAGCAAGCAATATTTATAATTGTGCAGCAACTTTTAGCATATTTGGTAGTCCTATATTAAAATTGAAAAAATTATTCTGAATTCAAAAGTAAATATTATGGCTAAAAAACAATCATGGAGAGAGTATCTAGACAGTGTTGACGAAAAGATCCATAAAATCACACCTGAATGGGAACATAAATATGGAAAAGGAAAAATTCTTATTCCTGCCCCTAAAGACATTGAGAAAGTAATCAGACAAGTAAAGAGAGGAAAAGTAATCACAATTGAAATGATAAGAGACTACTTAGCGAAGAAAAAAAATGTTAAGTTAACTGCTTCAACTCCAACGAGCATTTATTTAAAAAAAATAGCATTGGCTTCGGAAGAAGAACAACTTCAAAATAAAAAACAAATAACTCCATATTGGAGAGTATTAAAGTTAAATGGGTTGATAAATGAAAAGCTTCCTGGTGGATTATACAGGCAAGAAAAATTATTAAAAAATGAAGGACATAATATTGAGCTATATGGAAAAAGAAAAAAAGCTCCTAGGGTAGCTGAATATGAAAAATATCTTTCCAAATTGAAATAAGCATTTTTTGTGAAGAGTAAATTTTAAAATAGACATATTTATACAATAGCTATTTGCTTTGCCGTATGTGACCTCTGAATCTAGGAAATGAATATTAAAGCCAGATACCGAATGGCATATTGGCTGTGCTTTTGCTAATCGTTAAGAACAGGGATCGTTCTTTGCATAAATTTTCGGATAATAAATTTTGTTTTTATTAGTACTCTTTTCTTTCTGATGGAGATTATATCTGTTCGTTGCTCAAAGAAACTAGATTTACCCTCAGCCACCTTTTCATGATTACCAATATTCATCTTAAATTGTTGGAAGTATTTATTTCGATTAAATACTAAGTATCCTCTAAAGTGTATATTTTGGGGAATTATAGGGGGTAGTACCACATTTGGTAGCAATAATATTACGGACAAATCATGTTGAGTCGTTGAGGTAATAGAATTTTTATTTTGTACAATATTTATTTGTACTAAAAAAACATTTTTAGTACATTTGTTTCAATGACAATAGAATATAGAAAGGCGATACTTGAAGATGCACATCAAATAAGCATACTTTTTAGTCAAGTTTACATTCATGTTTACGCCAAAGAGGGCGTCTCTAAAGAGTTTGCAATTGCAATAGAAAAGCAATTTAGTGTTCCCTCAATAGAAAGGGATATCGTAGATCAGGAATGCTCTATTTGGTTGGCTACTTGTAATAAGAATCCCATCGCAGTTCTTAAAATTTACCTGGATAAGAAATGTCCCAATCAATCATTTTCTGCTCCTGAAGTGCACAAATTATACATGCTTAGCCATTTTTATGGCAAGGGAATAGCGCAGCGCTTACTCCAAAGAGGAGAGGAGGAGCTGCGTCAAGCGGGAAAAAATAAAGTATGGCTTTGGGTGCTTGAAAGCAATGAGCGAGCAATACGTTTTTATGAAAAAGAAAATTATCAGCCAATTGGGAAAGCCGATTTGCAGTTATCAGAAAACAGGTATACAAATACCGTAATGAGCAAAGAACTATGATCATGCAAAGAACTGAAAAACAACAAAAACGATATGAGCGAATCATAAAATTGACCTATGACATCGTCTTGAACGAAGGCTTTTACAAGCTTTCTCTTAAGGATTTGACCGAGAAACTGCGAGTGAGTCGAAGTACGATTTACGAAAACTTTGGCTCAAAAGAAGGACTCATAGAAAAGATTGTAGAAAAATATAATGAAAGCCTTGACCAAGGTTTGATTGAAATAATGAAAGATAAAAAACTATCGACTTACAATCGTTTCTTGGCTATTTCAGATCAACTGGGACGAAATTCACCGAACAGAAATATATATAAGTTTTACGATGATCTAAAAATTCATCTACCTGAATTATATGAACAGTACCTTGTTGGTCGTAATAGACGGATTGAAGAGGTTTATCATCCCTTGATTAAAGAAGGAATTAAAAAAGAACTTTTTGACAAAAATATTCCTGAAGATTTTCTTCTACAATCTTATTTGAAATCTTCTCAGATGGTATGCGAAACAGACATGTTAGAAAATAGCAAACTAAGCAAAATTGAGGCAATGAATTATATGACACGAATATTTCTCAACGGAGCAAAAGCAATCTAATGAATCGATTTATATCGCTCAAAGAACTGGAATACTTGACATGCATCCGAGAATAAAAATGCTTATGCGTCCTATAGATTTACTCTTTTTTGTGGATGAGCATGATGACCATCATATTCTTTCAATAAAAGAGAAACAAAAAACATGTTGATAATCCGAGAAGCTAAAATAAAAGATGCTAGAAGATTAAGTTATTTGATCCGAAAAAACGTAGAACATGTTGAGGAGAATTTTTATACCTCTGCACAAAAAGCAGCTTGGAGTGCAGAGAATAAACCAAAAGCCATCAAAGAAAGACTCTTAAAGAGAAAAACTTATTGTGCTTTTGAACACGGCAAGATGGTAGGGACAACTGCATTGGATGAAAATTTAGTATGTGGTATGTACATTAGCTATTCAAAAAGAAATTGTGGGATTGGACATAAACTTATGGATCATCTCGAAAAGTATGCTTATAAAAAAGGGATTAAAGAACTAATATTAACGGCGACGAAAAACGGATACGGGTTCTATTTAAAAAATGGATACAAACCTTATGGTAAGCTGACGCATACCTATCATGGAAGTAAGTTTCCTGAAATTAAAATGAAAAAGAATATAGAGATTTCCTCTAATTATCAAGCCAAAAGATAATTTTCAATTTTCCAAAATGGACACACTAAAAATATCTAGGATTGAACATAGGAGATGAACGCATAGAAGCCGCGTTAAATTATGGCACAGCCAAAGGAAGAAACATAATACATGGATTCCAATAGAATACTAAAGCCTGCAATAAGTCTATTTGGAACAGCATGGCTTTGAAGAAATATTTATCTACCCTAAATCACTATATGCAAGAGCAGATATAAGAATGTCTTTGGATCTAATGAATATCTCAAAATTTATGAAAAGAATACTAAATATCAAAATAGCAGAACAGGATGAAGCAATTATAGTTACGCAAATTTTGACAGCTTCTTTTTTCGAAGTCAAAGAAGTTTACACCACAAAAGCATATGATGCTACGGTGATCTCGAGCGAACAAATTGCAAATAGAATGAAAAATGGTTTTGTTTGGTTGGCTTTTTTTAATGATGAAGCGGTAGGCACGATATCTGGTAAAATAATAGGGGAAACTTTTTACATTCAAGGCATGGCAGTTTTACCCCAAAGACGAGGAAAGAAAATTGCATATTCCTTACTTAAAGTTGTTGAGAAGTTTGCATATGAGAATAATTGCATGGATCTACTCTTAAACACTACGCCTTATTTGAATCGTGCTATTCGTTTATACGATAAATTTGGATTCAAAATTATTAACGAGCCTCCATATGAGTTATACGGAACACCTTTGTTTAATATGAAAAAAACATTAGTATATGTTTAAGCGATGATTATAGCTACACCGTTCCTTGGAAAGGAAAATATCATGAAATAATTATAGAGTATAAAAATAACGAGTGAAAACAAGCGAGCATGATGCAATGCTCCATCGTCGCATTGCACATCTCGCGTAACCGTTAGGCTCCATGAAAAA
>CALIIW010000140.1 GCA_938018185.1 uncultured Saprospiraceae bacterium
ATTGCAAAACTACCTGTTAGAACTTATGCAGGCATCGTCATAAAATCACACCTGTTTGTTGCAGACTATTTAGCCTTGACAATCGGCACTGCTTTTTAAAAATCTTCTTGCCCATAGTAAAAAAAGCCTACCCGATTAAAAAGCAAATTGCAAAGAAACGCACAAACGATGAACCAAGAACGAAAAACGATGAACGAACCCCTATTTCGAGTAAACAACCCTTTGGGGAAATGGGATTTCAATATCTTCTTCTCGAAAAGCAGCATCTATGGCAAATCTAAGATCACTTTTGACATCTTCTATGATTAGAAAATTTTTGGTCCAAAAGTGCAATTCAAAATTTAGAGAAGAGTCAGCAAATTCAACAAAGCGAACAAAAGGTTCTGGACGTTTGAGAACGTAAATATTTTCATTGGCTATTTTCGTTAAGATGGATTTAATCTTTTTTGTATCAGAACCATAAGCAACACCTACACCGATATTGAATCTTGCTTTGTCATCATAGTGACTCCAATTGATGACGGAATCTGCCGCTAGTCTAGAATTAGGAACAATAACTGTCAAGTTGTCTCTGCCTTGAATTCTTGAAGTACGGATACCGATTTTTTGGATGGTACCAACTAGTCCATTTACTTCGACGACGTCTCCTACTTCAACCGCTCTTTCAAAAAGTAAGATGATACCAGATACTAGATCATTGAAAGTGTTTTGAAGACCAAGTCCAATACCAACTAATAATGCGGCGGCTCCACCCCAAATTACAGTCATTTGAATCCCTAGATATTCTAAGGCAATAATGCCTGCAAGCACATAAACAACATAGGAGATCAGTTGGTTAATCGCAAACTGTGAGCCTACGTTTACTTTTTTACTATCATAGTATCCATATAAAACTATTTGGACGATCATCCAAACAAGTAATCTTGCGAATAACATAATAAGGATGACTCCAAAGATCCTGCTGATTCTAAACTCGTATCCTTCTAGACTTTTTCCAAAAGGTAAGACAAAATCAAAATTAGTGACACCTAGTATATAGATGATAGCAGCAATGTAAATTATATATTGAACCGTTTTACTAGCCTGTTGATTTGATGCCTTATTAGACCTTTTTTGATTAAAAATAAGATCTGAATCAGAATTTTCTTTATCACGAGTGAAAACGGTAGAAAGCGCTATTACCAACATTCTTGCAATCTGAATAATCATGATTGCCTCTAGAATTGTTGAAATTTTAAAGCTTGCATTGTTTAATTCGAATAAAAAGTGATCGAATTCAAGGGTAATCAATAAGGCGACCAGACTTAGGGTAATCATCAAATACCTTAAGCTCGAATTGATGCTTCTTATTGTTTTTTCTTCTGATTTGTTCCACAGGTGGAAGTACGGTAAAGCTTTAGTTTTAAGAATATAATAGAGTAAATATATTGCCAACAAGGATAGGGCAAACAAAAGCAACTGACCAACTTTGAATTGATGGCTGCCTAGGCTAAAGATGACTTCCTGAAAAATAGAATTCATAAATTGGTATTACTCAATCTAGCTTACGGATTTTACTGGTATTCGTTCATATAATTCAAAACTAAAGTTAAATGGATTTTTTTCAGTGGCCATTTTTTCTTCTTTTGAAGAAATGGTCCAGTTTTCTTCATTGAATTCAGGAAAATAGATGACTTCATCTCCCTCTTTGGGTTCAATGATGGTGTCCACTCTAGTGATATAGAGTTTGTCTAAGTATTCCCAAGCAAGCTTGTAAATTTCCGCTCCGCCAACAATAAATACTTCCTCCGCATTATCGTCATAGGCAATTGTTAATGCTTCTTCGATGTCATGGACAACCAATCCACCTGAAACTATAAAAAATGGATTGCGA
Organism: uncultured Saprospiraceae bacterium; assembly: GCA_938018185.1. Classification (GTDB taxonomy): domain Bacteria; phylum Bacteroidota; class Bacteroidia; order Chitinophagales; family Saprospiraceae; genus JALZVN01. Next base: position 1,874 of record CALIIW010000140.1, read on the forward strand.
GTCAGTATTATATTAGTCCTTTTTGGCAAAGGTTTTCCAATGGAATCAAAACATTTTCTTCCCATGATAATATGGTGATCCAATGTTTTTCTTTTGAAATATTTTAAATCTGCTGGTAAATACCAAGGGATATCATTATTGATGCCAATAATTTTATTGCTTGACATAGCGACTATTGCAGAAACAATCATAAACTACTATTTAATTAGTTATTAGAATTTATTCAAAGATATAAGTAAAATAGAATCTATTTCTAAGAAAGTGTCGAAGGCATCTTTATGGCAAAAAGAACCCTGTTTATTTCGGAAGAATAACTTTATTTTGGAGGTGTTTTTGAAGACCTATCCGATTTTCAGCAATAAATTTGTTGATGTATTTTTCAATCATTAAAGAGGCAATGGGAGCTGCTACAATTCCTCCATCCCCGGCATTTTCTACATAAACAGCAATAGCAATCTGCGGATTTACTCTAGGAGCAAAGGCAAAGAATATAGAGTGATCTCTTCCATGTGGATTTTGTGCTGTTCCTGTTTTGCCACAAGTTTTAATGTTTGGTATGAAAGAACTCATTGCTGTACCTGATGTGATTACAGCTTCCATACCATTAAGGATTTTTTCGAAGTGAAGAGAATCAATAGGGACGACGTTTTTTTGAGTGAAACTTGGATCGATCTGTTCGTTTTTGTTTTTATAAGCTTTGACTAGATGTGGCGTATAAAAATAACCTCTATTTGCAATAATAGCAGCAAGGTTAGCCATTTGAACAGTAGTCAATTCTATTTCACCTTGTCCAATTCCATTTGAGATTATGGTAGGGGATCTCCATCTTCTGCCTTTGTATATTTTATCATAGGTTGCGGTGGTTGGCAAATTACCATCTTTTTCAATTTCAAAATCTATTCCTAGTGGTTGCCCCAAACCCATTTTATATAAATACGAATTCAATAAATCTAAACCCTTATCTGGATTGTGATAGCCCTCTTTATCTATAATTCTTTTAAAGACCTCGCAAAAATATGCATTGCAAGAATGCTGAATGGCTTGGCCCATATTTGTAGCTGTTGGGTGATTATGGCATCCAATCATTCTATCTACATTCCAATAACCTTCAGCGCATGGAAAAGTACTTCCATAATTCCAGACACCTTCTTGCAAAGCTATTAAGCCAATAATAGGTTTGAATAAAGAACCTGGAGGGTACTTGGCAGCTACCGCTCGATTAAAAAATGGATTTAGAGGGTCTTCTGATAGATCAGTAAATGCTTTACCCCGATCTCGATTAATAGCCAATATTTCTGGATTGTAAGTAGGAGAACTCACAAAAGAAATAATTTCTCCAGTTTTAGGTTCTATGGCGATAATAGCTCCCAATTTATTTTTCATCAGATCTTCTCCAAACGCTTGAAGATCTTTGTCAATCGTAGTAATAAGATCTGAACCAGAGACAGCGGCTTTGTTTAATGCCCCATCTTTGTAATCGCCGACTATCCTTCCCAAATTATCTTTAAGTTGGAAACTCATCCCTTTTTCCCCTTTAAGCTTATCTTCAAAAGCGGCTTCTAAGCCAGAGGAACCAATGTAGTCTCCCAAAGCATATACTCCCTCGGAGGCATTGATCTGTTCTTGATTGACTTCACTTACATAGCCAATCATATGAGCTGCAATGGTATCTTGGTATCCTCGAATATTTCTAATTTGTACAAAGAAGCCAGGAAATTCGTGGAGACTTTCTTGAAGTCTTGTGTATGATACTGCGGAAAGTTTTCTTGCAAAAGTAAATGGGACAGATTTAGAATATCTGCGCCCCCATTTTTTCTTTAAGCGACTTTTAAAATCGTCTTTTTCTATATTAAGAATTTTGCAGAAGTAGCTTGTATCCATTTTAGGATCAAGTTGGCTATAGGTCACCATTAGATCGTAACTTGGATAATTGTACGTTAAAATATTTTCATTCCTATCGTAAATTATTCCACGAGAAGGATACAAAAGAAATTTATTGATAGCTGCTGTTTTTGCTCTGTTTTGGTAAGCCCTATCAATTAACTGCAAATGGATGGCCTTTCCTATAAGTATAAGAGCTCCTAGTATGCAAAATATGCGGATGATGTTCTGCCGCCCTTTATGATTATCAGCCAAAGGCTAATTATTTAGGATTTAAAATAAATTGGTACATAATGATAAACAACATCGAAGCTATAAAACTAACAATGGTTTTTAACAATACTTGACCAATATATACAAAGGTAAATGCTTCTACAGAAAAGTAAAAAAGTAAATGGGCAAATAACATGATGGATGCATAAGTTAAAAACCAAAGAAATCCAAAATTGCTAATTGTTGGACTTAGAAGGACATCATAGTCGGATTGAGGTTTGATGATTTCCAAAACAGTCGGTCTAATGAAAGCGGTAAAAACACAAGCCGCAGCATGTATGCCAATAGAATCATAAAAAACATCTACAGATAGACCTAGAAAGAAGGATAAAAAAATGATAAGTACTTTAGAATATCGGAAAGGCAGTAAAAATATAAATATGGGATAAATGAATAAATGAAAATAAGTGGCGTATTCCATTTGCATGGATATCTGCTTGAAAACACCAATTTGGAGTAATACAAGCAAAACGAATCTTAAGCCATTTTTTAAATTTACGTTATTCATTGACTTTTCTCTTCAATTTCTTGTTGCTCTTCAATCAAAATATTGTCTATTACATAAACATAATTTAGTCTACTCAAGTCATTGTTTAATTTCACTTCAATAGTATAAGAGTTAAAACCCGGTTCGATCCAAAAAGTATCTATAACACCTATTATCAAATCAGACGGAAATTTTGAAGAGTATCCAGAAGTTACAACAGTGTCTCCCACTGAAATGGCAGCATGCTTAGGGATATCCTCTAGGTTTAAAATTTTAGGATCACTACCTCTCCAGGCAAGGGAACCAAAAGATCCATTTTGCTTTAAACTAGCAGAAATTTTCACTTGGCGGTTTAATAATGAAATACCGACAGAGTAATTTTTTTTAACATCCTTTATTATACCAGCAATTCCATTTGAATTAATAACACCCATTCTAGCTTTGATTCCATCTTTAGAACCTTTATTAATGGTGAATTTATTATTGTTTAAATTGATAGAATTATTAACTACTTTTCCAACGATATAAGAATATTGAAAAACCTCATCTTGGTTAAAGATGCTATCGATGTTTGTAACGGATTGATAAGTTGAATTATATAAAAGTTTTCTCAAACGCGCATTTTCATTAGCCAAACTATCAGCTACTTCATCTAATTTAAAATATTCCGTAACATTATTGACTCTACTGTAGATGGCGCCAGAAACAATATTTGCAGAATTTAGGTAAATTTCATTTTGTGCTCTATTGTATCTGACGATCAATATAAAGCAAACAAATTCAAGAAATAAGAATAGGAAGATGTGACCATATTTTAGAAATAGTAGAAAGAGGTTACGCATACGTCACAAGTTGGTAAATACTAAACGTCGTTCCGATCAATCAAGAATGAAAATCGATCTGTGTTTTTTAAAGCAATTCCAGTACCACGAACAACAGCCTTTAAAGGATCGTCCGCAATATGCACCTTCAATTTGGTTTTGCTCGCGATTCTTATGTCTAAGCCTCTTAATAATGCGCCGCCTCCAGTTAGGTATAAACCTGTTTTGTAAATATCAGACGCCAATTCCGGAGGTGTCATTTCTAAAGCTTTCAAAATCGCTTCTTCTATTTTGGAAATAGATTTGTCCAGTGCTCTTGCAATTTCTTGATATGAAATAACAATCTGCATTGGAATACCAGTCATTAGATCTCTTCCGTTTACGGCATAATCTTCAGGGGGAACTTCTAATTCTTCTAAGGCGGAGCCTACATTTATTTTTATCTGTTCTGCTGTTCTTTCTCCAATTAAGATATTGTGCTGCCTTTTCATATAATCCATGATGTCACCAGTGAACTCATCACCTGCAGTTCTAATGGATTGATCGCATACTATACCAGAAAGCGCAATTACAGCAATCTCTGTCGTACCACCTCCTATGTCAATAACCATATTTCCTATCGGCTCTTCAACATCCAAACCAATACCCAAGGCAGCAGCCATTGGTTCATAAATCAAATACGTTTCCTTGGAGTCAACATGATCTGCTGATTCAAAGACGGCTCTCTTCTCAACTTCTGTAATTCCTGATGGAATGCAGATAACCATCTTCATGTGGGTAAAAAACTTCTTTTTAGAACCAATCAATTTGATCAATCCTTCTATCATACTTTCAGCAGCCGTGAAATCAGCAATTACGCCATCTTTCAATGGTCTTACCGTTTTTATATTTTCATGGGTTTTTTCGTGCATTTGCATCGCCTTGGTCCCAACAGCAATGGTTTCCCCAGTTTTTCTGTTAATTGCAACAATCGAAGGCTCATCAATTACGATCTTGCCATCCTCGATGATCAAAGTATTTGCTGTACCAAGATCAATAGCTATTTCTTGCGTAAAAAAATTAAAAAATTTCATTAATGTATGTAAGTAAGCAATTTGTTATGAACGATTTGCTGTGTGTGCTGTTTACCAGTACAAAACAACTAATTTTCTAGCCAAAAAAAGACAAAATACCCTAGTTATTGTGAGATTATTTAGTTTCCAATCACTACTTCCCAGAAGTTCTCTCGATTAAGGTACTTATTTGATAGTTCCTTTATCTCTTCAGGGGTAATATGTTGAATTGTATAGATTAATTCATTCAACGTTTCGAAAGGCATATTATGTACCCTCATGCTTTTAAAAGCCTCTGATACATTTAAAGGACCATCAAACATTGTAAGTAAATTACCCATAAGGTAGTTCTTTACCATTTCTAATTCATCCTTGCCAAGCAAATCATTTTTGAGTCGATCCATTTCAAGATAGATCTCCTTTAGGGTATCTTGTTCATGTGCTTTTCCTACTTCCGTGCCCACATAAAAATAGCCATCGTTTACCATGGTATCTAAAGAGGAAAATATATTGTAAGTATAGCCCTTTTCTTCTCTTATATTCATCATCAATCTCGATCCAAAATAACCGCCTAGAATAGTGTTCAAGACATACAAACCGTTATAATCAGGATGAGATCTCTTGAAGGTCTTCATGCCAATCCGAATGGCAGATTGAAGAACGTCAGGCATCTTTACTTGAACTTGCGTCGGTTCAATTGTTGAAAAATCGAAAGGAATACTACTTTTCTCTCCTTTCGGGATTTGTCCAAGATGCTTTTCTAAAAGTGCAATCGTATCATCTGATGTGTTTCCACTAAGAATCAATTCAGCATTCTGACCAGTATGCGTTTTATTGAAATGTAGTTTTAAGTCTTCTACACTCAAGGCTTCTAATCCTTCTACTGATGAATTATATCCATATGGGTGATCAATTCCAAAAATTTTCTCAGTTATGGTACGGTATGCCTTAACATCAACTTTATTTTCATTTACTTTAAGAGCTTGTTTATTGGTTTTAATGAATTGCTCTAATTCTTCCTCAGGAAAAATGGGAGAAGTAACTATTTCAGTAAAAAGAGGGAGTAGTTTTTCAAAGTGCTTCGACAAGCAATACAAGACAACATTTGAATTGTCCAAATCTACTGGAGAAGCTAAAGAAGCCCCATGAAAATCAAGGATCTCTGCAATTTCCTTTGAGCTATAAGAAGCGGTGCCTTCTCTTAATAAACGAGTGCAAGCTCTGGCAACCATCTTTTTGTGTTCATATGGTCTTCCAGCCTTAAAAAAAAGGTCCAACTTGATAACATCCTGCTTATCAGTCCTTATTTCCCATACAGGAATAGAATTGCTTAAGGTATGCCTTTCTGGCATTATAAAATCCACTGAAGTAACCTTATTTATCTTTGGAGCTAAGCTTCTATTTATCATTTAAAGAGTATCTTTTTACACGCTGAATAGCAATGAATTGCAAATAAAGTGATAATTATCATTAATTATGCTCCCTTCAATAACCAAATTCTTAATCAAACGTAGGAAAATATGTTGTTAACTTAGTTTTGACAGCGAAATAATACTATTTTTACGGACATAATATTAATCCTGAACTATGACTTTTAGTGTATCATCGAGTGAATTATTAAAAAAACTTCAAATAGCAGGAGGTGCCATTGGTAATAATGTGGTTATACCTATTCTAGAAGACTTTTTATTCACTTTAGAAGGAAACATCCTCACCATAACCGCCTCAGATTTAGAGACAACAATCAAAACAGAATTAGAAGTAATGCCAGAGACTGGTGGAGCAGTAGCTGTTCCAGCAAGGATTCTTATTGATACCTTAAAGGCACTTCCTTCTCAACCGGTAACTTTCAGATCGGATGAAACTAATTATGGAGTGACATTGACCTCTTCTTATGGAACCTACAAATTAGCTGGCGAAAATGGAGATGATTTCCCTTCTGTTCCACAAGCAGAAGAAGTTGATAGTTTTACAATGCCTGCTTCTGGGCTAGTACAAGGTATAAGTAAAACCATATTTGCAACCAGCAATGATGAGCTAAGACCTGCTATGTCGGGTGTATTGTTTCAGATTGATTTTGGGAGCATGAAAATGGTAGCTACCGATGCACACAAACTAGTAAAATACTCCTACACAGGCATACAAAGTAATGTCAATACTCAGTTCATTATTCCTAAAAAAGTATTGATTCAGCTAAAGGCAAGCTTGCCACAAAATGCTGATGTGAAGATTTCATTCAATAAATCAAATGTTTTCTTTTCTGCTGAAGGGGTGAATATGATTTGTAGGTTGATTGATGCTAAATATCCAGATTATAATGCCGTAATACCAACGGACAATCCTAATAAGTTGACTGTCAACAGGGCAGACCTACATAGCTCTTTGAAGCGAATTGCGAATTATGCCAACAAGACCACAAATCAAGTAGTATTAGAAATAGAAGATGCTGCCTTGACCATCATGGCTCAAGACATGGATTTCTCTAATGAAGCTAAGGAAAAATTGACTTGTACCTATGAAGGCGATGCAATGAAAATCAGCTTTAATGCTAAATTCCTCGCAGAGATGTTGGGGGTTTTAGAATCAGATGAAGTATTGTTAAATATGAGCTTTCCAAATAGAGCCGGAATTCTTTTGCCTGCAGAAAATGAAGAAGGCATTGATATACTAATGTTGGTTATGCCAGTAATGCTTAGCGTAGGCGCATGATCTTAAGAATACCCATACCGTTTATCATATTGTTTTTCATTTCCTTGTCATGTACTTCTGATAAGAAGCTTGATCGAATGGAAAACAAACCGCTAGTTGTTGCCAAACACTGGCTTGAAAATTATTATTACAAAAATAATTACGAAGAAGCTAAAATCTACAGCACACAACGTACTGCAGATATGATTGATACCATCAAGACCCTAATATTCCCAGAAATGGGAAAGACTGAAATTGACTTTCAAATAAAAAAGATCAATTGCAAGGAAGTAAAAGATAGAGCTGAATGTACTTGTGTTTATCTTGATAGTGGAGAAGAATTTGAAGAAGTTTTGGTCCTTGCAAAAGTTGATGGCTTATGGCTGGTAGATATGGAACTATTAAATGATGATGCACTCAATGATGAGGACATTGACGCCATGAGTAAAGAATTTGAAGAGTCACTAGAAAAATTATTGAAGAATTAATTAGCTATGAAGGTCGGCTTATTTTTTGGTTCCTTTAATCCTGTCCATATTGGACATCTTATTATTGCCAACTACATGGCTAGCCAAACGGATCTCAATCAAGTTTGGTTTGTTGTTTCACCACAGAATCCTTTAAAAGAAAGAAGCTCCCTAGCAAGGGATCAAGACCGATTGTTTTTGGTTCGCTTGGCAATTGAGGACAATCCTTTATTGAATGCCTCTAATGTTGAATTCAGTCTTCCAAAGCCTTCCTACACCATTGATACCTTGACCTACCTAAAGGAGCAACATCCTGAAAAGGAATTTGTATTGATTATGGGCTCAGATAATATTAGCTCCTTGCATAAATGGAAGAATTACGAATTAATTTTGGAACGCTATTCCATTTATGTTTATCGAAGACCAGATTATGAAGAGGGAGAATTATCAAAGCATCCAAATGTAAAAACCTTTGAAGCACCTCAGATGAAAATCTCGGCCTCATATATCAGAAAGTGTATAAAAGAAGGTCATAGTATCCAATACCTAGTAAGCCCTCCCGTTCAAGAATATCTTGAAAGTAGCAGCATGTACAGAAAGAAATAGCTGTATAAATTAAGTTAATAGAATAGCTAGCGACACTTAGCTTCATAAAGTTTACGCCCCTCACAATATAAATTTTAACTTCGTGTTACAATCAGTAAAGTTCAATTTTTAATGAATAAAATTCTATTATTTCTAGTCTATGTGATTTTATCACAAAATATAAGTTTCGCTCAAGATGAACTAGCTATTGGTCAATGGCGTTCGCACTTACCTTACCATAGATTTCAACAGCTCACTCAAAGTCCAAGCAAAGTTTTTGCCGCAACGGATTGGTCGATAGTCAGCATTGATAAGGATGATTTTTCGGTAGAATTTATATCAAAAATTGATGGACTTAGTTCTACAGGTATGGGCGTGATCGGACATAGTCAGACGGCAGATGTTTTGGTTTTGACTTATACAAACTCTGAATTTGATATCATCAAAAATGGAGACATAAAAAGCTTTAGTGACATTAGTACAGATGGCAATTTTACGGATAGAACCATCAATGCAATACATTTTGATAATACAGATGATTTATATTTTGGAACTGCTTTTGGTCTGGTGAAATTCGACTTAGAATCTGAAGAGTTTCTTTATACCGTAGATATGGGATTTCCTGTTTATGATCTTGTTGTTTTGGATAATAATATTTATGCTGCAACAGAAGATGGAATCTATACAATTTCTAATGCAGCTTCTGTTAATCAACAAGATTTCAACAACTGGCGATTGTTGGATCAAGGGGATGGATTTCCATTATCTTATAGCTGCAAAGCAATAGAAGTAAAAGGGGAAGAAATTTATCTTGGATTAAATGATAGTTTGATGATTTGGAAAGATAATCAATTAGAATATTTAACTAGTGAGGAAAACCATAGGCTTGGATTTATAACTTCAGAAGGCAATGGTGTCTTAATAGGTTTTAATTGTGAACCATCCTGCCAAGGAAAAACTATTTATTATGATCCCCTAACTCAATTATTGACGGAGGCAGGTTCCTCTTGTGTGTTTTCACCTAAGGATGCTTTAGAAGATGAAGAAGGTAAGATTTGGTATGCTGATGGTGGATCTGGTATTCGAATCGCAAAATCCTCCGGTGCATCTTGTGCACAGAAATTAGATTTCAATTCTCCGGCAACCCATAACTCTAGCGAAATACTAATTCACAAGAATAAAGTCTACATAGCTGGTGGCGGGGTGCTTCCTAATGGTAGCTTTGCTGGTAGACAAGATGGTGTTTTCTACTATAATGAAGATAAAAATTGGCTCAACTATGATCGGTGGAGTGTGCCATTATTTTATGAAAAAGATGCCTTTATTGATTTTTATCGTTTGGCGGTAAATCCAGTAAATGATAAGGCGTACTATGGAACCTACTGGGGTGGACTTATTGAGCAGGATGGAGAAAGTTTTACCGTTTACAATGAAACTAATTCTTCTCTTCGAGGAGCAGAAGGTGATGTCCTACGAGAACGGGTTGGAGGTCTAGCTTTTGATTCAGAACAAAATCTTTGGATTAGCAATAATTCTGCTACAATGCCATTATCCGTTTTTAAAAATGATGGTACATGGAAGTCATTTTCGGTTTCCTCCTTTAAAAATATAAGTCAATTGGTTATTGACGGGCTAGGCTATAAGTGGATGATCATTGATGGTACTGGCCAAGGTATTTTAGTTTATGATGATTCTGGAACAATAGATGATACCTCAGATGATCGCCAACGAATCATAACTTCAAACAATAGTTTACTGCCTGATAATGATGTGCTCTCTCTTGCGGTTGATCTTGACGGAGACGTATGGGTAGGGACGAGTAATGGCGTAATTGTATTTGAATGCGGAAGTTTGGTTTTTAATGAAGAAGACTGTCAAGGATCAAGAAGGGTAGTAGAAGAAAATGATTTTGATGATGAAAACGAATATTTGCTTAAGGGAGAAGCAGTCACAACCATTGCCATAGACCCAGCCAATCGAAAATGGTTCGGCACCACTAATGGAATATTTGTTCAAAATGCAAATGGAGACAAACAAGTGGCAAGATTTGAAGAAAGTAATAGTCCTTTATTTGATGACATCATAATTGATATAGCCATCAATAATGAAAATGGGGAGGTTTTTATAGGGACAAACAAAGGAGTGATATCTTATAAAGGCGAGGCAATTGATGGAACATCTGTGAACACCGTAGCAGCCTATGCTTTTCCAAATCCTGTTAGGCCGGAATATACAGGGCCAATCGCGATCAAGGGATTAGCCGAAAATGCTAATGTAAAAATAACGGATGTAAATGGAGGTTTGATTTTTGAAACGCAAGCCTTGGGAGGTCAAGCAATTTGGGATGGCAAGGACTACAATGGTCGACGAGCTTCAACGGGTGTTTATTTAGTATTTAGCACCTCAAATAATATTAATAATCCAGATGCAATAGTCACCAAGATACTAGTAGTAAACTAAACTGCTTGAGCCTTTGCCCTTTCAACTACCTTTTGATAATAAGCTTCATATTTAGGCATGATATTTTTGATGTCAAAACGCTCTGCCTGTCTCAATGCATTTTGCTTAAATACTTGATGTTTCGCATCATCATTAAGCAATTCTATGCTAAACTTTGCCATGGATTCAATGTCTCCAACATCAGCCATATAGCCCGTTGTACCATGCGTATTGACTTCCGGCAAGCCTCCAGCATTGGAAGAAATAACTGGAACTTCACAAGCCATTGCTTCTAGAGCTGCTAATCCAAAACTTTCAGATTCAGACGGCAATAAGAATAAGTCAGAAACAGCCAATAATTCCTCTACGGCGTCTTGTTTTCCCAAATATCTGACATCTTCACAAATACCTAATTCCCTGCAAAGGGATTCTAAATGCGGACGCTCTGGTCCATCGCCTATCATCAATAAAGTTGATGGAATTTCTGCTCTTATTTTTTGAAATATTCTAATTACATCATCAACACGTTTTACTTTTCTAAAATTAGAAACATGGCTTATGATTCTTCCTCCATCTGGAGCAATGGCTTTTTTGAAATGATCTTTGTTTAGTTTTTGAAATCTATCTAGATCAATAAAATTATGGATGGTTTCTATTTCATTGTGAATAGAAAAAGTATCTAAGGTTCTTTGCTTAAGATCATTTGAAACAGCAGTAACTCCATCAGAATTATTAATTGAAAACTCTACTACTGGAGCAAATGCTTTGTGGTTTCCAACTAAGGTAATGTCGGTACCGTGCAAAGTGGTGATAAAAGGTATATGTATGCCTTCCGTCTTTAGTATTTGTTTTGCCATATATGCTACAGCAGCATGCGGTATGGCGTAATGAACATGTAGGAGGTCCAATTTTTCATATTTGACCACATCGACAAGTTTTGAGGTTAAAGCCGTGTCGTATGGTGTATATTCAAATAAAGGATAGTCGTTGGTACTAACTTCATGGTAGAATATATTTTGCTGGAAGCTATTCAGCCTAGTTGGTTGCCTATAGGTGATAAAATGCACTTTATGACCATTTTGAGCAAGACCTTTGCCCAATTCAGTGGCGATAACCCCAGATCCTCCATAAGTTGGATAACAAACTATACCTATATTCATCGTACGACTTTAATATGTATAAACAAAAAAGACACCCTCAGGTTGTAGAAATATTCTATTAATTAAATACGAATGCTTAATAAAAAAGGATTCTATAAAATCATTATAGAATCCTTTTTTTTAAAGTTTCACTATCTTTTTACTGACTTGTCCAGAGCCATCTGATAGATTGAGATAATAAATCCCAGGAGGCAATTGACTCATATCTATATCTTCTCTTAGCTCTAAAGCTGAATTCAATTTGTTTTCATAAACCTTTTGTCCTATTGGATTAAAAATTTCGATATTCAAATTTTTTGCTTTAGAAAAAAGACCTTTGACACTTAAGGTATTGGAAACTGGATTTGGCATCAGTTTTAACTCTTTAAGGTCTGTCAGTTCATTTGATGATAAAGGCTGTCGAACTTCGTAAGATTCGACTTGGGAACAACCTTCTTTATCAGTGACCGTGACAGTATATATTCCTGCAGGCAATCCTGTATTTGGATTTGTAGTAACATTGTTGCTCCAGTTGAATGTATAAGGCGGCAAACCGGAGAAAGTATTTATCAAAATCGAACCATCAGAAGCTCCAACAGCAGAGGCGTCTTCTATTGTAACAGCAGATTCATCTGTACCTATTACTACGTTATTGCATTCATAGATTTGAATTAAATCAAAATCTATCCAAAAGTCTCCACTTCCTCTTGTAGTCGTAAATCTAAATTCAACAGATTCTCCTTCATAATTTGCTAGAGAAATAGGACCAGCTGTAGCGAAAGAAGCTGAAGTAGCGTGGCCAGTCATATCATTGACAGTAAAAAGTAAATCCCAGGTTTCTCCACAGTCCTCAGAAATTTCAACCGTTAGTTCATCTCCAAGGCCTAATTGATGTCCAGCAGGATTACCTGCTCCTGTGATAAATCTATAATTAAAAATTAGCGATTCGCCAGCATCAAGAACACCATAACGCGCGGTATTGAAAACAAAATATACATTCAGGTCATCCATAAAATCTGCCAAAACGCCCGAAGAGTTTGTATGGTCGTTTGCCAAATAAATTGGATCTAGTCTATTGGAAGTCCAAGCTGCAGGCATAAATCCTTCGTCAAAAGTTTCTTGAAATGGAAGTGGATAAGTATGGACAAAAGTATAGCTAAAGGTATCATTTGATACATCTGAGTCACCCTCGAATTCTGTCCAAATTAAAATTTCATAAATTCCTGGCTTTTGAATGTCTAGCGTTGCTAAGAAAGGAACATTGTGGCAACTATCTCTTCCTATTACTCCAGTATATAAACCATCTGATGGCATGGTAACACCACCTGGCTGACCATTAACAGAATAATTAAAAGGAATTAAAGATTGTGGTTGTACACCATAATTTTTAATATAGACTTCTAGCGTTTCAGATCTAGAGAAATCACATTTTTGACCATCAAAAGGAGTGACTACACCAGATATGCCCACATCTACATTCCATATTGTATGAAATTGTCCTTGGACAACAATAGAAGTATCTCCAGAATTGCAAACCAGGTATAGATCATACTCATAGCAAGTATCTTCTATCAATCCCGTAAAGGTATAGTTGGGATTAGTTGTTTGGCCTACCATCATAGAACTTGGGTCTCCACAGGTTTGATATTCGACAATATACATGCCCGCTGAAGTAGAAGGTATCCATGCGATCTTAGCAGTTGTCGCTGCGGTATCAATAATGGTGACACTATTGATATCTAAAGCTGGACAAATCGGGCATAAGATGAATTCGTCAAAAAGTATCCCTGCTGCAGGGTTATCTCCAGAACTATAAAGTATTTGATCGTCAGAATCAAGAAATAAGAAACTGGTCTCGAAATCATCACCTCCACCAGACATATATTCGATTACGACAGAATCTCCTTCTACTAAGGCTAAGTTGAATGTCCTTGTAAAGCCATCATCGGCAATACCATCTAAAGTGAAGACATTGGGAATCCCATTAACATAAAGGGTTACTTGTGAACTTTCCCAACCATCACCAAAGCTATCGTTTAGGATTAATTGATGGTTGCAATTGTTTTGACTGATGCAAAATCCGATATTCAGGAAGAATAGGAGTAAAGCGGTTTGAAATTTTCTGAACATGTAAAATGTTTTTGATACAGACAAAATTACTTTATTTATTCAAATATTATTATCGTCTATTTATTAATATTGGATAAATATGAGGAAAGCTCAATATGATTTAAACAATTTGATACAAGTCATGTTAAAAACAGGACTTTAAAGTCGAAAAATTGACCAAATTTTAATCAGTGGCACTATATTCTATCAAGGATCTCGAGAAATTATCTGGTATAAAAGCCCACACTTTGCGTATTTGGGAGCAGCGATATAGCATATTGAACCCAAAACGTACTGAAAGCAATATTCGTTTTTACGAGGACAAAGATTTAAAATTGCTTCTTAATATTGCCCTACTTAACAAAAACGGCTATAAAATCTCCAAGATTGCACAAATGGATGAAGACGAAATTGCAGCTTCAGTTGCTGCTATTTCCTCTATTGGAGCAGATAATCCTTCTCAGCTTGATGCATTAACCATTTCGATGATAGAAATGGACGAATACAAGTTTGATAAGATTGTGAGCACCAATATTAAGCAATTGGGTTTTGAACGCACTATTTTTCAGGTCTTGCTGCCTTTCTTGGATAAGTTAAGCTTGCTTTGGCTGACTGGATCTATTGAACCAGTCCAAGAAAGTTTTATCAGTAATTTAATTAGGCAAAAAATAATCTTCGCAATTGACAACGAAGCCTTTGTCACGGGAAGGAATGTGAAGAAGTATATGATTTACACGCCTCCAGGTGAGAGGCAAGAATTGAGCATTCTACTTTTTCATTATTTGCTAAAAGCAAGAAAACAACATGTCATTTATTTAGGACAGGATATAAATCTTATTGATTTAAAGCATGCCATTCGAATAAATAAGCCCGATTATTTATTTACCATGATCACAGAGTCCTTTCAAAGTAAATCCTTGAGAGAGTATATAGATGATCTGTCTTCTTTGTCTCAAGATCTGACTGTTTTACTTTCTGGTTATCAAGTTGTCGCACAGAATATTCAATCAGTAGGGAACGTAAAGGTTCTTAAAAGTCTTTTGGAGTCAATTGAGTTCTTAGACGAACAAGCAGACAAAAAAAGGTAAAACATTCACAGCTTCAGCATTTTACTTTAAATCCTTATCTTTGAAAACATGAAGTTCCTTATTTCTTTTCTATTTCTCTGTTTGGCTATTCCTACTTTTTCGCAAGAAGATGGATGCAATAAATTTGGGGTTTGGCTTTGGCATTTTGAAGACACCCAATATCCTACCCATGGTGGTCTGGCAGATCGGGTTAAGGCAATGGGCGCCAAAAGAATTTATGTTAAAGTTGCGGATGGTAGGATCAATCCAGAAGTTTGGCCAGAAGTTCAGGATACAGAATTGGTAAAGGCTTATCATGACAGAGGACTGGAAGCTTGGGCATGGTCTTACAATTATAAAAATAATACAGTGCTACAGGCGGAGGCATTGTATGAAGCCGCGAAGACTGGATACGACGGATATGTCATTGACATTGAAATTGAATTTAACGGAGAGTCTGCAGCACTGCAACAGTTGCTGATGGATTTTGATGCTAAAAAGAAACAAGCCATCGCGGATGGACATATCGATGAAGATTTTAAATTTTATGTAACTACCTGGGGCAATCCTTCCAACCACAATTACAGAATTGATATCCTAGATAGATTTGTAGATGCTTATATGCCTCAGACCTATGTAGAAGAGTGGGCGGGAGATCATTTAGTTGATATCACGAAATGTGTAGAGGAAGCACAGGCGGAATATGAATCCTTAGGCGCGACAAAACCATTGCACCATATCTTAAGTACGGCCCAACAAATTTTGGATGAGGATGGGATCAACGAATTTTTCGCCGCCTCTGGACCTGAATCTTCTTTGTGGAGAATTCCCGGAGCAGGAGTATCTCAATTGGTTTGGGATACTTGGTATGCGGCTGATTGGGAAATGGATTTTTGTGATCCACTGGCTTTAACTGACCAGAAAGCTAGAGCGATAGAATTTTTTCCCAATCCAGTTCATGATGTTATAAATATAAAAAACATATCACAAGGAGAAATTATTTTGTCTACTGTCCATGGCAAAGTTTTGACGAAAAAAATATT
>CALIIW010000141.1 GCA_938018185.1 uncultured Saprospiraceae bacterium
GGACTATAACTTAATCGTGGATTCAACAGGGAATAACAATTTTAATCAGTGGAGATCTAATCTCACACTCGCCAATGAAGGGCATTTTATACAGTCTGGTTACCACAATTTAGAAGGGAAACTTATTCCTTATTTGACAAAGTTTAATAAGAATTGCGAGATAGATTTTATTACTAAATGTCAAAGTGATTTTGTTAATTCTGAGTTTGAAGTAGATTCAGATTTTGTAGTTCTTCCGGACAGTTCGATGATTTTGTTTACAGCGTGTGTAAGAGATGACCAAATGGATTTACCAAATGCAGCATCAGAAATTTGTCTTTTTAAGATGGACAAGGATGGCAATTTACTATGGAAAAAGAAAATAGAAGAAAACGATAAAAGACAGTTTGTAGGAAGTTTATCCTTAAATCGGAAAGAAGAAATAGTTCTTTTTGGCTCTCAAGATTATGCGATTACTGGAGATTTTACCAAATCTCGAATAATGATTAAAAAAATAGATACCTCCGGAGTAGTTCTAGATGAATGGTATTCTAGTTGGGGAAAAAATTATTGGATATCTTTTTCTGGGATACCTTTGGGTGAAAATGGTTATATCTTAACTTGCCATAAAATTTTTGAATGGTCACAATTCAATTTCTTAACAGACCCAATTGTTTTGCGTTTAGATTCAGAGTATAATGAGTTATGGAAACATGTGCTTTTTAATAGAACAGATACTTTATTTTCTTCAAGCTTGAGAAATTATGGTGTCATTCAAACAAAAGACAAAGAGAACTATGTAGTTATAGGAAATTTTCACAAAGGTGATATTAATAATCCAAATGGAGATTATTCAGATAATTTTGGAAGGATTGAGTGCTTTGATGAGGAAGGAAATTTAATCTGGTCCAGATTGTATCAATACTTCTTGGATGAGGCTTATTCAGATAATCATGAATTTAGAGAGATTATCCAAACTATTGATGGAGGCTTCTTGATTTGTGGTGAGGCACATGATCGAACAAACCTTGAGCAAGACAGCCAACGCTCCTGGTTGTTAAAATTAGATGAATATGGTTGTTTAGTCCCAGGCTGTAATGACCCAGTTTCTACACAAGAAAGTGATAATAAAGTTCTAAGTTTCAAAACATTTCCAAATCCTACAAGTGATTTTATTAATGTACATCTTACTTTGCCTGAGCTATCAAATTGCCAACTTATCCTTTCTGATCTGAGTGGGAAAGTGGTAAAACAAATGCCGGTTAGACATAAGGATCTTACTCTAATAATAGACGTGCAAGACCTGGTAAGTGTTATGTATATCTTGTCATTGGAAAATAGGGCAGTGGTTATCAGTACAGAGAAAGTTGTCGTGCAGAATAATTCAAAATAAAGCCGTAAAGCCGTTTGCTGCAAGTTCCACTAGCACAAGTAAACTAGGTAGCCGCCTCTGGCGGCTATAACGAACAGAGCAATAGAGCATTCTCCGAAAGGAAAACAACCAAAAAGAAAATCTTATCCTCACCTAAGCAATTTATCCAATCCTCACAAAAGGAAATCCTAAAAGTCCTAAAAATCCCAAAAATCCTAGTTCAGACAAAAGGTCGGTTGATATTTTTGAAAATAGCGTTTGAAATTCGTGATAAATCGCCCCTACATCCTTACACTTTAAAATTTTACATTTTACATTTTACATTTTACATTTTACATCCAACATCCAACATCCGACAATCTCACATCTGACATCCAACTTCCTCATATCCCATGCTCAATCTCCAAATTCATCAAAACTCCTTTCAACTCACTCAACGAATGCTGATCTTTAAGATCCATCGCAACCTGAATCCCTTCCTTAAAAATCGCCTGCGCTTTTTCTATCTCCTCGGTTTCTTCAAGTATTTTGCCCAAATGATAATATAGTCCAACATAATTTGAATCTACCGCTTTGAGTTTTTCGTAATAAAGAATGGCCGATGCAGTATCATCCAGCTTTTCGTATTCTTTTGCCACAGCAAACAAGACAAATGTGTCATTTGGATCCTGTTTAAGCATATCCATAAGTAATTCTAATCTGTTGGTTGCCATTTATTTATTCAAATTTTGAAGTAAAGATTCGCAAAGATGAGAAGGTATAAGCGAAAATTCGCTTTTTGAAGTCATATTTTGCTTTAAAATCATATCTTTGCGCAAATTTTTCGATAATATAGTATATTATAGTAGATATGAAAATACTTGTTTGCATTAGTAAAACACCTGAAACTACAGCGAAAATATCCTTTTCGTCTGATAGTACACAATTAGACACTGATGGTCTACAATACATCATGAATCCTTATGATGAATGGTATGCCTTGGTAAGAGCCTTAGAGCTTAAAGAAAAGCACACTGGAACCGTCACGGTTATAAATGTTGGACCAGCGGCTAATGATTCTATCATTAGGAAAGGCTTAGCAATTGGAGCTGATGATGCGGTTAGAATTGATGCTGAACCTTCAAGCTCTTTATTTGTTGCTAAACAAATAGCCGCTTACGCAAAAGACAATGCTTTTGACATTATCTTATTAGGTAAAGAATCTATTGATTACAATGGGTCTCTTATAGGAGGAATGGTAGCTGAATTGATGGATTTGCCATATATTTCTTATGCAACCAGCCTGGAATTAGAAGGCAATGTTGCTACATTGAACAGAGAGATTGAAGGAGGTACGGAGGTTTGTGAAGTGTCAACACCGTTTGTCGTTTCTGCAGCTAAAGGAATGGCTGAACAAAGAATTCCAAACATGAGAGGAATCATGATGGCTAAAAAGAAACCTTTGAATGTTGTGGCTGCTGATGGCTCAGATAACTTAGAAGTTGTAAGTGCTTATAATGAAGTACCTAAGGACAGAAGCATCAAGTACATTGATGCAGACAACATGAAGGAGCTGGTTAGATTACTTCACGAAGAAGCGAAAGTAATTTAAGATTAGGATTAAAAGAAGACTTTATTATTTATATAAATAAGAGTAAAGAAATTATGGTATTAGTATTTGCAGAAAGTCCAGATGGTAAAATTAAGAAAGCTTCCTTTGAAGCTGTTACCTACGGTAAAAAAATAGCTTCTCTTTTAGGTTGTGATTGTGCAGCTTTGATAATAGGACAAGCAGACGGATCAGATCAACTTGGCCTTTATGGCGCAGACAAGGTAATCCAAGTTTCAAACACGATTTTGGATAACTTTGACAGCCAAACATATACAGCGACTATTGCTCAAGTTGCAAACAACATTGGCGCTCAAACAATTGTAGTAGGGCATAGTTCAACAGGTCGATCTTTGGTAGGTAGGCTTGCAGCCAAATTAGAAGCAGCGGTTATTTCAGGCGCCAAAACGGTTCCTACAAATGATGGTGGTTTTAAAGTAGCAAAAAATGTCTTTTCTGGAAAAGCTATTGCGGAGTTTACCTTAAATACGCCAATGAAAGTTATTTCCTTGATGGGAAATTCCATTCAACCAGAAGAAATTGGTTCTACTGTTGCCATAGAACAAATGGATGTACAAGTGAATCCTGGAAGAGTGACCGTAAGAGAAAGAAAAACGGTATCTGGAACCGTGCCTTTACCTGAAGCTGAATTAGTAGTTTCTGCTGGAAGAGGAATGGGAGGACCAGAAAAATGGCAAATAATTGATGACTTGGCAAATAGCCTTGGTGCAACAACTGCTTGTAGTAGACCTGTAGCTGATACTGGTTGGAGACCTCATCATGAGCATGTTGGACAAACTGGTGTTGCTATAAGACCTAATCTGTACATTGCCATTGGAATTTCTGGAGCAATTCAGCACCTAGCCGGTGTCAGTAGCTCTAAGACCATTGTGGTTATAAACAAAGATGCAGAAGCACCTTTTTTCAAGAATGCCGATTACGGAATAGTTGCCGATTTATTTGACGTAGTTCCTAAATTGACAGAGGCTATTAAAGAATATAATAGCATCAATGCCTAAAAAGGCAAAGAAAAAAGATGGTTTAATTCAATAGATTCCGTAGAAAGATATTAAATTAGGCTTTGAAGCTTCATTTATTGACTAGAAAAAGCTTCTTTAACTAAAAAAGAAAATCTTTTTGATAACGAATTCGTTATTAAAAAACTTAGAGATACATATATGAAGAAAGTTCCTTTAGATATAGTTGCTTTGTCCCACAGTGTTACTCAGTCACACAATTATGCAGTTGTTTTGGGGGAACAAGGAGGTGTAAGAAGACTACCTATCGTGATAGGTGGTTTTGAGGCGCAAGCCATTGCGGTAGCAATGGAAAGAATGACACCAAATAGACCGCTTACACATGATTTATTCAAAGATACTTTGGATACTTTCGATATTACACTTCAAGAAATTGTAATCAATAATCTAATTGACGGTATTTTCTATGCGAGATTGGTTTGCCTAAAAGATGGAGAAGTGATAGAAATAGACTCTAGAACATCTGATGCCTTAGCAATGGCTGTTAGGTATGAATGTCCAATTTATACTTATGAATTCATTTTAGAAGCTGCAGGTGTAATTCTTGAAGATTCTGATGATGCCATTGAGGCACAACCTGTCAAAAGTAGCAGTACGGGCAGTAGTCCAAAGAAAAGTGGAACTGGGAAAAGAGCTAAAAAAGCAACAACGCTATCTTCTAAATCCGAAGAGGAATTAGAAGATGATCTTAATGAAGCACTTTCTGAAGAAGATTACGAAAGAGCTGCTGAAATTAGGGACGAAATGAATCGTAGGAAATCTCAGTAGTTAAAACCTCCAACAACTTTTTAATCATTTCCTGATTTACATCCAGATGTGTAACGAATCTGATAGATCTCGGCCCGAATGCTGATGCCTTAATTTTAAATTCTGATAACTTCTCTAAAAACTGCGGTGGGTGAATGCCTTCAACTAAATCAAAGATTATAATATTTGATTTAACAGGCTTTACTGCTTTCACATAATCTGCTTTTTCTAAAACTAAACCAATCTCTTTTGCTCTGTCATTATCTAGTTTAAGCCTATCAATATTATTCTTTAAAGCATACAATCCAGCAGCTGCAATAAAGCCAGCTTGCCTCATGCCTCCTCCCATTGCTTTTCGAAATTTTCTAGCCCGCTTAATAAAGGCATTATTTCCAATAAGCAAAGAACCTACTGGCGCGCCTAAACCTTTTGATAAGCAAATCGAGATGGAATCAAAAGTCGATCCTATGGCTTCTGTTGACTCAGCTGTTTCAACCAAAGCATTAAATAAACGGGCACCATCTAAATGGAACTTCAATTCATTTTCTTTGCAGACCTTACCAATTGCTTTTAGTTCTTCTAATTGATAAATACTACCTCCTCCTTTATTACAGGTATTCTCAACTACTACTATTTTACTATTAGGTAACCAATCATAATCTGGCCTAATAGCTTCTTCTACCTGCGCTGCATTCAACTTTCCGTATTCACCTTGTATTAAATTTACTGCGATGCCACTATTATAGGCATAGCCTCCATTTTCATATTGATAAACATGAGAATCTATTTCACAAATCAATTCATCTAATGGCTGGGTATGGGTTTTAATGGCTATTTGATTGGTCATCGTACCAGAAGGACAATACAATGCTGCTTCTTTTCCAAACAGGGCTGCGGCATAAGCTTCTAATTCATTAACCGCTGGATCTTCTCTGAAAACATCATCACCTACTTCTGCTTTCATCATAAAAGCCAGCATTTCCTCAGATGGTTTGGTAACAGTATCACTTATTAGATTGATTGTCATAAAGGAAGTTTTGAGTTATTTCGCAGTAAAAATATCTAAAAGAAAGATTAATGGGTATAAACATGAAACAAAGTTCCATAATAATTATAAATTTGAGGCATCCTCATACCCTTAATACCTAAATGTATTGCTTGATTTAAATAATTATTTAAAAGTTGGCCTTACCGTTGATAATGTCATTTTCGGCTTTGATGAATCGGAATTGAAAGTCTTGTTGATAAAAAGGACAGAAGAACCTTATGAAGATCAATGGGCCTTACCTGGTTATTTTGTTGCCCATAATGAAGACTTGATGGATGCTGCCAAGCGTGTTTTGGCTGAAACCACTGGCATTGAAAACGTTTATCTTGAACAGGTCGGGAGTTTTGGTAATCCCATCAGACACCCTTCTGGTAGAGTAGTTACTGTTGCTTATTATTCCTTGATAAATATCAAGGATTTTAAACTGCAGGCTTCTTCCATTGCTGAAATTGCTGAATGGGCAAGTTTGAATCGGATCAAAAATCTCGCATTTGATCACGAAGACATTTGTCTTGCTGCAATTAAAAAATTAAAAAATAAGATTAGGACTGAGCCTATTGGCTTTGGATTACTGCCTCCTAAATTCACCTTGACCAACTTGCAAATACTTTACGAATCTATTTTAGAAATTAAGCTAGACAAACGGAATTTTAGAAAAAAGATTCTTAAAAAGAATATATTGACGGAGTTGGAAGAATCTCAGAAAGATGTAGCTCATAGACCAGCAAAACTTTACAGTTTTAATCAAGAGAATTATGAAAAGCTCTTAGCTTCTGGTTATTCTTTAGATATCCTTTAGCCTAAAAACGAATGCCATTACTAGTATAAATATCAAGCTCAACAGCTTCATACTGTAATCGCAATTCCTTAGAAAATTCTTTTAATTCATTTAGCAATTCTCCATCTTCTAATGTAAAGTAATAGGTATAATCAAAGCTCTGTGAAGAAATTTCTTTCAAACTTAAAATGCGATCATTCATGTTGAAGTAACCATAATAACCATCTTGTATTTGCGGAACTTTGAAGGCATTAAAATATTCTTTTAACTGATTATTTACTTCTGTCGCTTGATCAAAATTATTAGTTGAAAAGGAGGCCCATATAAAATTATCAGGAATGATTCGCAATTCATCCTCAAAGGATCCAATACCATGTTTTGTATCCAAGTGTATAGAATAAGCATTTGCCGATTTTACTATTTTTCCCTGATTGATAACTGCTTCCTTTATAGCGATCCTGAATGAATTTTCTCCCATCTTTAGTTCATCCAAAACACTTTGACATTTTGCGTTTGATAATCCTTCTAAGCAATCTGATGGCTCTACGATATCTTCCAAATATAAGGTGAATGTGCTAGGCGAATTTTCAGTAGAACAGTCAATCACATAATTCAAACAATTAAATTCCTCCAGGGTGCTAATTTTGAAAATCAAGGAACGATCTGACTGGCCCAAAAGCTCAACAATATCAATGTCAAATTCATCTTCTATATTAATGATTTGATCATTGGTATCGGGCTTACTGCAACTAAATGATAGCTGGATGCATATAGCAATAATAAATATATGTATAATTTTTTTCACACAGATACTTGCTGATTTTACAACAAGCTTATTTTATAACATTAATAAATAAACATCCTACTCTAAACGACTGTAATGGAAATTTGCTGCCAAGAAAATAATGAAAAGTATAATGAATTGAAATTAAAGGTTTTTAAGCCTATTTTATTTATGTATGCTCAGGTCTCCACGCAGCTCAGTGGTTGATCCATCGATGAATTCTACGACCATTTTCCAAACAAAAACACCTGGATTTAATGCTTGTCCTCGATATGCCCCATTCCATCCTATGCTTTGATCATTGAGAAGGAAATCTTTTTGGTTAAAAACTTGGTTACCCCAACGATCATATATCTCAAATGAATTGATCTTTTGAAGCGAACTTTCTTTGCCAAAGACGGTTAATTTGTCATTTATGCCATCTCCATTTGGGCTAAATACGTTTGGTACATAAACCGCTAATTCTTTTTCTAATCTGAAATTAATTTTCCCCTCTGCTTCACAACCCATATCATCAATGACCTGTAGCAAAATTGTTTGACTTTTTAAACCTTGAAATATAGGATTGGGACAACCATAGCAAGATAAGGCGTTCTCTTCTTCTTCAGAAATCCAATGATAAATCAAATTGGAATCATAGTTTAAAACGTTTACCTCGATCTCCTCTGTTTCTCCTAAAGTCAAAAGGACATTATTGTTTACCGCAATTCTAATTTCTTCCTTCCTAGGATTGAATATTTCTTTATTGATTTCAAAACTGCAATCGTTTGCGTCAGAAACTTCAAAATGATACATACCATTTCCCAAATTTGTAATTAATGTAACATCAGAAAATTCGTTTTCATTACTTCTGAATTTATAAGATCCAACTCCTCCGAAAGCTTCTAAATTTATCGAAACAGAAGGAAAGCCTGCGCAAACGGGTTCTACAATTTCCTCCAAAGTCATTCCTAGTTTTTCAGGTGTGTTAATTATGATAGAATCTGATGTTTGACAACCATTAGCATCAGTGACTACATATGTATAAATTCCCGCTCTCAAGTTTGTAATTTCAAAACTACTATGACCTGAAGCCCAATTTACTTCGTAAGGAGCAATACCGTTTTCAATTTCTAGCTTAGCTGAACCATTAGAATCACCAAAACAGCTTAGATCCTTTTGCTGAGAAATACTTTTTAAATTGTACGTTGATTTCAATTCATATTCATAACTATATTCACATCCGTCTGAATTGGCTACTAGTAATTTGTAGGTTCCAGGGCTGAGATCATTCCGATTGAGTACAATTGTTCCGTCTGACCAAACGGACTCAAATTCTAGATCCAAAATGTTTTGTGAAAAAGTAATACTTCCATTGTAGATGTTGTCGCAGCTTGGATGTTTGACAGTCGCATTTAGTTCAAAATTGTCTGTCGACTCTATGATAAATTCAGACTTTTTAATACAATTGTTTTGGTCCGTAACAGTTAAGGTATATACTCCCTCATTGACATTTGTTAGATTCATGCTTACAGAAGATGTTGACCATAATAAGCTATATGGGCCAGTCCCGCCTGAAATTTGAGGATGGATACTGCCTAGAATCAAGCCATTGCAACTAACATGATTTATATCAGCTTCTATTTTTATAGCTTCTATGTCTTCAATTAGTACTTCAATAAGTTCTGTACAATTCTGTTCATTTATCACTTGGATGGAATACAATCCTGTGCCCAAATTTGAAAATATTCCAGTATTGTTTTCTTCATTTCCTAAAATATATGTATAGTTTGAACCATTATCTTGTCCTGCGATTTTGATGACTGCATCCAAGCTTTCTGAACAGCTGATCTTAGGCTCATTTAGTAAGAGAATATCAAAGCCTTGGCAAGGTAGATTAGAACAACTAAGTGTTGCAATTGGGCTTTCAGAACAAAGTCCCAAACCCATCAATTCTATTGCTACAATACCCTCATCAGAAAGCGATTGTACAAGATAGCTTGAAACCAAGCCAATGTTCTCCCAGCCAATTCCATTTACATTTATGGAATAACTTTCAACCGCAGGATCAATCGCCCAGTTAAAGCTTATTTGTCCAGGAAGGCTTTCATCGCATTCTAGAACAGGTCTTTGCAATTCTTCACCGATTTGTATTTCGACCTCCTCTACAATCTCGCATCCATTAGAATCTGAAATTGTTACATGATAATTTGTGCTCTCAAGAGGATTAGCAATCGGTTTAGGGCAGTCAGTACAACTCAATCCGTCTGAAGGACTCCACTTATAAGATAGATCGTAGTTCGTATCAAAATGGATCGACCATTTTTTCAATGTCCCTACACCTGTTGCATAGTCATCTATCAAAAGAAGCTTCCAAATGCCATTTACTTTAAAACTAGCATTCCCGGTAAAGTCTTTCCAACTGCCCTCTGGCAAAAAATCACCTTCAAAGGGGACCATATCGTAGGAGGCGCCCCCAGGGTTTTCGCCATAAATTTTTTGATTTGCATTTATTGTAAAACATGTATTTCTATAATAGTCAAGAGAAACCGTGTTTCCACCATCCTCTCCGTTGTCAGTACTTAATTCTATAAATTGGCCATCGGGGCCAACAAGAAAAATGTCAAGATCTTCAATCCAAGGATGAGCCAATTCGTCAATACAAACTTTTGCAAAATTTGAAGCTGCCAAAGAGGAGGGATATATTCCATTGACGAGAATTTCTGAATAAATAGCTTCCCTTTCTGGAAATATTTCTAATACTTGGTTATTGCTAAACACCATTGGCTCGAAGCTTGGTATTTCTACACTCGCATCAATTGCAACCTCTTCTGGACTACACTGAACTATTAATTCAGGCAAGTCTGGATTTGAGATTTGAGAATCATTTATCGCAATCCAAATGGTATCTTTTGAGCAACTATTTTTTGAAACCACGATGCCAATTTCTTCTATTCCTTCCTCCAAATCATCTTCTAAAGCTTGAAAATTTAAAACTCCTTCTGTTTGACCATTTTCAATAATAAGTTTTGTTGGTTCTATTATATAATCGATTTCATTTTGGGCATTCCCGATAATCTTAAAATCAATAAGCTGATCTTCTGTAGCAGGACTGGAAATTTCAAACTTTAAAACTCCATCTTGACAACCTTCTACCATTATTCCATTGGAATTGGCTGTTATGGCTTGAACACTTAAATCATTGGAGCTAAAACTTTTGGCTTCCAAAAATACGGCAGAATCAAGCAATTCATCTCTGATATCTGCTATGGCAAACTTCATGGTATAAATCTGACAGGGGATCACTTCTACGGAAGCATTGAACCTTGACAATATCCCATCAAAGACAATTTCATCAGAATCATTTGAATGGTAGTATTGCCCATTATTTAAATTGCCACCATTTGTTTCACATATAAAGGAGGAACCATTTTGCCCAATTATTCCACTGTTAACCGTGTTAATACTTACGGGCTCGTTTTGAGAGTTTGGTGTGATGGCTATATTGGTATTGTCAAAAGGAGCTCCATTCGGATTTGGACCAGTAAGGAAGAAACCAAAGATGTCGTTGAATTGAGAACAGACATAATCTGGATATTCCTCTGAAGCAAAAACGTAATTGAAGCTAATGAGGTCAGCTGTTGGAATAAAGCTGATCTCGTATTTAGAAATATCTCTTACAATACTATTGGAAACTATCTCTGAAAGTTCTTCATCAACAATTAGATCAGTTGAAGTAACCGTTGAGGCTTCTTTTGAAGCGGCTTGTTTGATAGCTGAAACCTTACCAGTAGAAAGTACGATACCCCTGTCTATGCCTATCAATGCTTCAGCTCCCTGAAAAAAACCAGTGGCATCTTCTGAGCCTGAATACTTAATACTTTGAATCTCTACGCCTTCTCCAAGAAAGTAGTTCTTAATCAGCTTAGACGGCAGATATGGTTCTTCCGTCGCAGAATGTATCTCAAAAATTTGAGCATTTATGGTTGTTACCCATCCAAATAATATAAAGCTTACTATGCCTAATAAAGCAGTATTTCTCATGTGTGCTTTTACAAACTTTCACAAATTAGTAGTAATATGGATCGGATTTATTGGGAATTTGGGCGGGGTAATGATCTATAAAGACAAGAATCGTACCAGTTGCCAAAATAATTGACACAGCGACGATTTTATTTTCCTTAATTGTTAGCTTAGTATTCAATCGGAAATTTATCCACCTTAATCTAAAAAAGCAGGTCAAACAAGTATTAATGCTTAAATTCGTGACACAATTATTGGATTAATACGGTTTATATAAATAAATTTAAAAGATGAGACAATTTTTCAAATTTGCTTTTGCTTCTTGTTTGGGAGTTTTTCTAGCAGGTCTATTTTTGACATTAGTATTCGGAGTAGGTTTAGGTTCCATGGTTAAGAACATGAACAAAACGGCTACTGTAAAGACTAATTCCATTTTGAAATTAGATCTTATGCAACCCATTCCAGAAAAAACCAATAATATTGAAAACCAGGAATTTAGTTTGGAAAACAACAGTATTGTTGGGGTACATGATATGGTGGATGCCATTGAACATGCAAAAACAGATTCTAAGATTAAAGGAATTTTGCTCGATTTAAGCTTTGTTCAAGCTGGAACCGTAACTAGAAGTGAACTAAGAGATGCGCTAATAGATTTTAAAGAATCCGATAAATTTGTTTATGCTTATTCGAAAAATTATTTTCAAAATGCTTATCACCTAGCTACTGCTGCAGATAAAATCTATCTAAACCCATTAGGTTCTATAGAATTTGGAGGCTATGCGGCTAATATATCTTTTTATAAGAAGATGTTAGAAAAATTAGGCGTTGAAATGCAAGTGTATTATGCAGGTAATTTTAAAGGTGCTTCTGAAC
Source organism: uncultured Saprospiraceae bacterium (assembly GCA_938018185.1). Lineage (GTDB taxonomy): Bacteria > Bacteroidota > Bacteroidia > Chitinophagales > Saprospiraceae > JALZVN01. Next base: position 12,209 of record CALIIW010000141.1, read on the forward strand.
CATATAGATTAGAAAAGTTGTCAGACCCAAATCGTTTGCAAATACGAGAATATATTAATGACCTGTACAACAATTTATTAACTGATGTTTCTGAAGCTCGAGGTAAAAGCAAAAAAGAACTTAGACAAATAGCAGATGAGTATTTGGCAAGAACGCCAGAAGATGCTGTTACGCATGGTTTGGTTGATCAAGTGGCTTATTTTGATGAAGTAATTTCAGCAATGAAAGCTAACTTAGGCTTAGAAGAAGAGGATAAGTTGAATATTACCTCCATGCAGAATTACAGTAAAGGTGTTTCAAGTAAAGTAGATCTTAAAGTGAAAGATAGAATTGCTGTCGTGTTTGCTGAAGGAACAATCAATATTGGTACGTCTGCACCTGGTGGAATAGGGGATGATAAATATACCAAGATCATAAGAAAGTTAAGAAAGGATGATAAAGTAAAAGCGATTGTAATGAGGGTTAATTCAGGAGGAGGTTCAGCTTTGGCGTCTGAGAATATTTGGAGAGAATTAGTACTAGCTAAAGAACAAGGTAAAATTGTTGTGGCATCCATGGGAGATGTTGCTGCATCAGGTGGATATTATATTTCAGCAATGGCTGACAAAATTTTTGCAGAAGAAAGTACCATCACTGGTTCTATTGGTGTTTTTAGTATGATTCCAAATGCCAAAGAAATGTTTGATGAAAAATTGGGCATCACCTTAGATACTGTTCTTACCGGAGAAATGGCGAATGGGATTTATGGTGTTTTAGTTGAACCTCATAATGCAAAGCAAAAAGCAATTTTGCAGCAGCAAACGGAGCAGATGTATGAGATATTTCTAAAAAGAGTTTCGGATGGAAGAGGTATGACAAGAGATGAGGTTCATGAAGTGGCTCAAGGAAGGGTTTGGACTGGAAACAGAGCTTTAGAAAATGGTTTGATAGACGAAATTGGAGATTTAGACAAGTCAATCGCAACCGCAGCTGAGCTTGCTGGCTTAGAAAAATATAGGGTAAAAGAGTATCCTTTCATAAAAGACCCAGCAGAACAACTATTGGATAAACTTACAGGCCAAGACAAAAAAGATGATAAGATTGGGGCAATGATCCAAAATTCTGCCTTAAAAGAATATTATCCAATTTATAATACTTTAAAAGAACTTGAAAATATGAAAGGAGTTCAAGCTAGAATGCCTTTTGAATTAGAAATTCATTAAATAGGTTAGACTAAATAAAAAAGCAGGCAAATTAAATTTTGCCTGCTTTTTTATTTTAGTATAGCTTTCAATTCTTCATGATACAAAGGAAAGTCAGATAAATTCCCATGTCTACCATCTTGAAATGTTATTAACTTACCCTTTTGGATTCTCTTAGAAAGCTTGATGGAATGTTCATGTGGAGTTATAGAATCATTGGTTCCAGAAAATATATAAACCGGCATTGATAAGCCCTTAATTTTTTTAATATTGTTAAATTTATATTTGAGCAATTGCTTTATTGGAAGGAATGGGAAATTTGCTCCTGCCATGGCGCCAATACTAGTATAAGGAGTTTCAAGTATCAAGCATTTTGCCTTCACATGATTTGCTAATTCCATCGCAGGTCCGGAGCCCAAAGATCTACCATATAAGACAATATTTTCTGAATGGAATTGTTTAACTATCTGATCATATAGAAATTTACCGTCGGAGTTTATATTTTTTTCACTTAGGCTACCTTGGCTTTTTCCATAGGTCCTATAATCCCAAATAAATAGGTCATAGTTTAGCTTTTTAAAATCCTCATTGACCCAAGCCCAGTCATCTAAAGATCTGGCATTTCCATGAAAATATAGAACGATTCCTTTGGGTTTTTGAGATTTAAAATGTAAGACGTTAATAATTCCGTCATTTGGGGTTTTAAATAAGTGTTCTTCAAAGTTTTTAAACTGATTGAAGTTATAATTTGGACTTAATTTTGTAGGATGAAATATGAATTTTTCTTGCAATACATATAGCAATACAAGCAAGGCTATATATAGGCTAACCAATAGAATTGCAAAAAATATCAAAATCCTGACGTTCATTTTGTCCTTTTATTTAAAATGAAAGGTTCACAAAAGTATTAATTTTTACTTTTGTACATGCTAAGTTTAATATTGAGAAAAAATACTATGAGATTCGTCATTTCATTGCTTATATTTACGTCTTATTGCTTCACATTAGAAGCCCAAGTATATAGCAAAGCAGATAATGTCCAACCGGACAATCGTTTGAAAAATGTATTTAGTCAGACATATCTTGAAAGGTTATCTGCTGACAATCCATTACTGATATCAAAGTGGAATTTCTATTTAGACAATTCTTACTTTATTTCTGATTTCCCTAAAGGGAAAAACGATGATAATAGTATCAAGGTTATAGAAGTTGAGGATATAAACAACATTAATATCAAACAACTTGAAAAAGATCTTGGGATCGGTCCTGATTACAATAGGCAAATGATCTATAGAATTAAGGATACTAACAAATTGTTGATTTATTATGCAGGCAAAAAGTTTTATGAACTTTTCAATAAATATAGAACCAACAGCTAAAAAGTTTGAACATTGACCATAAGATTACTTAGTCTTTTATTTTTTTCCATTTGTTGTTTTACAGCATATAGCCAAAACTATATCATGGATGGATCTGATATAGATGATTGCAGTGGTAATTTTTATGATTCAGGGGGCTCATTCAATAGATATAGCCACGATGAAGATTTTTCAACTACGATATGTCCAGATGGCACCGATGGGACACACATTCAATTGTACTTAATTTATTTGGATTTAAGTTTCGGTGATGAAATGTGCTTTTACGATGGTCCAAATACTTCCTCGCCTTTAATAGCTTGTAGCGACGTTTTTCCTTCAAATGGTCCATACTATATAGAAGCAACTGCACCAAATACTACTGGTTGTCTAACGGTAACTTTTACTTCTAATGATCAAGGACTTGGCGATGGATGGGAGGCACAAATTAACTGTGTACCTGCCTGTCAGAATATTGTTGCTGAGTTAAGTAGTTCAGATCCAATTTCAGTTCCAGCAATTAATGGATGGATTGATATCTGTCAAGGTGAAACAATAGAGTTTGTAGCTGAAGGTATTTATCCGCAAAGTGGACAAGTTTATAATCAATCTGATGCCAGCTCAAATTTTATTTGGGACTTTGGAGATGGTACAATAGGATTTGGCAAAACAGCCTCACATACTTATCAAGATGCTGGAGGTTATACTGTTCAAGTAAAAATTGTAGATAATCAAGGTTGTCAATCTAGAAACTTCATTAACCAGCGAGTGAGGGTTTCTACAACTCCTACTTTTGAATTTACCACGGATTTTCCAGATGAAATTTGTGCAGGGGATACAATTCGCGTTGAAAACAACATTTTTGATAGTAATTCGGATATGATGGTCACTTCCTATGAAGGAGCATTTTCTATAGGAGGGATTAGTTCAGACTCCTTTCCTTTGCCCGATGGCGATGGAGTAGCTTATGAAAATGGGATAACCTTTGGAGAGTTCACTCCCGGCCAGATCATAACAAGTAGGAATGACCTTAAATCAATTTGTATAAATATTGAGCATTCTTACATGAAAGATATCCAAGTCATATTAGTTTGTCCTAATGGAACGGAAATTATCCTACAAAATCATGTTGGGAATTTTAAAGAAATATTTTTGGGGGTTCCTTTCGAAGGTGACGAAGGAGCTGCAGAACCAACTCCAGGGGGTGGATATACCTATTGCTGGACACCTGATCCGGAATTTGAAACTTGGAACGAAGAGGCACTTTTCTTAGATGAAAGGACTTCTTTACCAGAAGGCAATTATACTTCTTTTGAAAGTTTCAATGGTTTCATAGGTTGCCCACTTAATGGAGAATGGACAATAAGAGTTGAAGATCATTTTGCACTAGATAACGGATGGGTATTTTCATGGAATATTTGCTTTGCAGATTATCTCATACCAGACATCGAAACATTTACTCCTGGAATTGTTGACTGGGGTTGGGAAGACAATCCTGCAATAATCTATTCAGATCAGGATTACATGCTTACAGCGCCCAATCAAGCAGGTACTACAAATTATGTTTTTACAGTTACCGATGAATTTGGTTGTCAATATGATACAACCATAGCATTGAATGTCCTGCCTTCGACACACCCAGATTGTTTAGAATGCTCTGAAATTGTTGGAAGTTCTGACGATGAAGTTTTATGTGAAGGTGATTCCTTATTTATTGATGTAGAATACTTAGGCCTTTCCGGAAATTCAATACCTTATCAAGTTAGTCCGAATATCGAATTTGGTGCAGCATCTAATCCACCTTCTAATCCACTAGAATCTATTATATCAGTAGCTGGTCTAAGTCCTGGCAACATCATTGACGTTTACCAAGATGTATTAGAAGTATGTGTCGATATCGAAACTGATGCAACTGAAGATTTACAATTGATATTAATCGCTCCATCAGGGCAATCCATGCGATTGGCTACCAATGTAGGTGGGACTGGAGATAACTTTTTTCAAACTTGTTTTACAACGGACTTGACGGCACCTCCGATTGGAAGTGGCACTGCGCCATTCACAGGATCCTTCCAGCCAGAAGACCCTTGGACTAATTTGAATGGTGCATTTCAAAATGGTGATTGGAGTTTGCAAGTATCAGATGCCTTCGGACCTATTGATGTAAATACCCTTGTTCGTTGGTCTATAACTTTTAATGCTGCCAACGATGTAGATTTCTTCTGGCTAAATGCTACAGGTTTATCTTGCTCTAATTGTCCTAACCCTGTTGCAGTACCCACTTCAGATGCTCAATATATTGTTAGAGTAACTGATGGTTTTGGCTGTGTTGGGTTTGATACTATCAATGTAAGCGTTTTACCTTTATTAGGACCAACCCAATTAACTGCTGTAACCAATAATCCTGGCGAAATTGAATACACATGGAACCCTATACCTAATGCTACAGCATATGAAGTTAACATCAATAACACAGGATGGATTTCTCCGAATAATGGAATATTTTCACACCTTGTTACGGGCCTAGATCTAGGGGAGGATATTACCTTTTGGGTAAGAGGAGTCACTGATCCAAATATTTGTGATAGTGATATAACAATTTTGTTTTTAGAATATGATACTTGTTTATGGACTGCTGCTCCTGTTGTAATATCTGATGTCCAATGTTTTGGCCAATCTGATGCAGTTATTTCTGCAAATGTTTTTAATGTTCAAGGTGCACCAACTTACACACTAGATGGCATCTTGACACAAGATATTTCTTTGTTTAATAATGTATCTTCTGGGTACCATTTTATAGTGATTGAGGATCCAGTTGGTTGCCTTGATACAGTTGAATTCAATCTTGTTGATCCTCCTCCTATAACAATAGATACAATGACTACTCCTGTTTCTTGTTTTGGTTTAAACGATGGTACTCTTTACGCGGCCGGGATGGGAGGCGTAGGTGATTTTGAATATGTCTGGTCTACTACACCGCCAACTTTTGATTCAACTGCAGTTGGTGTTTATGCTGGTAATTATTCTGTCACTGTTCAAGATGCCAATGGCTGTACCGCTTCAGAAACTGTAACAGTGATTTCACCAGATAGAACTAGAGTTACCGCATCAGGGACTGACCCTTCTTGCAATGGTGGTTCAGATGGAATACTCAACGCTGTGGCAGAAGACGGAACTCCTCCCTACATTTATAATTGGGGCAATGGTCCAACGGGGCCTACAATAAACGCAAGTGCAGGTACGTATACAGTTATGGTGACCGATGCAAGTGGATGTACTGCTCAGGCTTCTGTCGTTTTAGATGAACCAGACCCGGGTTTTGCTCAAGGGACTTCGACCGATACAAAATGTTATAATACAAAGGATGGAACTGGGACCATTATTGAGGAAGGTAATGGACCATGGACATATTCTTGGGATGATCCAAATACCCAAACTACTCAAACTGCGACCAATTTAGCTCCTGGGGTTTACAACTTTACTGTTTCAGATGTCGATGGCTGTAATTTTATTGGTTCAGTGACAATAGGTGCACCTCAAGAACTCATGGGAGAGGCAATTGCCTTTATGGCAACTTGTTTTGACAAACCAGATGGACGAACTTTGGCTTCTGCAAATGGAGGCGTAGAACCTTATGCTTATCTTTGGTCTGATCCAAATAGTCAATCAACTGCCGAAGCAACTGGACTTCTTGCAGGCATTTATACAGTGACAATTACTGATGATGAAGGATGTACAAATGTTCAATCAGCAGAAGTCCTTCAACCAGACCCAATACAAATAAATATAGTATCGACTTTTGCAAGTTGTGTAGAAGTGGCTGATGGAACAGCAGCGGCAACAGCGACAGGTGGAAATGGAAGTTATTCTTTTCAATGGAATGATAATGCTAGTTCAACTACAAGTAACATTAGTGATTTAGCGGTAGGAATTTATACACTTACCGTAACAGATACTAACGATTGTACTGGAGTAGAAACAGTTGAAATTACGGCGGATAATGCTTTAATGATTGATACGATTGTAGGACAAAGTGTCTCTTGTTTTGGCCTTAATGATGGACAAGCTATTGCATTTGTCAATGGCGGTACGGCACCTTTATCTTATGATTGGGACGACCCACTTGAACAACTATCTAATCCAGCAATTAATCTTATTGCAGGAGATTATTCTCTAACAGTTACTGATGATAATGGCTGCTCTGATGTAGGTATTGTTGTTATAGAAGAACCAGATTTGTTTCAAGGAGAAATCGTTGATCTTATTCCTGTTCTTTGCCGAGGAGAAAACACAGGGGCTGTTTCGGTAACCGCAGGAGGAGGCACTTTGCCTTATGCGTTTGCATGGTCTAATTCGGATATGGACTCAGTCGCCCAAAACCTTATTGCTGGTACCTATACTGTCGTGGTGACAGACGCAAACAATTGTTCTTTTACTGCGATGGCAACTATTGAGGAACCAGAAACTTTAGTGGAAGCAGAAGTAGAGCAAACTTTCATAGGATGCTTTGGTTCATCTACAGGCGTTGCAGAAATTACTGCACAAAATGGAACAGGTCCTAATTATACACATACTTGGAGTCATAATTTTGTGGGCAATATAGCCAGTGATTTGGCTGTTGGGGAATATTACATTACTACTTCAGATGAAAATTTATGTGAAACTTATGATACCATAGTTATTGTTGAATTAGAACCTATCACAGCTTCACTTATTAAAGCACGTCCTTCTTGTTACAGTTTTGGAGATGGACTAGTAGGAGTAAATTCGGTAGTTGGAGGAGCAGGTGATGGCAGCTTTGCTTCCTATAATTATAGTTGGAGACATGACCCTAATAATAACACTGAATTGCTAGAAGATCTATTTGGAGATACAATGTATTATGTAACAATAACAGATGACTTAGGCTGCATGTATGAAGATTCTATCTTTCTTGATGAACCCAAACAAATTCAAATGAATCTAACTATTGAAGATCCTTCCTGCTTTGGTTATAATGATGGATCAATAACTGTAGATAGTATTTGTGGAGATGAGGAGATCGTATCTTATGAATGGTGTACAGGGGAAATTAATGAGCCTCTTCGAGAAAATCTTTATTCCGGGGCTTGCGCAGTTACAATTGTTGATGCTAAAGGTTGTAAAGTTATTTCTATAGTTGAATTAAAAGATCCACCACCATTAGAGGTAAGTTTTGATAACACAGACAATGATTGTAGCCAAGATGAAGATGGAGAAATAACAGTGTATCCTTTCGGAGGAACACCTCCTTATTCTGTAGAATGGTCTACCGGTTCAACAGATAATACAATTTCTAACTTGCCTAATGGGGTATACGAGATTACAATTATAGATAGCAATGGTTGTGAGATGATTGGTATGGATTCAATTGTTTCACCAGCACCACTAGCAGCATTTATAGATACAGAAAATGTCAAATGCTTTGGCGATAGCAATGGATCAATAGAAATAACTGCTAATGGAGGATTGGGGCCATATCAATTTAGCTTTGATGGCGAAGATTATTCTTCAATAAATAGAAGAGTTGGATTGCCTGCTGGTCCGTATAGTATTTTCGTGAGAGATCTGAGAGGTTGTGTTTTTGAAACTTTAATACAAATTGGAACACCACCAGAACTTAATATTTCTGCAGGTGAAGATATTTTTATTCAGATTGGCGAAGAGTTAGAGCTCATGGCAGATGGATGGAATGGTAATGGGTCTATAGAGTATTCTTGGTCTTCACAAGATGACAATTCACTATCCTGTGTTATTTGCTGTTGCCCAACTGTTGCGCCCTTAGTAACAAGTACTTACAAAGTTGTAGGTGTGGATGAAAATGGTTGTTCTGCTGAAGCATTGATTACTGTTTTTGTCCAAAAAGAACCAAATGTAGTTGTCCCTACAGCCTTTACACCTAATAATGACAACAACAACGACATACTAATTGTCCATGGAAAATCAAAAAGTATTGACCACGTAGAATTATTTAGAATTTATGATCGATGGGGTGAATTGGTTTTTGAAAATAAAGATTTCAAATTAAATGACATCAATAGTGGGTGGAACGGTAATTTTAGAAATAAAGAAATGGAGGCCGGAGTATATGTATGGTACCTTGAAGTTGAATTTTTAGATGGAACGATGTTTTCATTAAAAGGATCAACTACGCTCATAAGATAATTGAAAATAAGAAAAGATGAAAAAAATTATCTGGATTATTGCTTTGTTAGGATTCGTTTTTCAAAACGGACTGTTAGCCCAATCTCCAGATCCTAGATTTTCTCAATTCTATGCTTCTCCCTTGCATCTGAATCCTGCTATGAATGGTGTGTTTAATGGAACCATCAGAGTAGTAGCAAATTATAGAGATCAATGGGCTAGTGTATTGGATACGGATCCATTTAGAACCATAGGTTTTAGTTTTGATTATAGACATAACATTGTATCGGATGATTATTTTGCTGCAGGTATTAGCCTAATGGGCGATCAAGCTGGAACAACAAACTTGCAACATACAAGAGGTCATGTCAACCTATCTTATTTGAAAAAACTAAGTGGTCATGATTATAATAAAGAAGCTCAATACCTTATTGCTGGTGGACAAATAGGAGTAGGTCAAAGTTTTATTGATTACTCTGATGTCTGGTTTACCTCTCAATTTGATATGTCCAAAGAAGAGATTGATTTCACACTAAACTCAAATGAGAACATTTCGGATAATAGCAATCTGTATACAGATATCAATGCAGGATTAATGTGGTATGGTGTATTCGATGAGGACTTTAGCATTTATTTTGGTGGAGCAATCAATCATTTGAATAGACCAAAGTTTACATTTTTAGATGACTTTACGGAAGAGATGTATGCGAGATGGGTGGTTCACGCTGGCGCGCAAATACCATTGTCGAGAGAATTAAGTATTTTGCCTGGTGCTGTATACATGTTACAAGGGCCTTCAAATTCTTTAATTTTCGGAACAAACTTTAGATATTCAAATCAGGATTGGAGAGAACTAGCAATAAGAATTGGTACTTGGCTACACACAGCTAATGAACTAGAAGGAAGTACTTTGTCTGATGCACTAGTGGTCAATGGAGTTATTGAGTATGAACAACTACAATTTGGTTTTAGTTATGATTTTAATTTATCTTCTTTAAAAGATGCTACATTGGGAAGAGGAGGTTTTGAATTGTCAGTGATTTATGTTTCTAAACCAACAAGCCCTAAGCGTAAGGTAAATTGTCCTAAGTTTTAAGAGATAAGATATTCATTCTAATTTTCTTTCTTTTAAAGAAAGGAAGATAAATACCCTAAGACTGCTCCAAGAATTACTATCCATAAGGCATTAACTTTTTTTCCAGAAAAATAGACTAAAAAACTAATGGCTGAGATTGCAGCTAATTTCCAGTTTAAGATTCCATCTTGTATTAAAATACTTTTTGCCATAATAAGGGTTACAACAACCATGACTGCTACTGCAGCAACATTTACTGCCTGCAAGAAAAAGGAAAGTTGTTTATTCTTTTTCATTTTTGGAATTAATGGATTTAGCAGCCAAACATATAAAAAGGAAGGAAGAAAAATTCCCAAGGTGGCTAATATTGCTCCTTGAAATCCTCCCAGTTTATAACCAATGAAAGTTGCTGTTGACAAGACCGGACCTGGTGTGATCTGTCCAACTGCAATTGCTTCGACCAACTCATTGTGTGTGAGGCCCCATTCTGGATTAATGAATTCTCCATCCAAATAAGCAAAGAGTACATAGCCAGAACCAAATAGTACAGCACCAACTTTTAAGAATACTAAGAAAAGATTTAAATAGCTTAAACCAGTTTTAGTAAAAAATAATAAAGGGATAAATAGAAAACTATTTAAAGTTTGCCTTGATTTGATAGAATAATTCACAAGCATGTAAAGTAACCCCGCCGTTAAAATACACAAGATTTCATTGACCCCAAGAAAGGCAGCTACAATGACCAGCAATCCTACTAGCATCAAGTAGTTATTCTTAACAGCCTTTTTCCCAAGTTTTAATATGGCAGCAACTATAAAGGATAATACAGCAGCTTTAATGCCATCAATAATAGGAATTACCCAAGCGATCTCACTGATTTTTTCAAAAAATACAGCAACAATCAATGTTAGAATTACGGCAGGTACTATGAATGATATTCCTGCTACAAATAAACCCAAGGGACCACCTCTATGATACCCACAATGCATGGTCATCTCAGTCGAGTTTGGACCAGGAATTAGATTGGTCGCTCCCATGTAATCCAGAAATTCTTCCTCTGACAACCATTTTTTGTCTTCAACAAGATCAGCTTCCATCATGGCAACATGAGCCGCTGGGCCTCCAAAAGCTACAACTCCTAATCTGAAAAAGTATTTAAAGATCTCTGCGATTTTATTATTCAAGATGGTAAGTTTATTTTGATTTGCTCAAAAATATAAAAAATTTCCGTTCCAATTTGCTTCACTCTTTCGTCATATGAGGCAGTCTCTTTGTCTGTGTCATCAGCAACTTTTGGATCTTTATACTTTAAAGCTAATCTTTGCTTTGCTTGAGGAATGAATGGGCAATTTTCATCTGCATCAGAACAAACCATCACTGCAATTGAGCCGATGGAAGGATTGAAAGGGTCATCGTATTTTTTGGAAAAAGTAATGATCGGTTGCTGTTCTTTTGAGTAAAATAAAAAACTCATAGGATTATCTTCTCCCTTAGTCAAAATTTTATAACCTGTCCGTGACAAAGCCGCAATAGCCCGCTCATTAAAAGCAGTAGATTCACTGCCTCCTGAATAAGACAATATATTTAATCCAAAATAGTTGGCAGCTGTATGAGACCAGACCTGCGCAATTTGACTTCTTCTTGAATTATGAGTGCAGATATAATTCAATTTAACAAACCCTGTTTCTTCAAGCTCATCAAATATCTTTTCCGCTATGTTATCTAAAATATCAATGCGGATAGCAGATAATGCATCAAAATTGAATTGTTCTACATACTTTTCAATCGGAGGAAAAAGGTTAAATGAATTCATTTTATGAGATGTCTGTTTCGCTGCAAAGATAATTTTCCTAGCGCTTTTTAAAGATAAGTAGGCTGTTTTTTCTCCATAGGAATGTCATTTTTAGCAGCTTTCATTGATTAAGGATTACAGTTCAATTGATATTCAATAAACTTATATGTGTTGGTCGTATTATTCAAACCAATGCACCCTCTGAATCGCCGCATCTTTGAATCATCAATAACAAATAAAATATTTATCATGAAAAAAGTAACCTTGTTTTTAGCTGTTTTAATTTTTGCTACATCACTAACTTCTTGTTATGAAGATGATTTTTCACCTGTTGGACCGGTTGCAGCTGTCGCTGTTGGTGCCGTTCTAGTTATTTGGGCTTTGTCTGGCAAGGTAACACAAGAAATTCCACTAGCCACTGCACCAGAAATTTATCAGTTAAGTGATGATTTTGAAGTTAACTATGTGGGAAACGTATTAACTATTAACACTTCCTTTACCAAAGGTGGTCAATTGCAAATGGAAATAAATCAAAGTGAAGAAGGAGAAAAATGGTACGTCTCTGATCTTTCATTTGAAAACAATAAAGCTATGCAAAACAGATTCGATATCAGTCCATCAGACCCAACAAATTTAGCTATTCTAAAATTTGATCAAGTCACAAAGGAAATAGAATTAAATTTTGACTTGGTCATCCAAGATCTTATGGAGCAAACCTCTATGCCTATGAATATCTCCTATGAAGGGAATTATGGTCAATAGAAATAGAGCTGAGTTTTATGAGTTTATTATTAATCCGACGTGCAAGTTTTTGTGCGTCGGTTTTTTCTTACGTTTAACTTGATAGGATTATGTAAAGAGGTTTTTGAAATACAACAAATATGCTGCGATTAGTTTTATTTATATTAAATAAAAAGACATGTGTCTGTAACGCCATTTACTTCTAGGAGATCAGGGGCTTGTTGCATCTTTGAAGCATCAATAACAAAAAAAATATTTATCATGAAAAAAGTAACATTATGTTTGGCCGTTTTAATCTTTGCTTTATCTAATACCTCTTGTTTAAAAGAGGAAGATTTTACCTCAGTTGCTCAAGAAGAAGAACTATTGGGTACTATTTATAGCTATGACGTTATGTCAGGAATCGTAGCTCAAGAAATTATAGTAGAAGGAGAATCCGATATCTATTTATTTAATCAAGATTTCAAGGTGAGCTACAATGCAAAAGTTTTGAAAGTAGATATTTCTTTGAAACTTGGAGGTCAATTATCAATTGAAGCAAATCAAGAAGAAGACGGATCAGATTGGATAATTTCTGAAATAACCATAGAAAATGATGCTTCGAATCCAAATAGATTTGAAATTGATGCATCCGACCAAACAAGTTTAGAGATGTATGATATTAGGCAAGAAATTAATGAAATGAATTTTAAATTAATCTTTACTCTGCAAGATTTAGAAGAGCAAAGACCTGTTCTTATGAGAGTTTATTTCGATGGGACCTACGAAGAATAGACCTATCTTTGATAAGTATATTACTTATCCGGCGTACATTATTGTGCGTCGGATTTTTTTGTCTCTAAATATAATATTGATTTCATTTATTCATGCTGGCCTTTAATTGAAATCAAGATTCCTTCACAAGCTATTTTTCAAACATACCTATTAAATCATTGCTTTGATTCCTTATATCTATATTAGATAATTTTATATGTGAGCGTGGTCCTATCACCTTCAATCTGTCTATTGAATTGCCGCATCTTTGTATTATCAATAACGAAAAAAATATTTATCATGAAAAAAGTAACATTGTTTTTAAGCGTTTTAATTTTTGCATTATCATTCACATCATGCACAGATGATGATGCACTAGAATTTGGTGTAGGAATTCTTGTTTGGACAATAACAGGAAAAGTTACACAAGACATACCAGAAGCAACTGAGCCTGATACTTACCGATTTAATGATGATTTCGCAGTCAGCTTTGATGGGACTAATCTAAAAATAGAAGGTTCTTTTGAGGAAGGAGGTCAACTTTACATGGAAGCAATTGAAAGCGAAGAAGGGCCAACTTGGATAGTTAAACATGTCTCTATAGAAAATACTAAAACCAAGTCACCAGCGAGATTCAAAGTTGACACATCCGCACCTGCAAAATTAGATGTCAAGAGGCTGGACTTGCTTTCAAAAGAAATCAATCTGAGTTTTGATCTAATTATTCAAGATGAAGTTGCCCTTTGTTCCATACCAATGGGAGTTTCATTTGAAGGGGTTTACAAAAAGCCAAACTAAAACGATTATCTTATTATTTAGATCCGGCGTACAAAATTTTTGTGCGTCGGATTTTTTATATTTTGGCACTTATAATTTTCCAGTTAAAAAAGGGACTCCAATTAATTGGAATCCCTTTTTTAATAATTTAAATTTAAATCCTTATTTGATCAAGTTATAATTTATGCCAAGACTGAATGCTACACCAGGCTTGTAAACTTGGATAGGATATTCATTTCCTTTGAAGCTAGCTACCTCTTGATATTTTGCATCTAGAATATTTTTTGCTGAACAATTGACAGAAAATAAATCATTAAGTTTTTGAGAAAAAGTAAAATTTAGTGAAGGGAATGCTTTAATATAGTAGTTAGGTGTTGCGCCTTTTGTTACAACACTTATTCTGTCTCCAGTCATGTTAAAGGACAGATTGGCATTCGTTCCAGATTGATTTCTATAAGAGATCATTGTATTAACAGTATATGGCGCTTGACCAAACATAGCTCTAGTGCTTTTAGCTGTTGGGTCAGCCGCTCTAATTAGACTTAATTCTTGTTCATCGATATCTGTCTGAGAATAAACGTAAGTTACATTTCCTGTAAAAGTGAAATCGCTGAATGCCTCAGCGATAAAATCTAATGATTTTCTAAACTCGAATTCAGCACCAGCTAAGATTGCATTATTTACATTTCTGTATGTCAATTCAGCATTTGTTGCAGTAGGGTTAAAGGTTCTCTCAATGGGATCTGAGAATTGCTTTGCAAATAATCCAAGAGATATGTTCTGACCGTTGGAAGGGTAGTTTTCCCATTTTAAATCCAAGTTATTAATGGTAGTTCTTTGAAGATCGGGATTTCCAACAAAGATGAATCCTCCATCCAATGAAAAAGATGCAAATGGTGCAAGTTCTCTAAATGTTGGTCTTGCAATGGTTTTTGAAAAAGCCATTCTTATTTTTTGTTTTTCATTGACTGTGTAGTTCAATGTTAAAGCTGGAAGAATATCTAAGTTATCCAACACATCTTGCTCACCATCTAAAAATGGATATTCTGAAAGTGTTGCTTCAGTATCAAAAGTTTTCATCTGAGCATTTGTCTGTTCAGTTCTAACTCCTGTGATTACTTTAAGCTTATTTGTCAAAGGCATTTCTACCATTGCATAGGCAGCAGCAACTTGTTGAGAAGCGTCGTAATTGTTTTTTGCAGAATAGTTATCTGAGATATAGACACCTTCACCATTATTGATATAACCACCTGCTCCTGCTGTAGCCAAGTTGTTTTCTTCAAAATAAAAACGCATGTCTACAAAGGGATCAGCAAGAGTCATATCTTCTGGTGTATTGATAGTAAAAATATTATTATTAAAATTATACCTGTCTTCTCTAAAGGCCCTATCTTTTATAAGGTAAGAGAGACCTGCTTTAAACAAACTGTGGCTTCCAGCCCATTGAGTAAATGGAATAGACAAGTTTATTTTTGTATCCCAGTTTGTTTGTTCCATGTTTCTATAGAATCGAGTAGGGGTGTTGTCTGAAGATGGCTTAATAAATACATTGCTAGAGTCAGAAATCCTGTTTGTGAAAAATCTCAAATCTGGATCATCTTGTGTTGAAATTGAGTAGGATGACATCCAATCTAATTTGATATTTTTATCTTTTGAAACTAAGTGATCTCCACTTAATTGGATGGTAGATAATCCTCGTTGTAAGTACCTCCAACTTCTTGTTTGAAATATGTCATCTGGATCATCTGAAAATTTTCGTCCTGTTGCATATCTTGTAGTTGAGGTGCCAGATTGATTGTGTATTCCAGTCAAACTAATTTTGTGATTGTCTCCGATCTGGTATGCTGCATTTATTAGTGCTCCCCACAATGTTTCTTGTTGACCTTGATTATCTATTAATTCAATTTGAGGGACTAATGTGCTATAGTTTTCAACTTTGCCAGGAAGGTTTTGAATACCTATCAATCCATTTTGATAACCAGTGAAAGATCTTGAAAATGTCATTGAGGCTAATAGGCCAATTTGATTTCCAAATAGTGTTTTCTGATCACCTACATTTATTGAAAACCCATAATTAACAGGTTGAGCTTCCTGTTTCATTTGCCAGTTATTATCAAATGAATTGGTTAATTGATTTACTTCTTGTGCTGCGTTTTTAGAATTAACACCCGAAGTATAATCAGGTAGTAAGCCATCATAAGCAGTTACGGATTCTGGAGCTCTTCTCATACCATCATCGAATCCTAAAAAATCAGAACTACTTTTGTCATAAGTAAAAAATCCAGAATTTAAATTTGAATTAGAGTTGTAGCCCATTGAAATAGATGCTCCCATATTGAATGATTCAGAAAAATCTTTTGTCGTTATCTCAACCAATCCACCCGTGAAGTCACCAGGTAAGTTGGGAGAAAATGTCTTGTAGACTATTATGTTATCAACAAGTGAAGTAGGAAATAAATCCATTTGAACGGTGTTCTTATTTGGGTCTAAACCAGGAATTTCTGCTTTGTTTAATGTTGTTTTACTATACCTATCTCCCAATCCTCTTACATATACATATTTGCCTCCTTCAAGGTTTACACCTGTAACTCTTTTTACTGCTGAAGCAACATCGCCATCCCCACTTTTTTTAAATTGGGCAGAGGAGATTCCATTCAAAAAATTAGGAGATTTTTTTTGCAATGCTATTACTGAGGCTTCGGTATTTCTAAATGCTTTTGCAACAACTGTTGCAGTTTCTAATTGAATAGAAGCATCCTCTAATTGTATGTCGATGATAACAACCTCATTTGCTGAGACTACAACATTTGAAATGTTTTGCGTTGTAAATCCGATGTATGAAAATTCGACTTCGTAAACTCCTACAGGAACATCAAACTCATAGGTGCCATCTAGATCTGTTACACATCCGTAAGATGTCCCCGGGATTGCAATATTTCCACCAATAATTTCAAAAGTAGAATTTGCTTCCATTAACTTTCCTTTGATTTTACCTGTTTCAGGATCTTGAGCAAAAACTGAGAAAATTAAGAGAAATAGGAATAAAAAACTATGGATTAATTTGATCATGTCTGAATATCTTGTTTAAAAAAGTTTGATAAAAAACTTTTATTAATTAAATTATTAGTTACTAATTGTAAATAAATCAG
This sequence comes from uncultured Saprospiraceae bacterium, assembly GCA_938018185.1. Classification (GTDB taxonomy): domain Bacteria; phylum Bacteroidota; class Bacteroidia; order Chitinophagales; family Saprospiraceae; genus JALZVN01. Next base: position 29,197 of record CALIIW010000141.1, read on the forward strand.
AACCACTATTTCCCGCTCCAATGTTATAAAAAACATTGCATTCTAGCTTAAGTATTGAATCTGAAAATTGTTTATATGAATCTATCGAAGAGCCAAGAATATCTTCGATATCAATTCCTTTGGCATAATTCACGAAAATAGAATTGTAGTATTCTCCTCCTGCATTATCTCTAAAAGTAATGGCTCTACTTCCGGAGTTTCCAACTGAAGTCACATTTGAAAAAACTGGATTTGCATAAGGTGTACCATCTTCTGGATTGGTACCACCATCATGCTCACCTCCTCTGTCTGCAGAATCAGCGGTAGGGTCTTGATGAACAATCACAAATTGAGATTTGCCTCTAAATCCTTCATCGTAGTCAAGTCCATCATCTGCACAAAATGCTGCTATTAGATATTTAGCATTTACAGTTCCTCCAAACCACTCAATGCCGTCGTCTTTGTTGCTAATAACTTCGACAAATTCAATGGTAGTTCCAGATCCAACACCTCCTAATGTCAATCCGTTGATCTCATTATCTGCGCCAATCAAAGTTCCTCCGTGTCTGATTGAAACATATTTCAATATTCCTGAATTATCAGATTCATCATCTCCCCCGTAAAGACCTCTCACTTCATTGGTAGGGATTCCTTCTATAGCCGATTCTCCCAGTGCAGAATTTAATGTAGAATTTCCTAAGATAATAAGGCCACCCCATCGTCCTCTTTGGTCTGCAGCAGTACCTCCATTGTCACCATCATATGTGAAGATAATCGGAGCCTGAGATGTACCAATGGCCATTATTTTCGAACCTCTTGCAGCGATCAATGCAGAAGCATTCTCTGCCTCACCTGCCATGCCTTGAATAATCGTTCCTGGTTCTATGTGCAATGTTTGGCCGCTATTGATAAATACCAAACCATTTATTAAATATTTCTTATCTGCCGTCCAGTAAACCATTTGACCAGCATTTGCCATTTCAGCATCGGACCAAATTTCTTCTGTACCTGTACTAAATCCAGGTGTATTATTCCCAGCTAATATTGCTTCATATGCTGACCAACCTGCATACCACGGTTCTTCATTCGGATTTATTGCTCCTTTATAATTTGCATCTACAAATGTAGATTCTCCTGTAGGACAATTCGAACCAATATCATTTGTTGGAACGATAGAACCATTATCAAATCCTGGATCAACTACAGTATTTAAGGCATCATCAAAATATTGAGCAAATGTCTCAGAAGGGTTTTCACTTGAATCAATGACAGGATTAGTACTTTCATCATCTGTGCAAGAGCTTGCCAGTGTTAGAACTAGGATCATTGTGCAAAACATGCAAAAATTTATTTTTCTCATTTTGTATTTTTTGATTATTAATATTGATGTAAATATGCGGTCCAGATGTAAACTGCTGGTTAATCCAATGTTAACTTTACATTAAGTTTAAATGATAGGTGGGTTTTAGTCTTTATTCTAAAATACAAGCCATTTATACATTGACTTTAATACTAATATTTAAATTTGAAGGACTTTGTATTATAATAAAGGAACTTATATGCTACTTAGATGTTTTTATACTTAATTTTGCAGTCCATTGAAAAAGAACAGCTTTGAGTAAATTAGGAAGAGTTTTAGTTGCCATGAGTGGTGGAATTGATAGCACAGTTACGGCTATGATGCTTCATGAGCAAGGTTATGAGGTCATCGGAGTAACGATGAAAACTTGGGATTATGCCTCTTCAGGAGGCTCTAAAAAAGAAACTGGCTGTTGTAGCCTAGATTCTATTAATGATGCTCGTCAAGTTGCTGTAGATATGGGCTTTCATCACTTTATAGTAGATATCAGAGAAGATTTCGGAGATTATGTAATTGATAATTTCGTTGATGAATATATAGCTGGTAGAACACCCAATCCTTGCGTCTTATGCAATACGCATATTAAATGGTCTTCATTATTGAAGCGTGCTGACATGCTTGATTGCGAATTCATTGCTACAGGGCATTATGCTATTATTAAAGAGGAAAACGGACGAAAATTTATTTCTAAAGGAAAAGATGATCGCAAAGATCAATCTTATGTCCTATGGGGACTAAGCCAAGATTGTCTGGGCCGTAGCCAATTTCCTTTGGGGCCATATACCAAACCAGAGGTTAGACAAATGGCTGCTGACTGGGGATATACTGATTTGGCCAAAAAAGGGGAGAGCTACGAAATCTGTTTTGTACCAGACAACGACTATCGAGGATTCTTAAAAAGAAAAGTAGCTGGTTTGGAAGAACGAGTAGCTGGTGGAACCTTCTTAGATGTAAAAGGCAATAAAATTGGAAAGCATGAAGGTTATCCTTTTTATACAATTGGTCAAAGAAAAGGCCTAGGACAAGCTTTTGGAGAACCAATGTTCGTAACAGAAATTAGGCCTAAGTCCAATGAAGTTGTTTTAGGAAGATTAGAAGATTTGGTTAAAAATGGTATGACCGTCAAGCAAATCAACTCAATGAAATATCAAGAGATTCCGATGGATTTTGAAGCGGTGACTCAGATAAGATACAATAGTCCAGGATCATTAGCTTTACTTAAGCCATCAACCAAGGAGCAAGTTGAAGTGGAATTCCTTTCTAATGTAAGTGGAGTCGCTCCTGGTCAATCTGCCGTTTTTTATGAAGGAGATGATGTGATAGGCGGGGGAATCATTTGGGGGTCTAAATAAATATTGACTCTTATTTGCGATCCTCCAGGATTCTTCAAAATGTGGCATTCAAATAGTAATTCTTATATTACTTTTACATCTTGGTTCTATTAACTAGATTAATTTCTGATTATGAAAAATTTTACGCTAATTGTCTATGTGTTTTTTGCATGCCAATTGGAAGCACAAATTATTGATATCCCTGACTCCAACTTCAAACAAACCTTAATTAACCTAGGCATTGATACTAATAATAATAATGAAATAGAGGAGTCTGAAGCAATGGCGCCTTCAGCATTAAGTGTTTTTAATCAATCTATTGTCTCTATCGTAGGTATCGAGTATTTTACTAATTTAAAGACTTTCATTTGTAGCAATAATTTTATTGACTCAGCTGATCTTAGTACGCTTTCATTACTTGAATATGTAGCTGCCTCAGAAAATCTGATTACGGAATTAATTTTGCCAGAGTCAGAAAATTTAAGAATTGTTGATTTGAGGGACAATAGATTGTCAGCGCTAAACCTTGGAAACTTACCTAATCTCGAAAGTTTAAATTGTGCGCAAAATCCAATAGCAGAACTTGAACTTCAGGGTTACACAAATTTAGAGGATCTCTATTGCTTTAAATGTGCTTTGTCAAATTTAGATTTGAGACAAAATGTAGAGCTTTCTACTTTAGCAACCGATGAAAATGATTTTGAAGAATTACTATTGCCAAATTCTGATAAGCTGATAAACTTTACTTGTACCAATAATAACCTGACAACTTTAGATCTTAATCCATATGTAAATTTAGAATTATTGAACTGTGCTTCAAATCAAATTGAGACGCTTGATCTTAGCAGTAACCTTGTTTTAAAAACACTGTTTTGCGAAAATAATTTAATTCAAAATTTAGATTGTAGTTATTCAAGTGAATATACAACGATTGATTGCAAAAAAAATGATATTAAAAGACTTAACATAAAAAATGGTAGTGATGAAATGGTTTTAGACTTTACAGAGAATCCAAATCTGAATTTTATTTGTGCGGATGCTTCACAAATACCTACAGTTACACTTTTAGCAACGAACTCTGGTTATCCTTCGATGAATGTAAGTGCTGATTGTTCAACAACAGTTAGTTCTGACCAAGTTGAAGAATTGGAATCTGAAATATCAATTATGCCAAATCCTGCTTCAAGTAGTGCTGTAATTAATTCTAAAAAAGGTTTTCTAAATATTTGGATCAGAAGTTTACAAGGGAAAATATTGGAATCCTTTGATTTCGAACAAACTATTTTTCAGTATGAATTAGATTTTAATTTGTATCCTTCACAACTTTATATAATTAGTTTAAAACAAGGAGAAAAAATTATCCATTATAAATTGCTAAAACAATAATGCTAGATATTTTTTTTGTTGGGGAGAGTTCTTTCAAAGCTTTCAATAAAGAGCATTTAATCATCTTAGGTGTTTTAGCATTTTTGTTTTTTATAATTATTTATTTTAGCAATAAATATTTAGATAAAAAGCAACAAAAGATTTTTGGCCTTTCCATAGCTATATTTACATTCCTTGGTCTAATTACCAGAACCTTGCTTTACTACAAACTTGGGACCTTTACTATTATAGATGGACTGCCTCTTTATGTGTGCCGATTAGTCACGTTTTTTGTTCCATTTTTAATGTGGTATAAAAACAAAAAACTTTTTGGGGTTTTATATTTTTGGGTTTTAGGTGGCACCTTTCAAGCACTGCTAACTCCCGACCTACCTTATGGATTTCCTCATTTTGAAAGTATCTATTATTGGCAGATCCATGGAGGCTTAGTATTGGTGATATTATATGCTGTATTTGTATATAAAATGAAACCGACATTTCAAGATCTAAAGAATGCTTTCTATGCAGGGCTTGTTTACCTTTTTGTCATTCACGGAATAAATTTGATGCTTGGATCTAATTATTCCTACACCATGGAGAAACCTCCTGTTGCAAGTATTTTGGATTTGATGGGGCCTTGGCCTGTATATTTAGCAACAGGCATAGGTTTGATGATGATTCAATTTTTGATCCTATATCTACCATTTTATTTTCAAGCAAAAAAAGCCTAAAAAGGCATCAAATTTTGCCACTAATTCTTAAAATTTACGTTAAACAAGCGTATGCTCTTTCTTCAAAAGAGTTACAATAAGTATATTGTAAATTAAACGCAATAAAATTTCAAGTAATGAAAAAGAAAGAATTAGAAACATATTTAAAGTCTTGGGTAGCATCCTGGTCTGGTAACCAGCCAGAAAAATTATTAAAATACTATGGATCAAAGGTAGTATTTCAAGATCCTTTAAATCCAAAAGGCTTAAAAGGGAAAAAAGCACTGAGTCCATATTTGACGAAATTGTTGGCAAAGAATCCAAATTGGAAATGGGAGATCAAAGAAATAATCCCAACTAAAAAAGGATGTACGGTGAAAACACAAGCAGTAATTCCTGTTAAAAAGAAATTAGTCAAAGTTCCTTGTGTTGATATTTTAGAGCTAAAAGGTTCGAAAATTGTGAGAAATGAGGTTTACTTTGATCGATCAAAGCTTAAATAATTTCTAAAGAGCATTAGGCAAAAAATTCGGCACCATGTGTGCATAGAAGGTAATTAGGAGAAGGAAGTCAATGAAGACTTCCTTTTTTATTTAAATTTATATATGGATCATAAATCAACTATTAAGAAAAAGTCCCTCTTTCCAAAATTCCCTAAGGTAAGATCAATCTTGCCTCCAGCCTATCAAGAAATCTATAAACTTCATTACAAAAGAAATAGGGAAGGGGATACCTCTGCTACTTCTATTTCCAAGCAAATGGAACTGTGGTTACATAAAAAGGTAGCCGCTGATGTTAAGAATAGCAAGGAAGATTTGACAACTTTAGAAATTGGTGCTGGGACTTTAAATCAACTGATTCATGAACCCAATATCAAGACTTACGATATTATTGAACCATTCAGAGAGCTCTTTAAAGGGGTAAAGGAAATAGATAGGATTAGAAAAATTTATGACGATATATCTGAAATTCCTCTAGATAAAAAATATAAAAGAATAACCTCGGTTGCGACCTTTGAACATATATTAAATCTACCCGAAGTGGTTGCAAAGTCAATTCTTCATATGGACAATGAGGCGTGCATGAGGACTTCTATCCCAAATGAAGGAACAATTATGTGGAAATTGGGAACTATGGTTACAGGTTTCGAATTTAAAAAAATGTATGGTTTAGAATATGATGTACTGATGCAACATGAGCATGTGAACACAGCAGATGAAATAGAATCAGTTTTAGACTATTTTTTTGACAGTAATATTGCTTCTTCCTATGGCATAAACAAAAGTTTTTCTTTTTATAGATTCATAGAGTCTAAAAATCCGAATAAAGAAAAAGCTGAGCAATATCTCCAAAGTATAAGCTCTAGGACTTAATTATCTCCTTAGAAAAAAGCAATTCTATTACTAGGAATATCAGAATATAAAAAAAGTTGTATTTGGATTAAAATTTGATTGTATAAAATGCAATCCCTAGCATTTTTAGTCATTCTTATATAACATAAAACTCATATGAAAAAGATATTAGTAGATATAAATCAAGATATAAATCTTCTTGTAGATCAAATAAAAAGATTTGATGACGATGATTCTGTCAAGTCTATACTTGTTTTATCTTGCGCACAAATAAAGCATTCAACAGATATACTAGATCCTTGTTTGAAATCTTTAAAGAAAGCTGTAGTTGGAGGGGTATTTCCAGAAGTTGTATTTGAAGGAAATAGATTTGACGACAAAGCAATCGTTGTTGGATTAACATTTGAAATGCTGTCTTTTAGCCTCAAAAATTTAGATCAAAAATCGGAAGAGGAGATTGAACAAATAATTGTAACTGAATTTGAAAGTTGTTCTGAGAATGGAAATGCTGTTTTCCTTTTTATGGATTGCTTGTGCCGAAATAAACAACCAGTGTTTGATTCATTGTATAATATTCTAGGGACAGAAGTTAATTACATTGGAGCTGGTGCAGGATCATTAACCTTTGAAAATTTTCAGTGCTTATTTTCTAATGAAGGAATGCTTGAAAATGCTGTAGTTATTGGTTCTGGTACAACAAGATTGAATGTTGGTGTAGCTCACGGATGGGAATCTATCAGCAAGGCCTTCAAGGTGACGGAGTCAGATAATAACCAATTGAAGACACTTGATTGGAAGCCTGCGATGGAAGTATATCAAGAAGTGATAGAGGGGCACGCAAGAGAAACTATGGATTTTGATAATTTTTTAAACTGTGTAAAATCTTACCCATTTGGGATCTCCAAGATGGATGATGAAATGATTGTAAGAGATCCATTCAAATCTGAAAACAAGAATGTTTTTGCATTGGATAATGTTGAACAAGGTAGCTTTGTTAAAATCTTGTATGGAAACATGGATTTATTATTAGAAGGTGCTACCAAGGCTCGTTCTCATGCTTTGAGTAAAACAGTTGATGATGCAGATACGGAAATTATGATCATTGATTGTATTTCTAGAGTTCTTTTTATGGGAGATGCTTTTGAACAAGAATTGCAGATACTAGATCCAGATAAGAAGGCATTTGGTGCTTTAACTTTAGGGGAAATTGCCAATAATGGAGATTCCTATCTAGAAGTATTTAACAAAACTGCTGTAGTTGGAGCAATCAATGGATAGTCAGGATAAACAAATATTAAATGAAGTTTTATTGGAATTGACACTAGCCATTGGTAGTGAGTCAAATTATAAAAAGCTTTTAAAAACTTGTTTGCCTCTGATTTTAAGGAGGTTAAATTGTATTGCCGCGGGGGTTTTTACACTTGAAGACAATAAAATTAATCCTTCATTTTTTATCCCATATTCTTTTCCAAAATCTATAAATTTTCAAGATATAGTCCAGACTTTGGAATCAAGTGTAGATTCTTTTGGGAAGCAAGATTATCTCAAATGGTCTGATGGTATGAGTCACTCAATTGTCTTTAACAGCAAAAGAGGTATGCTATTCATGCTAAAAAGACGCATACGGTTTACTCAGGTCCAAATTAATGATTTGATTCCTATTGTGAATTTCTTACATGTAGCTTTAGAGAATGCACTTGAAAGAGAGAAAAGATTAAAATTGCAAGCAACCTTAAAGAGATTGTCTATGGTTGCAAGTCAGAGCTCAAATGGAGTTATTATTACTGATAAAGAAGGATATGTAGAATGGATAAATGATGGGTTTACAAGAGTGACTGGATATACACTTAATGAAATTCAAGGTAAAAAACCTGGATCCTTTTTACAAGGTCCAAAGTCAGATCCAAAAGTTATTGAATTAATGCAAAAGCATCTTGCTAATGAAGAACCATTTGAAGTTGAAATAATAAATTATACCAAATATAAAAAAGAGTATTGGATTCAAATTTCTTGTAATCCTTTGTATAATGAAAATAATGAATTGCATGGATTCATGGCAATGGAATCTGATATTACCGAAAGGAAGATAGCTGAATCAAAAATTATTCAAGCCAAAAAGGATGCTGAGAATGCACAAGAAGCTGAGAAGCAATTTCTTGCAAACATGAGTCATGAGATTAGAACACCTTTAAATGCTGTGATTGGGATGACTTCTTTGTTGATTGATACTGATCCAACTGAAGAACAACTTGATTATTTGAAGACCTTAAATACTTCTGCAAACTTTTTATTAAAACTAATATCTGATGTTCTTGATATCTCAAAGATTCAAGCTGGTAAAATTGATTCAAGGATTAGCGTTTTTGATTTACATAATTTCTTTCACACCATTCATCAAACGTTTTTAAACAAAGTTGCAAATTCTAATATTAATGTAGTTTCAAACATAAATTCTAATGTACCTAGATTAGTAAAAACTGACGAGGTGTTGTTAATGCAGATTCTAAATAATCTAATGAGCAATGCTGAAAAATTTACGGAAAAAGGAAAGATTGGATTTTACGTTTCAGTTGAAAATAGTAGCAGTCAAAAACAGATGTTATCAGTAGAAGTTTATGATACTGGTATGGGAATATCTGCTGATAGGTTAGATTTTATATTTAGGAAATTTACTCAATTAAAAGATAAAAATCGAGCCGACAAAAGAGGGACTGGTTTAGGTTTGGCAATTACTAAGGAATTGGTAGAGTTACTTGGAGGTGAAATAGCTGTTGAAAGTGAACTGAATAAAGGAACTAAATTTAAATTTAAAATACCAATTGAATCTGTTGCAGAGTCTGCTCATGTTAGACAAGGGACAAGTATTAGTGTAGCTAGTAATGTTTCCAAAACTAATTTTGAAAATTGTTTGATTCTTGTAGTTGAAGACAATCCTATCAATCAAAAATATATAAAACGAGTTCTAGAAAAAAACAGTATCAACTTTGAGTTCGCGAATAATGGGAAAGAAGCAGTAGCTAAATGTAGAAGCAAAAAGTATGATTTAGTATTTATGGATATTCAGATGCCTATTATGGATGGCTTAGAAGCTTGCGCAATTCTTAGAAGCGAGGAGAACTTGAATCAACAAACCTGTATTATTGCTTTGACTGCTTCAGCTTTAAGAGAAGACAAACATATGGCCTTAGATGCTGGGATGAATGCTTTTCTAACTAAGCCTTTTACTCCAAAAAAATTGTTAGAGATTTTGAAAGAGAACCTTGCTCAAGGTTCTTGAAAAAGGATAACTATAAATGATATTGAATCAAATGCAGTTTTCATTTTCTAACTAAGCTTCAAAAATACTTTATCTAAATTCTTTTATTACTCCTAGTTTGAGACCAAAGTAATGATGCTTTGTGCTCAAGAAATGTTCTTCAGCATTCATAGATTTAAAAGTACTTTGCCAATTAGGCCCTAATTCTAAACTTAAATTTTGGTTTAATCGATAACTTACTCCCGCAGAAGCTAAATAACTTAAACTTAATTTATCTTTAAATATAGAGCTATTATCTTTGTTAAATGCGCTGACCTCAAAAGCCTCTGCATCACTAAATACTTGCCCTTTATTTTGGGATCTTAGATTGAAAGCGACACCTGCATCTATATAAAAGACCCATTTGTTTTTACTAAATTCTTTTCCAATCAAAATTGGAAGATTTATAGTTTCATACTTGTTGTATATCTTTTTGATATTTGTTTCTTTAATATAAGTAGGCTGAACAGAACTGTTTAAGCTGTCAAGTCTAACTCCAAGATCAATGGCTGCGTCAAAACGTTCCGTTAACTTTGCGTATTCTATTCCAGTAGAAATACGAAAACCAGCCTTGAGTTTTTTTCTTAGAAATAGTCCAGTTCGATAGGATTCAACAAATGATTCAGAAGCATTTCTTACTTCTGCATAATTTAATTCTAGGCTTGTGTTTATAGAATCTAATTGTTCAATTGATCTACTTGCATATTCATAGCTATAATAAGCACCTAGTCCAAACTTTGGAATGGAATTGTTTTTTGTAGATATTTTCTTTGTCCAATCATCTTTGGAAACTGGTTCTTCAATACTATATGCTAAAAGTGCAAATTTTAATTCTTCGAGTTTTATCAGATCATTAGTGTCATTAGTGTTACTAGTTGAGATTTGTTTCTGCTTTTGAGGATTTGCCTTGATTTGCGTATTTTTATCTTCACTGTACTCAATTTCAACTATTGATTCATTTGAACTTTTAGGTTTCGATATTTCTATTTTGTTGCTTTGATTTTTGAAGGGGGTATCTTTACTTTTTAATAAAATTGTGGAAGAAATATTATTTTGATTTAAAACCACCTTTTGGTTATTGATTTTTGCTGTCTGTTTCTTAATCTGATTATTAGCTGCTTCTATCCTGTCAATTTCATTAGTTTTAGTTGAGATTTTTTCTGAATTAATTTTGTCTTCTACTATTTCGTTAGTCTCACGGAGTCTGTCGTTTTCAAAGCTTGTATCTTTTAACTCTTTTACAGAATTTATATTCTTTTGCTTCTTTTCTTTGTTGATAATAGTTGTTGTTTCTGCTGTTGAAGGATTAGTTTTTTTGGCCAAATAATTGTCTTGACTATTTATATAAATGATCCCAACTGTTAACAAAAGTGCAAGGCTTCCGAAAATCCACCATAGTGGAAATCGTTTTTTGTCTTTCTTGTGCATGTCATTCCACAATGCATCAGCATCAATAGGCGAAACATAGCCGTCCAGCTTTTCTTTAAATTGATCTTCTAATTTGTGGTCCGACATTTTTCTCTCTTTTCATTTTCTAAAATATTTTCTTTCAATATCGATTTTGCTCTTGATAAGTTTGATCTAGAAGTAGATTCACTAATTCCGATTTTATCACCTATTTCTTTGTGGCTATATCCATCTATAACGTATAAGTTGAATACAGTTCTATATTGCGTCGGTAATTTTGCCACTAGAGAAATAATTTCTTCGGCAGATAAATTATCAACTGCGGACACATCCTTGCTGTTTTTTGTCACTACCTCTTCATTGATTTCTATTGGATAAATTTTTTGAGACTTATTATGTTGCAAGGCAACATTAATAGTGACCCTCTTTATCCAAGCATCTAAAATTCCTTTTGAAACATCATACTTGTCAAAGTTCTTAAAGATCATCATAAAGGCATCTTGCAAGACATCTCTAGCATCCATCTGTCGGTAACAATATCTTCGACAGATAGTAAATAAAAGACCAGAGTATTTCTGCACCAAAGCTTTTTGTGCCTCTGGTCTTTTATTTTGACAACCTAATATGATTTGATTTAAATCCAATTATATTAATTATTCTTTTAACTTTTTTTAATTATGTGCAGCTTTGAAATCACCTGAAACTTGAATTTCTTTATAATTATTCGGCTCATCATATAGGATACCCGTAAATGTGCCGGTTACAAAATCTCCTTTTGGTCCAACATGTGTCAGCTCAACTTCAAAGTTCTCACAAGAATATGTACCTATTGCATTACCGCAAATTAATTGATATAAATATTCATCTGTTCCGGCCTTAAGAATTTGGAAGATAATTTGGTTGGGGTTTTGTTTTCCTTCTATAAATGTATCTTCGATTGGAAGACTTGCAAAGAATGATAAACTATCGATTTCTAAGGAATCATTCTCTATGGTATAAACTATTTCTCCATTGGCAATTAAATTTTCTTTATAGTAAGTTTCATCACCAATATTTATATTAACATAGGTTATATTTTCTTCACAAACAGTTAATGTTCCAAGAGCTAAATCATCTGATAAGCCATCCGAAAATTCAATCAAATTAGATTTTGTTTGGTTTTCAAAATCATAGGCTATCAAATTAAAGTTGTCTAAACATTTTGGAACTCTATAATTGAAATTGCCATTTTCATCTGTATAAATGACAGTAGACCTATTTCCATAAGTTAATAGCACATAGATGTTGTCAAGTGGCAAGAGATTACAATCCACAAATGTTGCTGATAATTCTGAAGTGTAACTTGCTTCTTCATCTAAGACGATATCTGGTAAACTCGTATTTTCTGTTAGAGGGTCAATATTTACGGATAGATCAAAGTCCAAGCATTCGTAAAAGCTTGCTATGGTTAAAGTCAAGGCTTCCTCTTTAGGTACTTTTCCACAAATAAATCCTTCGCTGTTTGTAGTTGCCCAGGAACATAAACCACTTCCAACAATCTTAACAAAAACAATAGCACCTACTACTGGCTCGCCATCTGGATCAACTACTGTCACATCCATTTTGACAACTGGAAATGGTGCATCGCAGTTCCACCATGAAAAATGCGAAACAGATCCTTCATAAACACCGTTGATTAATTCAGCTTCACCTTCTTCAATCCATTTTCCTTGTTCGATATCATAATGCCAAAGAGGAATGGTAGATGGTGCTCCACCAAGTAAGGAATCGTCTATTGGGAATTTTATTTTAGCTTTTACATTCTCACCTAAACTTACTTTATCATTAAAGGTAGTTGTCATTTCTAATGCAATCATGCTATAACTTGCTAATTGTACCGTTTCGTTATTCGAATTGATTGCTGATAAGTCTCCAGGAATGGCAGTAATGTCTTGTATATTTTCAGGGTTGAGTCTTTTTGCATAAATATTGACATTGTTAGTTCCAAAGTTACTCACATCCGCACCAAATGGGTATGGAGGAAATTCTACTATGGCTCCATCAAATTCTACGACTCCCCCAGTTGTTGGATTAACACTACCAACCAATGTTCTTTCTTTCAGTTGAATGGTGATTTCATTTCTTCCATTAGGAGTAGGAGATAAAATTCTGGAAACAGAAAAGCGATCAAATCTATTCGCAATTAATACATTGCCATCAGAAGCAAGGTCAATGTCTTTAAAGGAAAAGAAACCATTTTCATCACTTACTGCTGCTTTTGAAGCTACTACTAAATTGGTGTTAGCAAGGCCTTCACCGTTTTCATTTACTATGCGTCCAACTACATCTATGACTTCATTTGGGAGTGTCTCAGGTACAATGTAATCTTCATCTTTCCGACAAGAATTAAGTACTAAGGCAAAGCCTAACATTGTAAATAGTAATATATATTTGAAATTATGCATTTTATCTTCTTTTACTGCACCAAATTCTTCGAATTAAAACCACATATTTTAATTTAGGTTATTTTCATGGAAAATGATGCGTGATTTTTAAAATTTTGTTTCTTTTCAGCTGCTGATATGCTCTATATTGCTATTAGTCTAAATGTGCTGCGTCCATTGTAAAATAAATTCATTTATATGCCTTTAATGTCGATTTTACTAGCATAAAAGCAAAAAAGGATTATTTTTGGATTTAAGTACATCGGCTTTTATACATTATTATATGAGGATATTCACTATTAGAAATTTATTGTTGATTTCTTTACTATTTGGGCTTCAAAACTGGCTTTATTCCCAAAGTATATCCGGAAAAGTTCTAGATGAAAATCAAGAACCTCTTATTGGAGTTAATATCGTTGATCAAACCAACCTGGAGATCGGTACCATAACTGATATAGATGGCAGTTTTTCTTTAAACAATTTGTCACCTGCTAGTACCTTACTTGTCTCTTATATTGGATATAAAGATCAACTCGTAAAAGTAGGTGATGAAACTAATTTTACAATTATTCTTCTTTCGGATTCTGAGATTTTGGATGAAGTTGTTGTCACGGCATTAAACATTAAAAGGCAAAAAAGAGAACTTGGATATTCTACGGAGACTTTCTCTGGCGAAGAATTAGAAAAATCCTCAGCTCCAAATGTAATTAGTGCCTTAAGTGGTAAAGCTGCTGGGGTTCAGGTTTCAAATGGTAACGGTGTTGATGGTGGGACTACGAGAATTACCATAAGGGGAAATAATAACATCACAGGCAACAACCAACCACTTATCATTGTCGACGGCGTCCCATTAGAAAATACACCAGGCTTGGAATCTATTGGTCGAGGACAGGACTGGGGCTCAGCCATTAATAATATTAATCCTGCAGATATTGCAACTTATAACATTTTAAAAGGACCAACAGCTGCAGCCAAATATGGGGCAAGAGGATCTAATGGTGTAATTATTATTACAACGAAAAGAGGAAAGATTCAAAAAGGTTTAGGTGTCAATTATTCTGTAAACTATAGAACGGTCGAACCTTACTATTACAGAGATGTACAAAACAAATATGGTGCAGGCGGGCCTTTGAGTTTATCTCAACCTAAATTGCCAGTCAATGATGAAGGTGTAGAAAAATATCCATCAGCAATAAATACGGACAATGGCCCTGGAGGACAATCAACTTCAGCCTCTTTTGGATTTTATGGCTCAGGTGTTTCTTGGGGGCCTGAAATGAATGGTCAAATGATTGAATGGTGGGATGGTGAGATGAGAGCTTTTTCTCCACAAGAGGATAATGTCGGCTTGTATTTTGGGAATGGAAATTCCACCACCCATAATTTATCATTTTCTGGAGGTAATGATATGGGGACAATAAGAGTTTCTCTAAGTAGATTAGACAATGAAGCAATAATTCCAAATTCAAATTTTAATCAATCTACGGTCAACTTAGGAGCTAATTTGAGAATATCCCCTAAGTTGAATGCTGACTTGTCCATGTCTTACATAAATTACCATAGATTAAATACACCTACTTTAGGAGATGAAAATAATTCTTTTGGAAAAGGAATAATTTATAGTTATCCAAGATCTTACAAAGGAATTGAAGCCGATCTTTTTGAACGAGAAGATGGCACTAGAAATAATTGGGGAGGATCATATCCATTCCAATACATTGGCTCTGACCTTTGGTGGAATACTTATCACAATAATAAAACATTGGATAGAAATAAAATGATTGGGGCTTTGACATTAACTTATGATGTTAATCCTTGGTTGAATGTGATGGGAAGACTTGGTACAGATCTTACCTTTCAAGAATTTGAAACCAAAAATGATCCAATTGATTTTCTAGGAATAGAAGGTGGAAAGTATGAAAAGGAAGTGAATAGAGATATCGTCAGAAATAATGAATTTTTGATCACTGCTTTTAAAGACAAGCTATTTTCTTCTCCGGTTGGAGCGAGTATTTCATTTGGGGGAACACAATGGTATAGGTCACAATACGGATTGAAAATAGGAACAGGAGAATGGGTCAATCCTTGGCTGTTTAGTTTAAATAATTATGAAGATGCCAATTCCTTGCCAGCATTAAATGATCCAAATAATTTGCCTGAGGTTCGATACGATAAAAAAATAAATTCCCTTTTTGGATTTGTAAATTTGAATTATAGCAATTTCGTTTTTTTAGAATTGGGTGGAAGAAATGATTGGAGCTCCGCATTGCCAATAAATAGCAATGATTATTTTTATCCTTCTGCTTCTTTGAGTTTCATATTGTCTGAGGCTTTAGATTTAAAACAAGCTTGGATCAATTTTCTTAAGCTTAGATCAGCCTATGCGCAAACGGCCTCTGATACAGATCCATTCTTAGTAGATTTTGTTTATGAAACTTCTTCATTTGGAGGAGATCAAACCGCATCACTTCCAAATGTGGTACCGCCTATCGGTTTGAAACCGCAAAAGGCGAATTCCTATGAATTTGGTTTGTCTGCTGGTCTTTTTAATTCGAAGGTCAACCTGGATTTTACTTACTACTACATCAGTTCATTTGATCAAATATTAGATTCTCCTTTACCATACTCTTCTGGCGCTAATCAGATAAGAATCAATACGGGCGAATTGGAGAATAAAGGATTTGAAGCTTTGTTGAATATTAAAATAATTCAAAAGCAAGATTTCTATTTAGAGAGTAGTTTGAATTTTGCTAGAAATAGGAATAAGGTAATAAGCCTTGGAGATGGTGCAAAGATTTTAGAGTTGGACAATATATGGGGTTTGAACGGACCTGCGATTGCGGTCCAAGAGGGCCAAGATTTTGGAACCATCATTGGTTACGATCACATATATCATGAAAATGGAGAACCAATTTTGAATGAGGCTGGGACCCATTATGAATTTACGGAAAACAGAGTGCCAATAGGAAATGCTTCTCCGGATTTCACCGGAGGATGGACTTTACGCTTAGGATATAAAGGATTTGAATTGAACACACTTGTTGATACAAAATGGGGAGGAGAGATTTATGCAGGTTCTTATGTAATTGGTTTGCAAACGGGGCAATCTCCTGAAACTTTAGTCGAAAGAGACGGCAATGGTTTGCCTTACACTGATCCAGATGGAATTACACGAAACGTTGGTGTTGTATTGGATGGGGTCTATGCAAATGGCCAAGAAAATGATAAGGTAGTTCATTACTATTACAAATATTTGCCTAATGCAGGAGGTTGGGGTAGGTGGTTGTCAAAGCCAGGCATACAAGAAAATTCTTGGATTAAAATGAGAGAAATTTCTTTGTCATATAATTTCAATGATAAGTTGATCAACAAATTGAATTTCATCCAAAGTCTTAGATTGTCACTTGTTGGGAGAGATCTATTCTATATTTATAGCTCTTTGCCAGATAGAATAAATCCAGAAGGATTGAATGGAAGTGGAAATGCACAAGGTTTAGAGTGGGGTGCTTTTCCAGGGGTAAGATCTTTTGGTATAAACGTAAATGCATCTTTTTAGATATGAGAAAACTTAAGCATTTTTATATAGGTATTACTTTTTTGTTTTTGGCTTTGGTTTCATGCGAAAATGATTTTGAAGAGTTAAATCAAAATCCTTTTTTCCCGACACAAACAGAAATAGGCCCTCTGTTTAATGGAGTTATACAAAGTTTACAGTTAGGCTGGAATGAACAATTTTATTTACACAATGAAGCGCTATATGGGATTACTCAATTGGCAGCTTTAACTGAAGAAGCTTGGCAAAATATATCTATTGGAACGGAAGATGTTTGGCAGGATTACTATGTTGCACTAGCAAACATCAGGGCATTGGAAAGGCGTTTTGAAGATTTTGAAGGTGATATAGAATCCCTAAATAATGTCAAAGCACAATTAATAATAATAAAGGCATTCAAGACATTTAAGCTGACAGATTTATTTGGGGATGTTCCTTATTTTGATGCTGGCAAAGGATTCGAAAGCTTAGAGTTTGTAGAACCTAAATTTGACAGCCAAGAGGAGATATACAAATCTTTATTATCAGATTTAGAATGGGCTGCAAATAACATTAATATCGATCCATCTGCTTTAACCGCTGCTGGAGAATCATTTGTTTCTTTTGGGAGTTTTGATAATCTATTTGACTCAAATCTGAACCTTTGGATTAAGTTTGCAAATTCTTTGAGACTTAAACATGCTGTAAGGATGGTTGAAAAAGACCCATCTTTCGCCGAGCCTATCATCAAGGACGTTTTGGAAAATGACCTACCTTTAATAAAACAAGGAGAAGATGTGGCTTTGTATCCAGAAAAATTAGACTGGCAAAAAGAATCTACACATTGGTCCTTTCGAGAGCATAATAATTTGAGATTGGGTAGTAATATTTGGAAGGAGATGTCAGACTCTGATGATCCTTCAGGTTCAGGGATATTTGATCCTCGTTGTTTGATATGGTTTGAAGTTAATAATGAGATGCAATGGAATATTTATCCGCAAATTCCAATTTTAGATACAGAACCTTCGGGAGGTTTTCCTTATGAAGGTTCCAGAGATATCAATTATGATTCAAAAGGATTAAAAAATATTTATGCACCCTTCAATTATTATTTGATAAGGGATGACAGTCAAATTCCTGAATTAATATTAACAGCAGCTGAAGTGAAATTTATTGAAGCAGAGGCTTATGCTCGAGGCTTAGGAGTTGCACAGGATGATGGAGATGCTCGGTCTGCTTATTCAACTGGAGTAGCAACATCTTTTCGATTTTGGCAAAACTTAGTTTTGAATACAGATATCTGGGCAAATAAGCCACCAATATTAAGTGAAGGAGACATTCAGGCCATAGTAAACACTAATCCTAAAATTAGTATATTTGGAAACGATGATCCATTGAAATTGATATACATTCAAAGATGGCTCGATAGTTTTAGACAACCTTGGGAGGCATATGCCTTGTCAAGAAGAACGATGGCAACTCCGAGAGAAGGAGCAGCAATCAATCATTTTAGATTTGCTTATCCACCATCGGAGTCAATAAATAATCCAAATAAATGGGCAGAACAGGTTTCTAAAATGGGATCAGATAGTCCAAATGTCAAAGTTTGGTGGATGAATTAAAAGAACAAAACATTTATAATAAATTACAATTTAATATGAAAAACCTATTTACAAGTTTAATCATTGCTACTTTTCTTAGCCTAGTCTTTTGTTTAAATCTGACTGCTCAAAGTCAACAATATTTGCATTTCGATAGAACAGGAGAAAGAGATTATATTGAGGTCCCTAATGCTTCCCAGTACATTGCTGGTTCCGACCAAATATCTATGGCAGGTTGGTTTTATTGTGATCAATTGGCTTATGGTCAAGGACTCATGAGTTTTAGAAACGGAGGCACTGGAGACGGAGAGATGTATTTGATTCAATTGAACGACGGTGCTTTAGAATGTAGAATAGTTTTGGGAGGAAACCTATACGAAGTAGTGGGAGGCCCTTT
The DNA here is from genome assembly GCA_938018185.1 of uncultured Saprospiraceae bacterium. GTDB lineage: Bacteria > Bacteroidota > Bacteroidia > Chitinophagales > Saprospiraceae > JALZVN01. The sequence continues at coordinate 47,949 of CALIIW010000141.1, forward strand.
CACAATTCAAGCAGAGAAATGGCAACACATAGCTTGGGTATATGATGGATCTAAAGTTCTATTGTATATAGATGGAGTTAATAAAGGCTTTGCAGCTGCATCAGGAACCTTTGAATCAACTGACACACCATTTTCAATAGGAGAACATATTTCGCCCTGGAGTTTTCCATTCGGTGGGAGAGTGGATGAAGTTTCTGTATGGTCAAAGGCTTTGACATTAGCGGAGATCACAGATATGATGGAAAATGAATTGGAAGGTGATGAAGCAGATTTACAACTTTACTATAAATTTAATCAAGGAGCTCCTGGGGGAGACAATCGTTCTATCTCACATGCAAAATCTGAAGTCAATGCAGGGGTAGGTGCTGGAGATGGCATACTTCAAAATTTTGCATTGGAAGGAGATAAGTCAAACTTTTTAGGAGAAGTAGATACTAGATTCCAAGCCATTTCATTTCCTTTAATTGATAATAAACTGATTAGCTCAGATGACTTTAATTTAAATGCTACAGTTAACTCCGGTTTGGAGGTGAGTTATGAAATAGTTTCAGGACCTGCAACTGTCAATGGTAATACAGTTTCTTTAAATGGTACTGCGGGTGAAGTTGTGGTCCGTGCTTTACAAAGTGGAAATGCTGATTTTGATCCCGCCAAAGAAGTTGAAAATTCATTTTTTGTTTTAGATCCTAACACCAACTTAGCAAATGTGCAAGTAAGAAGCCCAAGAGCCGGAATAGTCATGGTTCCAAGCTTAGGTCCTATACCTGTTTCATCAATTGCCACTATTGATTTTCCAGATCTTTTTGATGTAGCTGAAGTAACATTTAAAATTAATGATGATGAGATCCAAGGAACTTTAGGAGAGAATGGTCATTATACTGGATGGTGGACTCCTCCTGCTTATGGTAACTATACTATGGAAGTAATAGGAACCAATAATTATTCAGCAACAAACTCAGAAACTATTTCCTTTGAAGTTGTGAACAGTGCTCAAAATATGAATGTAAGTGCAGGAGAGGATGTTTGGCTTAATGTGAATATTGGATCAGAAGAAGTAGAAGTGGAACTGCCTTCTTATCAAGGAGCTTTTGATAAAATAATAGGGACTTTGGATATAGTTTGCCCAACAGGAGGCTGTGATGAATGGGATAGAGTTTCTTCGGTAGAAGTGAAAGGGCATAATGGTGTATGGTATGAAATCATTAGATACATTACTCCATATGGGGTGGCTTGTAATCATGAAATTGACTTGTCAGATTTTATGTCATTGCTTCATGGAAAAGTTACTATGCGATTTAATCTCGGGACACAAGGGAATGGATTTGAATACAATCTGAATTTAAATTATACAGCTGGAACACCTACGCATTCTTACAGTGTAATTAATAAGTTATGGAATCGAACTTATGATTTTGGAAACATGGATAATTTGCAACCAGTTTCAGCAATTCCAGGTCAATTTCCTGATAATGCGATTACTGCTAAAATAAAAATGGTTAGTACAGGTCATGGTTGGGGAGACAACAATACTGGCAATGCTTCGGAGTTTAGAGAAAGTACGCATCATATTTTAGTAGATGGTGTTGCCGTATTCACTCAGCATAATTGGAATGAATGTGATCCAAATCCAGATGACTGTTCCCCACAGAATGGAACTTGGTTTCATGATAGACAAGGGTGGTGCCCAGGAGCAATTGCACCTTGGTTTGATTTTGATATGACTCCTTATGTAAAGGATAATTTTGAACTTAAGTACCGATTGGATGAAAGTTATGTTGATCTTTGTCAGGCATCCAATCCAAATTGTATTTCAGGGGTTACTTGCCCAAATTGTAATGATGGATTTAATCCAGAATTAATAGTCTCCTCTTATTTAATCAATTTTGCAGATTCCCCAATTGATGAAAATATATTTCCAGTTAGTACGGATGCAACGCAGCTAACTTTAGAAGCTAAAATATTTCCAAATCCTACGGAAGGTTTGCTAAAGGTTCAATTTAAAGAACTTGTAGGGGCAATTGATCTTAGTTTATCAAATGCATTAGGACAGGAAGTTCTTTCAAAGCAATTTAATGGTCCAATACAACATATTGACTTAAATTTAAGTGCTCAAAATGTAGGTTTATACATTTTGACAATCAATTCTAATAAAGGAAAATTGATCAAAAAGGTATTTATAGAATAAAAATCCGATATAGTTTGATACAAAATAGAGTTTGCGTGAAAATGCAAGCTCTATTTTTTTGTTAAAAACTAAATCTAGCGAAAATTCGCTGTTTTTAATGTTAAAAAAAAGAATATAATGATGGTCAATTTCCTACTTTTGTTGCATCAAGATAGAAATTGATTAAAGATTTAACTATTAAATTCTAAACAGCAATGAGTCATTATTTTTCAGAGGAACATACTTTATTCAGAGAAGGTTTAAGAGCCTTTTTGCAAAAGGAAGTTGTACCTCATATTGATAAATGGGAAAAGGATGGACATATAGAGCGTTTCATTTGGGAGAAGTTTGGTGAGATGGGTTATTTTGGATTAGATTATCCAGAAGCATATGGAGGCTTGGCATTAGATAAATTCTATACTGTAATATGGTTAGAAGAAATGCAACGTATTAATTCAGGAGGTTTTGCCGCAGCAATGTGGGCGCATGCTTTTTTGGCAATGCAGCACCTAAATGCGGAAGGAGACGAAAGAATTAAGCAAGAATACCTCGTCCCAAGTATTGCGGGAACTAAAATAGGTTGTTTATGTATCACTGAGCCATTTGCGGGTTCTGATGTGGCTGGCATGAAAACAACTGCTGTCAGAGATGGAGATCATTTTTTAATTAATGGATCAAAGACATTTATTACAAATGGACACTATTCAGATTACTTAATTGTGTCAGCTAAAACAGATCCAAATCAAAGAAGTAAAGGTATTTCAATTTTCGTAATGGATAGAGATACGCCAGGAATATCTTCAAGTAAATTGGACAAATTAGGCTGGAGAGCTTCTGATACTGCTGAGATAGCCTTTCAAGATGTAAAAATTCCCGCGTCAAATTTAATGGGAGTGGAGAACAAAGGTTTCCCTTATTTGATGCAACACTTAGCCTTGGAGCGTCTAATTATGGGTATTAATGCACATGCGAGGGCTGAGTATGCAATTGAATATACCTTACAATATATGTCTGAGCGAAAAGCTTTTGGCAAATCCTTAAATGAATTTCAAGCGTTGAGACATAGTATCGCGGAAATGGCAGCAGATGTCGAGGTGAATAAGCAATTTAATTATTACGTTGCCGATAGATTGAATAAGGGAGAGTATGTTGTCAAAGAAGCAACCATGTCAAAATTAAAATCAACCAAAATGGCAGATGAAGTTATTTATAACTGTTTGCAATATTTAGGAGGTTATGGTTATATGGAAGAATATCCTTTAGCTAGAATGTTGAGGGATTCAAGACTTGGACCTATTGGAGGAGGAACCTCCCAAATTCTCAAAGAGGTCATTGCAAAGATGATCATTGATGGAAAAAGCTATAAACCATCCTTTTAAATTATTATGATCTACATCCTTCATATTTAATTTAAGTACAATTTCGATGAATTTAGAAAATGCCTTGCATGAAAGATCCTCTTCTAGTTGTGAGTTATGCAGCAGTAAGGATGACTTGAAGGTCTATGATGTACCACCTACTCCTGACAAGACACCAAATACATCCATATTAATTTGTCAGAATTGCCAGAGTCAAATCACTGACTCCGATACAATTGTTTCTGATCATTGGAGATGTCTAAATGATAGCATGTGGAATACAGAACCTGCAGTTCAAGTAGTGGTCTGGAGGATGTTGGACAAATTGAAAGCAGAATCTTGGCCAGTAGATTTAATGGAGATGATGTATATGGAGGATGATACACGAGAATGGGCCAAAGCTACAATTCGTAATGAAAGCTCTAACGATATAATTCATAAGGATATAAATGGTAATGTACTAGAAGCAGGAGATACGGTGGTCCTTATTAAAGATTTAAAAGTAAAGGGAGCTTCCTTCGTTGCCAAACAAGGAACAGCAGTCCGAAGAATTTCGTTGGTAGCTGACAATGCGGAACATATTGAAGGTAAAATTGAAGGACAGCGGATAGTAATTCTTACACAATATGTTAAGAAAATGAAGTAATCTGCATTTCAATCACTGCTTTGAATACACTTCAAATTACAAAGAAAAAAATTATTAAATCATAAAATTCCTACATGCTTAGAATACCTTTTCTAGGGTATGTTTCATAAATTTTATTCCCATAGATTTGTAATATCATCTTACCAAAGAAACTCGATCACATCTTACAGGCGAAAAACCTATTGCTGTAAGTGAAAATTACACTGTGTATGTACACAGTATTTTCAGATATTTTCAAAACGACGAATTCCTAAGAATTTTACTGATTCTGTTTGGCATATTTATGCTATTCAGTCTTTCCTTATTCCGATTATCATTGCTTCTATGCAGGAAGCACTATTTATTTATTTTAATTAAATGATAATCACATGAACTTTAATTTTACCAAAAAGATTTTATTGTCACTTTCATTTGTGATGGTTTATTCTTTTAGTATTTCTAATTTAATGGCTCAATGTTTTGGTCCTGCGACCACAGCCTTGGACATAAGAACTGCTATCAAAGACATAAGCGATTGCAATGGATGTACGTACTTACTTGCATTAGACGATGTCGATTCGGCGGATCCAACGGCAGTAAGCCCAGGTTGGGATGGAGCAACAATCAATGTTGCAATTAATGAAGGGGGCTTTGTACCATACAAAGTAACTACACAACAAAATAATTGTGCTTTAATACCTTTATGCGCTACAGATGGTGGCTTTATTGATTTAGAGTATTGGAATGGTGCTTTTGAAGCGGAGCATGGATTTACTTTGTATACTGCTGATGGCAACATCGCAACTGATATCAACGGAAACTTGGTACAGTATGTTGGGAGCCCTCCAGTAGGTAACCTTATTAGAGTAAAAGCGTCTTGTCCTGCACCAGTTTGTGCAGCAAGTACATTGGATCTTGAATTAATTCCTAGTTTGGGAAATAACCTAGAACCATTATTTTATGAAATCCTTGATGCTGCAGGTAATACAGTATTTTCAGAAGGACCAACAACTTCAGATAATCTTGAAGGAGGTATTGCAACATTAAACAAGTGTGAAACATATACACTTGTTTTTGGTAGCTCTGCTGGTATTGGTGCATCTGCTATTTGGGATGGAGCAAGAATGAGTATTATCGCATCTGAAGATGCATACAATACAAGAGGTCCTGTTTTGGACCAATATTATATGTTCCGTTTGATTAGACCAACCTTAGGTGCTAATGGTATGGTGATGAAAGAATTTACAATTCCTTGTGAACCAGATGAAGCCGATCCTATCAATTTGTTAACAAGCGTTGGTTCTTGTAATTATACAGGAAAGATTGTATTGCCATTGCTAGAACCAGAAGTATGTTATAATACTTGTCATGTTGACTGTGGTTCTCCTGCAGTAACAGCCCAGGTATTCCTAAACGGCGCTTTTGTTGCGACTTATGGATATGATTATGGCGTAGGAATTGTTTCTGCACCAGCTCCAATTTCTGGTCCTTTTCCTGCAGGAAAGCATACTCTGACTTATGTGTTTACATATAATTGCGAAGCTGTTGGAAATAGAAATCCTAACGATCTTATTCAAGTAAAAAGAGATGTTGACCTATTGATTTCTTCAGAAGCAAGCCCAACAATGGCTTGTAATCCTTTGGTAAATATTACTTTAGGACATGATGATGAAGACTGTGAAACTTTGATTACTGCAGATATGGTACTTGAAGATTTAGACCTTTGTAGTGAAGAAGAATACGAAATTATTATCGAAGGAACTGATGGAAATTATGTTACTTCAGCTCAAGCTTGTACTACAGTTAAGTATGAAATTACGCACTGTTATTCAGGAAATACTTGCTGGGGATATTTAAACATCGAAGATAAGACCAAGCCAACAATTGCTTGTTTTGATTATGATCTTCCTTGTAATCATCCATATGCAGATGTATTAGATTATTCAGCTACTGAATCATTTTGTACTGCGAATTCAGTAATAACAAAAGAAGGCTTGTGGGTTAATGCAGGATTCGTTGCTGATTTCTGTGCTCCTGAAGGAGAAATAATTCAAAGCATTTGTTTGAATCTTGATTTGGATCATACTAGAACACGTGATTTAAGAGTAAGATTACAAACTCCACATGGAATTATAAATTTAACAAGAGCTCATAATGCTCCTTTTTGTTCTACAGATTTGCTTTCTCCTCTTGATGCATTAATTGGCTTGCCATATGTAGCTGGTTCATGGACCTTACAATTGAGAGATACAAATCCAGTTAATGTACCAGGTGACAATCCTGATGCAGGTATAGGATATGGAAAGTTATTAGAAGCTTGTATTGATATTCAGCATGGATTCCCGATTCCTTATGAAGCTTATGATTGTACATTACAATCTGTAACTTTATTGAACGAACAATTAGTTGAGACTAATTGTGATCAATCTAATTGGGTTGGAGCGCAGATAGTTAGAACTTACCAAGCAATTGATAAGCCTGGAAACGCTTCTACCTGTGTACAAACTGTAAATCTTAAAGCACCTTCACTTAACGACTTGGTTTATCCTGGTGATATACATATCGAATGTGATGGAACAGCTGCTGAAGATCTTGGTATAGAACAATCAGGAGCTTTCGAATTTGGTTGTTTTGGTTTAGATGATACACATCATAACTTATGTGATGTTTCATTTACATACTCAGACCATGTTTTACATGTGTGTGGTGATTCATATAAAATTCTTAGAGATTGGACAATTATTAATTGGTGTTCAGCAGTAACAAAATACCACACTCAAACTATTTTCGTTGAGGATACAACTGGTCCAGAATTACCTGGAGGAAATATTACAATTAATTCAACAGGTTATAATTGTGAAGGTTCAGTTACACTTTCTGATTTTGGTATCACTGATGCTTGTTCAGGAGTAACTTCAGTAACAGCGACTTATACAAATGCAAGTGGACAATTAAATATAGTAGAATTAGTTGGTGGTGGAATTCTTGATGGATTATCATATGGATCAACTTCTGTTGTAATTGTTGCAACTGATGGTTGTTTCCAAACTTCAACTGAAACTATTAATGTTGAAGTTGTTGATAATACAAATCCGGTTGCAATTTGTGATGATGATTTACATATTTCTTTAAACTCAAATGGAACAGCAAGATTAGACGCTTCAGCATTTGATGAAGGAAGTTCAGATAACTGCGAATTGGTAAGTCTTGAAATTAGATCTCTTGGTTGTGTTGCTGGTTCATGGGATTCTTATGCTGATTTCGCTTGTTGCGATCTTGGAACTGTAAGAGTAGAATTGAGAGCTACAGATGCAAGTGGTAACACAAATATTTGTTGGGCTGATCTTTTAATCGAAGATGCAGTTGCACCTATAGTTATTTGCAAGCCAGACTTAACTGTGACTTGCAACACGCCTGGTTATGCAGATGCATTTACTGAGCCTGATGCAATAGATAATTGTTCGGTAAGCTTGTTAAGTGTTGAAGACAGTGGTTCTTTAGACAATTGTCATGCTGGAACATTATCAAGAACTTGGACATTTACGGATGGTTCTGATAAGTCCCCAGATCAATCTTGTACTCAAAGAGTAACTGTTGAGCATGTTTCAGACTTTACCATTCAATTTCCTCAAGATGTAACAATTACAACTTGTCCTGATGAGGTTTTAGGTACAGGAGAGCCTTTGATTTTAGATGCAGAATGTGAATTGGTTTCTGTTGGATATGAAGATTTCAAATCAACATTGGTAGATGATGCTTGTTACAAGATTACTAGAAAATGGACTGTTACCAACTGGTGTGTAAATCCAACAGGTGTAGGTACAGATTTAGGTATTCCTTTACCATTACCTAACACATATAGAGATGATGATGGATATTTCTATTATGAGCAAATAATTAAAGTTTTAGATGAAGAGGCTCCAACTGTAAGCATTGCAGTAGGTGATCCTTGTGACTTTACAGAAGGTTGTGAAGGTGCTGCTTCAGTAGTGGCTACTGGTTCAGATGCTTGTTCAAACTTTGCTGCTTTAATTTATCACTACAGAATTGATCTTTTCTCTGACGGAGTTTATGATGTTTCAGGAAATGGAGAGGATGCATCAGGTGTTTATCCATATGGAGATCACTTAGTAGAATTTACTGTTTCAGATGGTTGTGGAAATGGTGTTGTTGAATCAGCAACATTCTCAGTAAGAGATTGTAAGAATCCTACACCAGTATGTAAGAGTGGATTGGCTATTGAAGTAATGAATGATGGAGACGGTTGTGCTCCAATTTGGGCTGTTGACTTTTTAGAGTATGCTTTCGATAACTGTACTGCAGATGATATTGTTGAGTCTTCAGTATTGATTAGAAGAGAAGGAGAAACGGGTCCTCCACAAGGTTCAGTTGAGATTTGCTGTTCTGATGTTGCTGCAGGAACTGTTGCAATTGAAGTATGGGTAACTGACGAAGCTGGTAATTCAGATTACTGTGTTTCTTACATTATCGCTCAAGATAATCTTGGAAATTGCCCTGATTCAGGAAATGGTACTGCAATGATTTCTGGAGATATTGTTACAGAAGATTATGAAGATGTTGAACAAGTCATGGTTGACATAAACTACGGTTCAAGTTCAACTCCAACGGGATCAAACGGTACATATACATTCCCTAATATGCAAGTTGGAAATACTTTCATGATTGATCCAGCAAAGGATATCAATCCTTTGAATGGGGTTTCAACTTATGATTTAGTATTGATCTCACAGCATATCTTAGCAGTAACACCATTAACATCACCATATCAAATGATTGCGGCAGATGTTAACAATAGTGGTTCAATTACAACTTTTGATATTGTACAACTTAGACAGTTAATCTTGTTTGTTGTTACCGATTTTCCAAATAACGATTCTTGGAGATTCGTTGACATGGACTATGTATTCCCAGTACCAACTAATCCTTGGGCTGAAGCATTCCCAGAAGTTATTTCTGTAAATGGTCTTCCAACTAATGGTGAGCTTTTAGCAGATTTCTTTGCAATCAAGATTGGAGATATTAATGGAACGGCTGTTCCTAATAACTTACTTGGTTCTGAAGGTAGATCTGCAAATGAAACATTATTGTTGGCAATCGATGACAGAAATATTGAAGCAGGAGAAACTTTTGAACTAGCATTTAGAGCTTCAGATTTTAACAATATTCTTGGATACCAATTCACACTTGGCTTTGATAAGGAAGCTGTAGAATTTGTTGAAACTGCTGCTGGTAAAATAAATACTTCTGATTCAAACTACGGTTTAAGTTTACTTGAAGAGGGTGTTATTACTACTTCAGTAAATCAATCTAAGGCATTGAATATTGCAAATGATGAAGTATTATTTACATTAACTTTTATTGCTAAGCAAAACACTAACATCAGTAATGTATTTGATGTAAACAACAAATACACTGTTGCTGAAGCATATAATGAAAATGGAGAAATACTTGACCTAGGATTTAAATTCAATACGAATGAAGGTCAAATCATTGTAGATGGAGCGGAATTTGGTTTATACCAAAATCAACCTAACCCATTCAATGCTTCAACTTCTATTGCTTTCAATTTGCCAAAAGCATCTAAAGTAAGTCTTAGAATACATGATGTTTCTGGAAAGACTGTTAAGTTAATCGAAGGTGACTATGATAAAGGAAGAAATGAAATATTGATCTCTAAAAATGAATTAAATGCTACAGGTGTTTTATTCTATACTTTAGAAACTGAAGATAATTCAGCTACAAAGAAGATGATCATTATTGATTAATTAAAACTTCAAACAACTTTATACATAAAAGGGGCCGATTCATTTGAATCGGTCCCTTTATTTTTTAAGGTAACTATATAACTAGTACACCAATTATGAATTATGACAATAATAATTTCTAATTTGCTTAACAAGAATTGTTTATTCGTTTATTCGTGTATTTGTTTATAAAATTCTAAGGTTATCATAAACAAATCAACAAATAACCGCATAAACAATATCAATACATTCTAACTAATATCCCATTGGCTAATTTAAACTTTTGGTGTATTAAATATATAGGCTCCTTTTTTAATATTGTTTTTTATTTATTGAAATACGTTTTACTTCATCAGCGTTAAGTCTCCAGTAAATAATTCTATGGAACCATCTAAATATTCAACCTCAACAACATAAATGTAAATTCCAATTTGCATAGGTTTTCCTTTGTGAAAACCATCCCAACCAATATTTTCATTTGCTTGAAAATTTCTATTTACATAAAGTTCTTCACCCCAACGATCGAGCACTTGTAACTTGTTTATTTTGGAAGTTGTATTGCCAGGATAAACCGTGAAGAGATCATTAATGCCATCTAAGTTAGGTGAAAAAACTGTAGGTATATAAAAGCTTAAATCTCTTCTGACAATTATTGTTATTTCATCAGTTGCAATACAACCGTCTTCATCAGTAATTTCTATTTCATATGTCCCAGTAACAAAAGGCATGAGGTATGGGTCCAAGCAATTGTCACAACTTATATTTTGAGTCGCTGTCCAAATTACATTTTCGATTTGACTATTATCTACATTCAAAATTGAACTTATTAATAGGCTATCTCCATAAAGGATCTCTTGATCTTCACCGATGTCAATTGTCAAATCAGTACTTGGATCAATAGTAACCATAGTCTCTAAAAGGCAACCGTTTGCGTCTTCCACATTAACCACATATTGGTCGGGTTGTAAATTGCCAAAATTAGGGTCATTGTTTAAAGCGCCATTATCAATGCTATACATATAAGGACTTGTACCACCTTCAATAGGTCCGATTAAGATGTTTCCAAAATTTTGAATACAAGTTGGTTGATCAATACTTATAGAAGCATTTGTTGGAGCATCCGGTTCACTCACTTGAACTTGAGCTAAACTTGTGCATCCATTTCCATCATCAGTTACCATTAGTGTATAATCTCCTGGAGCATTTACAATCGGTTGAAAGGAATTGGTACCAGTTACGAATGCACCATTATCAGTAGTCCAGATAGAAGAGGTATTATTTGAAGAACTTGACCCATTTAAAGTTGCTGTAAAGTCATTGCAATCTAGAAATAAATTTTCACCTGCATCTGCATTAGGTGCTGTAATATCTTGGGCTAATATGAAAGTCACGTTTTTTGAACAACCATTTGATTCATCTAAAACGATTGCAAGATACTCTCCTGGATCCTGTATTTCAATTTGAGAGGAGGTCCCAATGGAATTTCCTTGTGCATCAAACCATTCATAAACATAATTTGTCGATGGCTCTTCTAAGTCGACAAAAATACTTTCATTAATGCAATCTAAATTGCCAGGTACGGGAACTTCAACCATCGGTTCCGCTCTATTTTGCTGTATTGATATCTCCGTCATTTCACTACAGCCAGTAGCAGGATCAGTTACAGTCAAGGTGTAAATACCTGGAGCATTTGCGATGTAATTTGATGCTTCAATATCATTTCCATCAAAACTCCAAGTATAAATTGCATCATCTGAATTGTTTAAAGTAGTTGCTTCTAGATTGATAGCTAGTAGCTCACAAGTAAGAACTTCGTCCAACCATATTATTTCTGCTAAAGGGACTGTTCTCAAATCAATAACTTCCACCGTAGACATTTCAGAAACACAATTGTTTTGAGTATCTGTTACAACAAATGAATATGTTCCTTCCAATGTAGTTGTAGGATTTTGTTCCGTCGAACTAAAACCATTAGGTCCAGTCCATAAATACTCGTACTGACTACCTTGACTAGAATTTGTTCCTCCTAGCGTGACCTCAGGATTTTCACAAGTCAAATTGAGTTCTATGCCTGCATCAGCCAATGGTGTGGTTGGGTCAAGTGTAATTTCAACAAAATCTGTCGCAGTGCAACCATTTGTAAATAAAACTTCTAGTGTGTAGATTCCAGGTTCTGTTACCGTAGGATTTGGATCATCTTCAGCAATAAAACCATTAGGTCCAGCCCAATTGAATTGACCGAGACCTGAAGCAGAGCCTTGTAGGATTGTTGCAGATACAGAACAGTTTAATTCTTGATTCATACCAGCATCAGCAGTTGGAATGGTAGGGTCTAAAGTGATTTCTACTTCATCCATTTCCGAACAGCCATTGTCAAATACAACTGTCAAAGTATAAGTTCCTGCTTCTGTAACTAGAGGATTGGCATCATTATTTGCGATGAAACCATTTGGTCCAGTCCAGTTAAATTGGCCCGGATCAGAAGCTGTACCTTGTAAGGTTGTTTCCGTTACTGCACAACTCAATTCAGAAGTTTCACCTGCATCAACTGTCACTTGGCAATCTGAACAAGAAGCTGGAGGATCAATTTGGAAATTAGTTAAACCACAATCAGAATTCACATCATCTAAAATTTGCAGAATAATTGGCCCATCACTTATTAAGAAATTTCCAAAAGGGCCATTTGTTAAATCATATTCAAGACCATTCTGCATGTCTCCACCTTGTATGGTATAAGTAGGTGCTAAGTTGACTGAGTTTAAGCTTATGCTGTAGCTGAAGGTATCATCTAGGTTATCATCTGGAGTTCCAGCATCATCACAAACAGTTTCAATTGTCGGTAGTTCAAAAACTGGGCAATCACAATTAGGTGCTGTGATATTAAATGCTTCGGAACATGTGGTCGCACTGTTTTCAATGCTGAGTGCTATATCCATTCCAGTTGGTATATCTGATATCGTAAAGGTACCATCCATATTGTCAACCAAGTCGCCTTCTGAGGTTTGTGGTAGATCTCCATCACTTTCAAAAGTCACCAGGTAGGTGCTTAAATCAGCGCTACATTCTTTATTGATTTCATTAAATGTTGGAAGTGTGTTTTCTGCTACCACGACTGCCACTAAACTAGAACCACAAAGACTTGAAGGATCAAATGCTTCTACATAATAAGTTCCGATGGTTGTAGGTTGAAAAGAACTTGAAGAACCTTGAACAAGATTATTTCCTGCAGCATCATCATACCAATTCACTTCTAATCCGTTTTCAACACTTGCTTCTAAGTTTGGAATATCTGCTCCATTACAGAAAGCAACATCCATTGCAATTGGCAATTCGATTGTTGGGCAGTCACATTGTGGCGCTGTAATCGCAAAAGTATTGCTACACATTGTAGTTGTATTTTCAATGGTAATTGTTATGTCCTGATCTGCTGTTATAAAATCTATAGTAAAAGAACCACCACCGTTATCAATGACATTGCCTAGACTTGAAGTTATCAAATCTCCATCCGTCATTAATTGAACTTCATAAGTTGTAAGATCATTACTGCAAAATTTATCTGTTTCTATGAACGTAGGTAAATCATTCATCACGAGGTTTATTTCCGTCAAAGCAGCAGGGCAACCAGAAGATTGTTCGAATGCTTCCGCATAATATGTACCAGCCATTGTAGGTGTAAATGTGTTTGAATTGGCAAGCAATAAGTTTGTTCCAGCTGCATCTTCATACCAGTTGATTTCCAATCCTGATTCAGCTGTTGCCGAAAGCGTAGGGAAGTCCTCGCCTTCGCAAAAACTTTCATCCGCGCCAAGTGCAGGTGTTATTGTTGGACAAGCACAATCAGGTGCCTCAACATTAAATATATTAGAACAATTTGTCTGAGAATTTTCAATTGTGATTGTAATGTCTAGACCAGCTTGAATACCTGTTATACTAAATGAACCATTTCCATTGTTCATAACATTGCCATCACTTGTGCTGACTAAATCACCATCTGTTGATAATTGAACATCGTAAGTAGAAAGGTCCCCACTACAAGTTTTATCTGTTTCTGCAAAAGTAGGAAGTGGGTTTATCACAAGAGTAATTGGTGTGAGTACAGAAGGACAACCAGTAGATTGGTCAAATGCTTCCAAGTAAAAAGTCCCTGCCATGGTTGGGGTGAAAGTATTTGAATTAGCGTTTAATAAGTTAGTTCCCGCAGCATCATCGTACCAATTGATTTCCAATCCAGGATCAGCTGAGGCAGTAAGATTAGGAATATTTTGATCCTCGCAAATACTTAGATCTGTGCCTTGAGCCGGTGCTATAGTTGGGCAAGCACAATCGGGTGCAGAAATGATAAAAGAATTTTCACAGTTTGTTACTGGGTTGCTAATCGTTATGTTAAGGTCAAGCCCAGTTGTGATACCATTGATTGTAAATGTGCCATCCATGTTGTCGATAACTGTACCTTGATCTGCAAGAATAATATTGTTAGCAGAACTTATGTTTACAAAGTATGTACTTAAATCTAAGCTGCATTCTTTGGCTGTTTCAACAAAAGTAGGTAGCTCTGAAATATTGATTGAAATTTCATCTGTTGCGGTACAATTATTTTGAGTGACATTTACAAGGAAGTTGGATTGAGAAGAAATATCATTAATAGAAATACTTTGGGTGCTTGCACCATTATTTCCATCATCCGGAATTACGGTCCAAGAAAATTGAGCACCGGTATTTCCAGCATCAAGGTTGATGGCACCATCTCCAACACATTGATTAATGTCCATTCCTAAATCAACAATTGGATTCGGGTTGATGTTGACAATAACTTGAGCATTGGAGGCAGTACACACAGTACCAGCTGGAAAGGAATAGTCAAAGCTATAAGTGTTTGGACTTTGCATAGCTGGATTGAAGCTTGCTGTAGTTGCATCGAAACTTGAGTTGGTCGACGGAGTGGTAGAACTTTCAGTCCATGTTCCCCCTTGATCTTCATTTGTAAGAAGGTCAAACAAATTGATTGTGTTAAGATCCTCTTGGCAGATTTCTAAATCCATGCTTGGTGTTCCAGCATTGCCTTGAACTTCAATATCAATGGTCAAAGTTGACTGACCACCAGGGCAATCTGTTGTGCCCAAAATCTCATAATCAAAAGTATAAATGCCATCCTCTAGCATAGAAATATCAACACTGCTAGGGTCATTTAAATCTAAACCAGATTGCATGTTGTCGATCCAATTGCCGGATAGGTTAGGGGCTGCATTAAGCAAATTATAAAAATCATTTGAATCAGTATCGCCTTCGCAAATAGTTATAGAATTATCTTGCCCAAAGTTAGGCATAGAAGTAATGTCAATGCTAATTATTGCAGTGGCTGGATTGCAAGTAGTTCCACCATTTATTATATATGAAAAGTCGTAAGTGCCATCAGCAATATTTTCTAAATCGATAGAAGATGGGTCTGATAAATCAATCCCAGCATTATTGTCGTCCATCCATATACCACCTGTATCTGCATTAGGTCCTAACTGAAAAATTAAATCCACGGTCGTGTTACTACCTTTGCAGTATGAAATACTCGAATCCATGCCAGCATTAGGATTGTCTTCTACAGTGATAGTCACTGAAGCGGAGGCAGCAGGGCAGTCACCAGAAGCAGCAATGCTATAAGTAAATGTATAGTCTCCAGCAGCTACCATATCAAAATCTACATTGTTAGGGTCAGTTAAATCGACTCCCGAAGAATCATCATCCGACCAGCTACCAATATTGTCAGGATTGTCATTTAATTCATTAAACAAATCTACGATTGAACCATCGTTACAAATGCTGTTACTACCATTAGTACCTGCTGTTGGTGCAGCACCAATGCTGACAGTTACATTCGAAACCTGATCATCACAAATTGTACCTTCTAAGGTATAAGTAAAAATATAGTCTCCTGAACCAACTCCAGCAAAGTCTACTGACGTAGGATCTGATAAATCAATTCCAGCCGCATCGAAATCCATCCAAGTTCCTCCTGTACTTGGCTGGCCATTAAGAGCTGCTGTTAAGTCTAAAACTGTGTTGCCACCTTCGCAAATACTTGCGGAACCATTTGTGCCAACATTTGGAAGTTCTTCAAAATTAATTGTGAGGATTGCATTTCTATCCTGGCAAGAACCTTGGGCAATTACTTCGTAAGTAAAATCATAGCTTCCTTCCATTAAATTTGATAGATCAACATCAGTTGGATCAGATAAATCTAAACCAGAAGCATCTTCATCAACCCATGTTCCATTTGGTTGAGGGTTGCCATTCAAACTAGCAAGGAAGTCTACATTTGTTACTGCATCACTGCAAATATTTATACTATTAGCAGTTCCAGCGTTAACAATTGTTCCAAGGTCTATGGTTACAGTTGCAGAAACTTCTGGACATCCACCAGTTGCTGCAATGGTGTAGGTAAAATTGTAAAAATCAGCCATCAAAGAAGAGACATCCACATTTGAAGGATCTATTAAATCTACACCGGAAGAATTGTCATCAGACCATAAGCCGCCTATTTCAGGTGTCCCACCTAGAGAGCCTATTAAATCGATACTTGTGTTCGTGTCAGTACAAATTGTAATTGTATTATCCGTGCCCGGGTCTGCACCATCAACTATGGTAATGGTCAACATCGATGCTGCAGATTGGCAATTGCCATTGCCTTCCGTTACCCATATTTCTGTAGTTGTTCCACCTGTTGGTGCAGGGTCATAAGTTGTTCCGGAAGAAAGTAAATTTGTTAACAGCGCATCAGAATAAAAATTAAAATTAGATCCAGTACCTGTAGGTGAAATTTCGGTATCTCCACCTTCACAAGTATTGATGTCCATAACCATGGGTGCCATATTTGGAGCCTCAACTGTGATTGATACACAATTACTACTAAGTTCCATGCATGAGCCAGGTACTAATGCTACGGCATCCAATTCATTTCCATCACCATCTAAAAGTACATTTGGAGATCCAAAATTAATTGTTGTTGTTCCATTAGAAATAGCTCCAAGGCCTGGATGAATTTTATAAGATAAACCGAAGATGCAATAGTCTATTGGACTTGTCCCTGTGTTAGGAGGGAAATTTAGATCATTTACATTGTTTGAATTATCAATTATGACACCATTTGCGTCTACAAGTAAAAAATGATAAGCATTTTCAGTAGAGAAATTTCTAGGGATTAAAGGATCAAGATCTCCGGCAAGTTGCAAGTCAAAAAACTCACCACCATCACTACAAATAGAATAAGAATTATTTGGTTGTAAATTTCCAGCTTCGGCTGAACAACATTCATCAACAACAATATCGATACTAATTGGAGTAATCGCACATTCGCCTGAACTTGGTGTAAAAACAGGCGAGACAGTAGTACCTCCAGCTGCTGAAACGTCTAAAAAACTGGAAGGACTCCAGGTTCCAGCAACACCTTCTAAAGAAGATGTTGGAAGTATAACCAAACCATCTGAATCACAAACAGGACCAATAGGATCAAAGTTGATTGCTCGGCAATCAGCGCCTAATTCATTTGAGCAATAGATATATTCATAAATAACGTCAAAATCAATTGTTATATAACCCTGAGAGATTACATCCTGAGGGCAATTTGAACAACCATTGGCTGCTGCATTTTCAAATATGAAATTTGCAAAAATATCTATACCTAAAGTTTGGCTTTCGCCAAATGTTCCACTCAAACAACTAACTGTTGATACATAAGGAAGTCCTAAAGGAAAGGTGTTAGTTATAGGATCATATTCTAATTGTTCTCCACTAGAAGCACAATCTCCAGAACCAGGATTTGTAAAATTGGTTAAACCATCACCAAAAACAGGGCACATGGTTCCATAAGCGCAATTTGAGTATAAGTTTGCAAAAATTCCTGATATGTAAGATTCACAACAAGCTAATGCTGGGGGAAAATTTGTGGACCAACTATTAATGGTAATAGTGATAATAACGTCTTCGACATCTAAACCATCCAAACAAGGATAAACAGTTTCTATTGCTGGGAAATTATACCCATATGCTTCTGAAGGTTTTGCGCCAGCAGGAGCAGAAGTAGAAGAAAACCATTGGTTTCGATCTAATGCAATTTGTGCTTTGTCAGGATCGAAACATAGACTGAATCCTCCAACTTCTTCATTTCCCGATCCGTTGCAGGCCAAAGAATTGCTTTGGGCATTTAGTCCAGAAAAGAAGCAAAAGATAAAAATGGATAGTAAATATGGTTTCGTTTTGAACATAATTTAAATATTGTTAAGAGTCAAAAGGGGCAGCATATTATATATGCTTATTTATTTTAATACATGAAGCAAATTTTTAATCTATTCTTATATGGACTTTCCTCATTATGCATAAAATACCCTAAATCAGGTATTTCAACTTAGCGTATTCTAGACTATCTTTATGTATTAATTACACTAAGTTAATAATTTCTTAGCGTAGTTCTGTTAAAGGGTTTAAAATATTTTCATCCTTTATAACTCATTTCTTATAGCCGACATCTTCATTACCGATTTCATCTCATAACCGGGACTTTAATAGCTTATAATTTTTAATAACTATAATTATTAATCCAGGCAATAGTATTTCCTATTGTCCCAATTCATTTTAATACTATGATGAAATCTTACATGAACAAATTATTCACGATGTTGATGTTTGTATTTGCCTTAGGTGCAAGTATGAATTTATCAGCGCAAACAACGACGGTCTTTGACTTCGAGCCAGGAGGTGCTTCACCTCCCTTTAATAACAGTTTTGGAGGAGGGTGGTCTTTTAACCCAGGCTTTGCTCCTTGTACAGTTGGACCAATTACAGATCCAACAGACCCGTCAAACACAGTACTTGAAATATTCAAGGATGCTGGCGCACAAACTTGGGGAGGTGTATCTACAAATCTAGATGCGGCACCAACGGTAGTTGATTTAACAGCTTGTCTTTTTACAGAGATTTGCATTGATGTTTTTGCTCCAGATGATGGGACATTTTTGTTGAAACTTGAAGCAAGTCCAACAGCACCACCTCCAGGTGAATGGGAATTTCTATTTCCTACAGTTGCAGGATGGAACACATTATGTGTTGAAACATCCGTACCATCATCTAATGGTAATGGGGTTATTGCAATGGGAAATGTATTTAATGCAGTTTCCTTATTTCCTGATTTTGATGAATGTTGTACTGACCAGTGCTACTTGGTTGACAACTTGGTCGTTAATTGCTTGGAGTGTTTAACAGATCCTCCTTTTTGTGATTTTCCATATGAGGAAGGCAAATGCCTTTACTTATTGCATTTAGAAGATACAGTTGGAGATGGCTGGGATGGCGCATCTTTAATGGTTTCAGTAGCTGAACAAGCTGCGGTTACGTATAAAATGGCACCAACAGATGGAGAATGTCTGTATATTCCAATTTATGTTGAAGACGGAACTTTTATTGATTTGACGTATTGGAATGGAGCGAACGAGCCAGAACATTCATGGACTTTATATACACCAACTGAAGAGATTGCAAAAGATCAAAATGGTCAGTTGATGCAATTTATTGGTTCTCCAACTCCAGCAGTTGACTTTAGAGTAAAAGGAGATTGTATTGTCGCAGAATGTGAAGGAGAAACTTTAGATTTGACTTTAGCTTTACAATTTTTACAGTCAGCCGTTACCTACAATCCAGAAGAAATCTTTTGGGAAATAAGAGATAGAACAGGTACTGTAGTTTTTGGTGTGACTCCTGGCGAGTATGCAGGCTTAGCACCTGGAACAATTGAAGAAACTGTGGTTACTTTGAATAAGTGTGAAACTTACACATTTGTTGCAGGTGATGTAGGTGGATCTTTTGAATTTTTCAACAACAACATTTTTACTTTTTTAGTAGAAAAAGGTTTGGGTTATGGAGATCCAATTCCAGGAGATGATGAATTCAATGTATTCGTCATGGACCAACCACAATTCACAGGTCCATCAGCTCAAGGAATGAGAATGTACAACATGACGATTCCATGTGCACCAACTATCAATGATGAAGAAGTTAAGTTGCTTACTGGGTCTGGTTGTGTTTTAACTAGCAATGCAGTTCAATTACCTTTAGCAACACCAACAATTTGTAATATTGGAAAATGTCATGTTGCCTGTGATGCACCTGCAATGACAGTTGATGTATTTATTAATAATACATTGGTTACTTCATATGATTATGATATACCTCCAGCTTTTACTGGAGTTGGATTATTGGATACAAATGGTGATGGTACTCCTGATGCTATTGAAGTAGACTTGAGTGCAGGTTTTCCTGTTGGAAAACATGATATCACATATAGAGTAACTTACAATTGTGAGGTATTTGATAATACAGTTAATGTTGAAAGTTCAATTCCATTAGTTATTGCTGAAAGCGCAAATCCTACAATGACTTGTAATGATTTGGTTCATGTTTCACTTAAGCAGGCTGATAAAGATTGTAGGTTAACAATAGAACCAGACATGGTATTGGAGAATACTGGTCTTTGTGAAGGAGAATATGAAATAGTAATATCTGAAACTGGTGCAAACTGGGTAGATGCTTCTTACTGTGGTCAAACAGTTACATATACAATAACACATTGCTTTAGTGGTAACAGCTGTTGGGGGGAAATATTAGTAGAAGATAAAGATGCACCAGTGATTACTTGTGTAGATTATCAAGCTTCATGTTTGCATCCAAATGCAACGGACCTTCCAATTTATTGTGCAACTGACGAATTTTGTACATCGGAAGAACTAGTAGCTAAGGCAGCAGATATTGCTAATTTTGGAGGTAAAGCACAAGCTTCTGTAAGCGGAGGTACCTATGCTGAATTGTTGCCAACAACAACAGAACTTGCTGACGATGCAATATTCACTTTTGGCGCAGTTGGGTACAACGATTTTGGTTTTTCACAAACTAGTTTTGAAACGGTAGGTTGTGCACCAATAGGTGAGCTAGTAAAAGATTTTAGTGTAACAGTAGATGTTGCTCATACTGATGTTGAAGATTTAGCATTAATATTATTACCTCCTGCTGCTGCGCAAGCTGCATTAGCTGCTGCAACAGGTAGAGGTGGCTATAATGGATTTCCTTTTATTACTCTAATGGATTTTGGGACATGTCCTACACCGAATGAAAATTCTGTGAATATGGAGGTAACATTTGATGTTGGAGCAATGATTGATCCTATTGGAACTACATGTGGTACTGCACCTGCTATTAGTGGTACTTATGCTCCTGCAGATGCTGGTGCATTTGGCGTAATAGAAGGTTTACTTTATACAGATATTGCTGGTGAATGGATTTTAGCAATGTATGATGATGATGATAACAGATACCTTATCCTAAATGGTTTTGGTAATGATTTTGTAAATGTTGGATTAGGAAATGTTGAATCTGTTTGCTTAAATATTAAGCACGGTTTCCCTGAGCCTTATGTTGCAACAGATTGTACTTTAGAGTCTGTTGAACTGTTAAATGAAGCATATTTCGAAACAGATTGTAATCAAGGAGAATGGGAAGGCGCTTATGTTGAGCGTGTATGGCAAGCAAAAGATGAGAAAGGCAATGTTTCAAACTGTACTCAAAGAATTGGTTTGGTAGCACCTGCATTCTCTCAAATTACTTTTCCTGAAAGTGGAAGCTTTGAGTGTGGTGATTTGTCTAATGAAGATGATCCAGATCCAGCTGAATCAGGTATTCCAATGTTTGATTGTTATGATTTAGTTGGAGATGAGATACACTTACTTTGTGATATTTCTTATACTTACTATGATCATGTTATACCAACTTGTGGATCTTCTAAGAAGATTATCAGAAGTTGGACATTTGTGAACTGGTGTTCTGGAACACAAAAAGATATTGAGCAGGTTATTGTAATCGAAGATTCTGAGGGGCCTGTAATTCCTACTGAAGACTTTACAGTTGGAACAAATTCCTACACATGTGATGCAACATTAAACATTTCTGATCTTGGGATTACAGATGCATGTTCAGATATAATTGCAGTAACAGCTTCATATGGAAATAACATTGTTGATCTTACAAATGGAGGTGAATTGACAGGATTGGTTGATACAGTTACTTTAACTATTTCTGCAACTGATGCATGTTATAATGTTACTGAAAAAGTAGTCACTGTAGTTGTGGTAGATGATACTGCACCAACGGCAATTTGTGATGATGAACTTCATGTTTCCTTAAATAATACTGGAGAATTATGGTTGTATGCTGAGGATATCGATGAAGGATCTTCAGATAACTGTAGTGATGTAATACTAGAGGTAAGAAGAGTAAGTGGATGTATTGATACTACTGCTTGGGCTGATTCTGTTCCTTTTGAATGTTGTGATAGAGATTCATTAGTAGTGGTAGAATTAAGAGTGACAGATGCTTCTGGAAATTCTAATGTTTGTTGGAAGGAAGTTCTTGTAGAAGATCTTTTTGCTCCTGTTGTAGTTTGTAAAGATGATTTGACTTTGGATTGCAATGATCCTTCGTTCAATGATCCATTTACTGAACCAGATGCTACTGACAACTGTTTTGCAGAATTGGCAAACACATCTGATGGAGGTAGTTTAGATAACTGTCATGCAGGTACTTTAACTAGAACGTGGACTTATACGGATGGATCAGATAAAACATCTGATATTTTATGTACTCAAAGAGTAACATTCGAACACATCTCAGACTTTACAGTACAGTTCCCACCAGACATTACAATTGATACTTGTCCAGATGATACTGGAGATACAGGAGCACCAATCATCCTTGATGATGACTGTGAGCTTGTAGCTATCAATTATGAAGACCAATTATTAGGTCTTGGAAATAATGGAGGTGATGATGCTTCCTGTTTCAAGATTTTAAGAAAGTGGACTTTAATAAACTGGTGTGTATATGATGATTCATCTACACCAACGGACGGTGGTATACCATTACCACTTCCAAACACATTCAGAGATGATGATGGATATTTCTACTACGTACAAACAATCAAGGTAATTGATGAAGATGCACCAACAGTAGATATGCCAACACCAGATCCTTGTGATTTCAGTTCCGCCTTTGGTGCAGACGGATGTGA
>CALIIW010000142.1 GCA_938018185.1 uncultured Saprospiraceae bacterium
GACGTCAAAGCAAACCCTTGTCTGCGAGAAAATACTCATTTGGCAAAGGATGAAGAGAAAAGCTAAAATCGATTTTTGATTATTCATGATTAATAATTTAATGTTTTTACAAATAGGTTCTTTATATCGATTTATGGTTGATGAACTTGAGTATTAAAAAAAGCTGAATTGCTATTTTCTTATATTATCTAACAATAAGTTTTCCACTATCAATTAAACTATTGTCTAGGGATAGTTTGTAAAAATAAATTCCACTAGACAAATAATCTCCTTTGATTTCAAAAAAATCATTGTTTGTTTGTAACAGGTATAAGGTTCTTCCATTCATATCAATAATCTCTAAATCAGCTTCTTGCATCGAATCATTGTTGAAACTAAAATGGCTTGATTCTTTGAATGGGTTTGGACTAATTTTAGTGCCTGCTTTTTTACGATCTGATATATTGTTAGAGGAGACATATATGTCTATAAACTCTTCTCCAATTGTATGAAATACTTCATTCGTAATTATTGGATCATTAAAGTCAAAATAAATTCCTGCTTTATTATATAACTTTGTACCATCTTTTAAGTTTGGTTTTTGACCAATTTTGAAAGTGACAAATCCATGTGAAGCAACTTCATTTACATTAGAATCAGGAAGCATGATGTTATTGAAAGAAAAAACTAACTCCTTGTTATTTAAAATAATGTATTCATAATCATGACTAGAAGGGCCTACTTGCAAGCTTCGTAAATCCAAGTGCTCAGACAAAGTGTCTCTAATTACAATATTGAAAGCAGTATCTGTTCCTGTATTTTGAAAACGAATTTTATAGCTAATATCAGTGTTTGCTTTTAACCAATGAGGTTCTTTGTATCCTAATGGTGCAGCAGCCTTGTCATTCGGATCCCATGAGCCTATGATCTCTTCGCATACAATTACTTCTTGCGGATTAGGATCTACGTTTGGAAACATGTTTGCAAAGCCAACAGAAAACTTACCATTTTCATCTTCTCCACAAGCTTCAACAAATGCATTGAGTGTACCGGCAAAAGGATGACCTTCTATTTGTGGGATTTCAAATCTAATTGTTTTTCCTTCTGTAGAAAATTCAACCGTTTCCTTTTCTCCAACATTTAGATTTATTTCTCCTATGTATTTTGGCATAATCAAATCATCTTCTACAATACTGTAATCGATAGATGTTACCATATTTGCAGTTCCTGCATTAGTAACCGTAAAACTTGCTTTTTGGTCAACGCAATCACCAGTAAGCTTTAACTCAGGTCCATTCCAATCGAAATCTCCACAATTTATCTTAGGAAGTATTCTTGCTTTAGCACAAAGTGTCTGCCCAAGTACGGTATTGTCGCAATCAACTTTTGTTATTATTCTAATATGACCACCTTCGTTTATGTCAAGATCACCAATGTCAAAAGTGTAGATATTGTCGATCACCGAAGTTATAGGAATGCTGCTACTTTCAACACTTAGGAATTCTTCCGGTTCAAATTCTATACTTACTTCCTGTGCAGGTAGCCCACGATTGATATAATCTATGTAATAATAATTATTACTAAAACATCTACGTAGCCTATTGACGTTCATATCAATTTCTAAAATTGGACAATCAGCTGTAATTTGAGTTCCAATTGAAAGTTCATCTGGTGCAACACCTTGTTCTAAAACAAATGAATATTCATTGTCGCAAGGAACCCAATTTGGGTAAGAAGGGTCTAATACTTTTAAAGTATAAGAACCAAAAGGTAAGGCTGCTGAAAAATTGCCATCTGAATCTGAAAACCTTGACCAAGTATTGGTGCCATCACTTATTTCTACTGGCCAATCTCCAATCCCCTGTTCATTATCAAAAAGACAATCTTTATTTTCATCGTAATAGATTTGACCAAAAATTCCATTTCCATATCCTGTTACTTGGCCTGAGTTAATTATTAATTCGGCAACTACAGTCGTACCATTTTCTGACTTTACCGCTTCGTAGGCAAGCAGTTCTTCTGACCCTATGATTTCAGATTCACCAGCGCGCAAGGAATGAAATGTAAGCGTGAAAAGTTTCGTGCCTGCTTCAAGAGTTGTGGCAAACTCTGCGTCAAATACAGAAGCAAATAAAATTTGATTACCAATTACATTGGCGGTGCCATAATTGAAACCTGGGAGGCCGGATTCGTCCTTAATTCCTACGTACTCCAGTTTCTCAGTATTAAATTCAAGCCCAAATTGCATACCAAGCACATCTGTAAATTCAACAACCACTACAGAAACTTCAATTTCATGATCTCCTATAGCATTAGAAATTTGTAATATAACTGGATCTGTTGATTGTGCAATATTGTAGCATATTGAGAAAAAGAGAAAGAATAAGCTTGTGGCGATAGGTCTTAGAATTCTATTCATGGTGGTGAAATTTTGGATTATCTTATTGTCACAATACAAATCTGCACATAAAACACTTGCTTATCAAAGACAAAATCTTTAGATTGTAGCATATCATTTGGATTTAAAAGTATCCAATAGTCTGTAAATCAATTACTTATTTAATTTAAGTGTAGAAAAAAATCTAAATTGAAAGACAATTTTCAAAATTCTTTATTGTATTCTGCGCTGCATACGCTCGATAAGCAGGGTATTAAAGAGTTTGGTCTCTACCTAAATTCGCCCTTTTTTAATAAAAATAAGGAATTAATTGACTTTTGGGAGCTTTTAAAGACGCAATTGGCCCAAAATTCTAAAGGACAAATTTCCAAACAAATTTTATTTCAAAAATTATATCCTAAGCAAGTTTATAAAGATTCTAAGGTCAGACTCATGATGTCCGACCTTTACAGCCATTTTGAAAATTTTCTCATACACTTAAAAACTAAAAATTATAAGCAAAGCTCCAATAACATTATTCTTCAATATTATCGGGAGAATGGTTTAGAAAAACATTTCAGTAAAAAGCTGAAAAGTATCAATCGAGAAAAAGTTCTAATAAATAACCAAAAGTATTTTAACGAATTATCTGCTCTTTCTTTCCAAAACTATCTTTTTGAATATACTAGAAAAAGATCCTCAATAGAAGCTTTGCAGGATTGGTTTAAAAATACTGACTATAGTTTGATACTAAATAAATTAAGTCAGGCCTGTACTTTGGCAGCCTATTCATCAGTTTACAAAACCGAAATTCAGATTGATTTTTTAAGGGAAGTTTTGGACTATATTGATAAAAATAATTTGGAACAAATACCTGCAATTGCCATTTATTATAACTGCTACAAGCTTCATCAAACAGGAGGCGAAGGGTATTTTCCCATATATCAAAAACTTCTTAAAGAGCATATCCACGTTTTAAATTCAGAAGAGACTAGAGATATTTTCTTGATGGGTATCAATTATTGTATACGTCATATCAATAAAGGAAATTCAGAAATGAGCGAACCATTGCTTGAATTATTTGAATTGGGATTGCAAGGAGACCACCTTTTGGTAAATGGGGTATTATCTAGATACACATATAGAAATATTGTGACCATTGGATTGATTTCAAAAGATTATACTTGGGTCGAGAAATTTATATTTGATTATAAACCAAAACTAGAGTTGAAATATAGAGACTCTATGTTTACTTTGAATCTAGCTATTTTAAAGTATGAGCAAAAGTCTTATGACGAAGTTTTGGATTTGCTCTACCAGTACGACTTGAAAGATCTATTGCTTAATTTATTTGCCAAGACCATTTTGCTAAAAGTATATTTTAATCAAAACTCTTTAAAGCTATTGGATTCTCATTTAGACGCAATGGAAGTTTTCATCCGAAGAAAAAAAATTATTGGTTACCACCGAACCAACTATATGAACATCATCAAATACACCAGAAAGATGATGAAACTCAATCCATATGATAATTCTGCCAAGGGCAAATTACTGACAGAAGTTCAAGCTGCTGAAACAATAGCCGAGAAAAAGTGGCTGCTAGAAAAGTTGTCGTTGTAGCTCGTCATCCCAAGATCCTTAACAATTTAACGCTTATAAATTTGATGTGATGACTAAAGGTTATATGTGGAGAATTGGAAAATTGTCATTCCGCTTGCCCGTTTCCTTTAGGGCCTGCCCTTTTCCATTAGGGCCTGCCCGTTTCTTTCAGGGAGTGCAGCGATAGCGGAATCGAGGAATCGAATTGGTTTAAATGAATCTAATTTCGACCGCAGTGGAGAAATCTTAGAGAGTTATTTATTAAAAAAATTGATTTTTGTACCTTTTTATCAAAAAAAAGTAAAGAATGATATAGAAGGACCAGAGTTTTTATTCCTCTATCTTAAATTTTCAAACTCAGCATTTATTCATAAAAACCAGCAACCAGCAACTGTGCAACTAACAACGAGCAACTAACAACTAACAAAACCTTTACGTCGCAATCATCCGCATAATCTCAGCACAAAGGATAGCCCCATAAGTTCCCATCGCATAGCCAAGTACAGCTAAAAGTACACCAACTGGCGCAAGACTAGGGCTAAAGGCTGATGCTACAACCGGCGCAGAAGCTGCTCCTCCAACATTAGCCTGTGATCCTACTGCAACAAAAAAGAAAGGAGCTTTGATGATCTTGGCTGTAACCAGTAAAACGGTTACGTGAACCAACATCCAAATAAGACCTATTGCGAATAATCCCAAGTTTTTAAATATTTCTCCAACATTCATTTTCATGCCTATGGTTGCTACCAAAACAAAAATGAAAATGGTACCCCAACGGGAAGCACCAATGCCTTCAAGTTTTCTTGCTTTGGTAAAAGATAGTATCAAACCAAAAGTAGTCGCACATACAATGAGCCAAAAGAAATGAGACATCAAAGAATTCAACTTTAATGATTCTAAAGTAGTTTTAAAGCCTTTCATAAATGGCGTTAATACGTCTGCCCCAAAATGAGAAAGGGCCACACCTCCAAAAGCAATACCCATCAAAACCATCAAGAGGGTAGTGGTTGGCATTTGTTCTATGCTTGCTCTATAATCTTCCACTGATTTTTTTAGGTGTTCTATGGCTGAATTATCTGCATCCAACCACTTATCAACCTTATCTGACATGTTTGCTCCGTACAAAAGAAAACCCATCCAAATATTTGCCACTATTACATCCACAACGATCATCGTTGGAAAAATTGGCTTCTCCGCAACCTCATATATGATTGCCATCGCGTTTTGATTGGCGCCACCTCCAATCCATGATCCAGCAACGGTTGAAAGTCCTCTCCATAGTTGGTCCGGATCCGCACTTATAATGCCTGGAAAAAATTTCACCACGCAAAAAACAGCTATTGGGCCACCTATGATGATGCCAAATGTCGCTGCGAAAAACATGATTAAAGCCTTTGATCCTAAATTTTTGATTCCTTTAAGGTCGATACTCATACATAGTAATATTAAGGATGCAGGAAGCAAAAACCGTGAGGCAACATAATATAGACTGGAATGCCCTTCAAATTGTTTGGTGTCTTTTACATTATTTTCAATGAGCCATTGTTGTATTTCGGAGAAGGAATAGCCTTCTGGGATGCTCAAATTGTAAGAAGTTAAATGCTGTACCAAGCCATCTGTGTACCAATGTGCCGATATCAAACCTAGCGGCCAATGGAGTATGGCAGGTATAAAATAGCATAAAAGTATAGAGGGAACGACTCTGTAAAACTTTTTCCATGCGGTGTTATCAAGGTGTGAGGTATAAAAAACGGCAGCTAAAACAGCCATTAACATTCCGAAAACTACCGCGTCATTTGTAAATACTGGTTCCATTATCTTGGCTTGTAGATTAAATCAGATGATTCTGAAAGTATAAAAGTAAAATTAATAATAACAAATTCTTAACTTGGCACAAATCAAATTCATAGATGAGTAGAGTTGCAAAAACCATAATTACCCTAGTAGTGGTAGTAGGTATAGATCAGGTAACAAAAGTGATGGCAAAGAAAATGCTCCTTGGAAAAGGAGTTATTTCCCAGTTTAATGATATTTGGCGATGGGTTTTTGCCGAAAATACGGGGGCTTTCTTAAGCTGGGGCTCAGATCTTGACGGTTGGGTCCATGTCTTATTTCTTAAGGTAATCCCTGTTATCCTGATAATTGGTTTGCTATTTTATACATTATATTCTAAAGAAGTTACTAAGAATCAAGTATTGCCATTAAGCTTAATATTAGGTGGTGGTATAGGAAATCTTTTTGATCGATTAATGTATGGAAAAGTCATAGACTTTATGAATATCGGAATAGGGGATATCCGAACAGGTATTTTCAATATAGCCGACATGGCTATTATGGCTGGCATTATTTGGTTGCTTTTAGCTGGACTAAAAAAACAAACTAATAGTGAAAAAACCGAGGAAGTAACAAAGTTGAAAGAGCTGTAAATATTACTTTAACTTCGTTGAACTAATAATCATATTTGGATCATACTCTCCTTTAATGTTTGGAGATTGTTTGTTGTCGGTATATGATTTTACATTAGAATGAATAAAGTTAAAAAGCTCTTGAATGCTTACTTCAAAATCTTTATTTTCATCAGCTTCGCCTTTTAGGCCTCTAAGTAAAAAGTGGCTAAAAACACCCTGACGTAAATTATTTGATTCTAGAGATGTTTCTTCAGATAAGGAGGACATGATTAAAGCTAAGCCGGGTTGAGCATTTGCAAATGTCTGATAATAGCCTTCATATGGATCAATATCTGTTGGTCCCTTTGCTGTAAATAAACTGCCTGAATGACAGGCATCTGCAATACAAAATTTGAATTTTGCTGGGCTCGAATCTAGTATTTTATTTATTTCTTCGTGATAGATTTTATTATTATGACCATCAAAATCAATTGGTAAAAAAGAACCTTTTAAGCCATGGCCAGAAAAATACATAAGCACCATATCATTTGAGCCAGCCTGGCTATAAGTTTCTGATAATGCTTTTAAGACATTGTCTCGAGTCGCGTAATCATCTATCAATATTTTAATTTGAGAATCTGCTAGTGCACCTCCTTCTGGACTTTTTAGGTATGCGTATACCTTGTATGCATCGTCGTCGGAGTAACTTAAAGTATGCATATGTTCATATGATGAGACACCAATTACTACAGCCCAAATTTTCACTTCTTCACCATTAATAGTTTGCATCGTTTCTTTAGCAACTAATTCGTCTTGTTTTTCTAAGGTGCCATTTTTCCACCAGCCTGAAATTTTAGTTCCATCATTCAAATGCAAAGCGCCTTCACCATGGAATCCTCCATTGAACCAAAAACCTTCATATTTTTCTCCATTGGCATAGACACATTCTCCAAATCCATGAGGCAAGCCTGCTTTGAATTCTCCTTTGTAAGTGCCAACGCCTCCTTCGTAAATATATGTGCCGTAACCTGTTTTGCAATTTCCATTTATACAGCCTTCTGCTCCTCTACTTACAAGATTCTGTTCGATTGGCGCTCCTTTATACCAAGCACCTGTATATTTTGATCCGTTGGAATAATACATCGTTCCATATCCTTCTGTAAAATTGTTTACAAAATCTCCAGTATATTTATCGCCATTACTATAGTAGAAAGAACCCCAACCGTGCTTTTTGTTGTTTTTAAATTGTCCTTCGTATTTTGATCCGTCCACATAAGCGTAAGTTCCAATTCCGTTTTCACAATTGTTTAAAATGCAACCAGTTTGAATATCTGTTCCATCATTGTTTTTTGCACTGCTACTAATATTGGATTCATTTAAAAATACGCCTTCATCATTTAATGGTCTTCCTTTTTGCCACTGTCCTTCCCAGGTCTTTCCATCTGGATATCTTTTTACTCCTTTGCCCTCTGGAAATCTAAAATTCCAATTACCTTCGTAGCTAGAACCATCATCATACCTGCATATGCCCATCCCATGAACTTCTCCGTTTAAAAAACTTCCTGTATAAATTGCCCCTGATGGAAATCTATAGGTACCCTCACCGTCAATACAATTGCCAGAAATACATTGTGCAGATAAAATAATTGGAAATAAAAAAACGATAAGTAGGGAGTATGTAATCTTCATTGGTCGTGTTAGCTATGCTTAGTAAACATTCAAATTATGCTAATATAAGGCCATAATCAAGCACAACTTACTAACGTAAATGTTTTTCAAGGATAAGCTACTGTTGCTTGAGGGAACGGGGGTTGGACTTGAGTTGTAGTTTGGGTTTGAGTGTAGTATTACCCAAGCCCAAACTACAAGCTAAAATTATTACTTCCAGGAGACTGGCATTTTAGGGTCAAATTTCCCTGACAAATTTGGTGTCTGTACACCGTTGGTATAATTTATAACTCGCTTGTTAACATAATTGAACAATTCAGTAATGTCAATTATACCGTCACCATTTACATTGGCTTCCCCTTTTAATCCTCTCATTAAGTAATGGGAAAATACTCCTTGTCTCAGTCCTTGATCCTCCAAACTAAATTCATCTTTCTTTGATGAAAGTAAAAGAGCTAATCCACCTGATGAATTTTCGAAAGTGGTATAAAAATCTTTTAGAGGTTTTTGATATGGAGATCTTGAAGCCATGTTTTTCTCTTTGTTTAAACTTCCTGAATGGCAAGCGTCTGCAAATACTAATTTATGTTTGGCTTTACTTTGATTTAAAATATCTATTACTTCTTTATGCTTCAATAAATTATTGAATCCATCATAATCAGAAGGTAAAAATGAACCATCAAAACCATGACCAGAAAAGTAAAACATAACGACATCATTTTCATCTGCTTGCAGAAATATACGTTTCATGGTTCTTAAAATGTTTTCTCTCTCTGCTCCCTCATCAATTAGTACTCTAATATTGTTGTCAGCTACAGCACCTCCTTCTGGACTTTTCAGAAAAGCAAAAAGTCGGTAAGCGTCATCATCTGTATACTTCAAGGAGGGCATATGATTATATCTTCCAACCCCTACAATGACAGACCATATTTTTACTTCTGGGCTATAATCTACATCAACAACTTCGTCAGGAATATCTTGTATGGATTGAAGTATTTCTTGCACTTTTCCATCTTTCCACATGGCTCCTAGGTTTCTTCCGTATCTATAATGCATGATACCTTTTCCGTTTGGAGCGTGGTTTTTCCAACCTCCAACATATTTATCTCCATTAGAGTAAAATACGGTTCCTTCACCATGTGGTTTTCCTCTTTGAAAATCTCCAATATATTTGGTCCCATCTCTATAGTCAAATTGACCTTTGCCAGAAATGCAATCCCCACTGTTGCAATTTCTTAGTCCTGTCTTTAAGTTTACATTAGAACTTTCCTTTGCCTCTACCTTTTGCTTAGCTTCCTCTTTTTTAATTTCTTTAGTACTTGAAATTTTACTGTCTTTTGGACTCTCATTTTTACTTTCAACTACACTGTGGTTTTTGCGTATCTTTCCATCCTCCCAAACACCTTCTGTGGTATTGCCTGCAGCTGAATACATAATTCCAGCTCCTTCTTTTTTATTCCGTTTCCATTGACCTTCAAAGTAGGATCCGTCTTCATAAAGCATGGTTCCAAAGCCGTCAAACTTTCCCGCTTTGAAATTTCCCACATAAACATTGCCATTTACAAATAGGTATTCTCCTTGCCCTTCGGCAATACTTTCTACCCATTCGCCATAATACAGATCTCCATTTGGATAAGTATATTTGCCTTGACCATTAAATTTGTTTTTCTTAAACTCTCCAATGTATTGACCGCCTTTTTTAAAAGTCATTTTACCATTTCCTGTGCGGTAATGGTCTACCCAATTTCCATTGTATTCATCTCCGTTAGAAAAATATAAAATTCCTTTTCCATTAATTTTGCCGTTGACAAACTCTCCCACATACTTAGCTCCTGATGGATAGATATGAACTCCCTTGCCATTCCAGCAATCTCCATCTATACATTGTGCTGTTGCTATTTGTAAAATAAAAACGAAAACTATACTGCATAACCACTTCATAACTATCTGATTTAAAGATCAAAAATTAGAAATTATTCTATAACTTCTTTGTATGTTTTAAAGTAGTTGTTAATCTATAGGTACGATTTAGCAGTTAAAAAAGAATGTACTCTTTTAATATGAGTGTCTTTATAACTTAGTATCTTTGGGTATTATTGCAATTCGAGAATCCAAAAAATAATAAAGAAATGTTAAATACTAATCATGTAATTAAAAGCAAGCTTCTCCTCTTTGCAATAGGAGCTTTTTTACTCTTAATTGCTTGCTCTTCAGCTCAGATAAGTGCTGATAATGGCTATTTTGGAGAAAAATTTAAAATAAAAAATGCTATCGATCTAAATGCTTTGGTTGGACAAATGGCCTCATCAGATTCTTTGAATGTACAACTGAAAGGTGTTGTAGAGTCTGTTTGTCAGAAAAAAGGCTGTTGGATGAATGTAACTACGGAAGAGGGTAAAGAAATATTTGTACAATTTAAAGACTATGGTTTTTTTATGCCTTTAGATCTTATGGGCAATGAAGTAATAATGAATGGTCATGCCTATAAGGATGTAACTCCAGTTGATGAATTGCAGCATTATGCTGAAGATGAAGGCCTTAGTCCTGAAGAAATTGCCAAAATCACTGAACCAAAAGAAGAATTAAAGTTTCTCGCAACAGGTGTTTATGCTGAAGCGTATAAAAAGTAAATGCAATTTAAAGCAGCAACTGATTTTATTTTAAATAAGCTCGAGAATGAGCTTTCTCCTATACTCCATTATCATGGTCTTCACCATACTTTGGAAGTATATGAAGTTGTTCAAGAGATAGCTATTTCAGAAGGAAATATATCTGATTCTGATTTGCAATTGCTCAAGTTGGCTGCTTTATATCACGATTCCGGATTTACAGAAGGATTTGACATACACGAACAAAGAGGTATCGATATTTGCAAAAAGTATCTTCCTGATTTTGGTTTCGAAAGTGAAGCGATAGAAAAAATTTGCGGAATGATCTTGGCCACTAAGATTCCTCAAGACCCGAAAAATGATCTCGAACGAATCATCTGCGATGCCGATTTGGACTACTTGGGTCGAGATGATTTCTATTCTATAGGAAAAACTTTGTTTAAAGAGCTGAAAGAAAGGGAGATTGTTTCCACTGAAGAAGCTTGGAATAAAATTCAAGTGTCCTTTTTAGAAGGACATAAGTATCATACAACAACAAATTTGAAAAGAAGAAAGGGACAAAAAGATCAATATTTAGAGGATCTTAAGAAAATAGTGAAAACCTATTAGCAGCTTTTGCTTACTGTCTTTCGTTATAAAAAAAGATAGCAGCCCCACTTGAAATGTACTACTCTCGCAAAGTATTCTGACAAGGAATTAATATGAAAAAACTTCGGGGCTGCTTCTCGTTTTTTTCTGGACATTTATCCATATAATATTTAACGAAATTTTAGATTTTTAATTCCCTATTTGATTAAATTCTTGAAAATTAATCAAAATTGTCTTCTATAGCCCCATTTATTTAATAATATTCCCTTATTTTCTTGCCATAATTGAAAAATACATGAGAATTTTCCTTCTTGGCCTCATATCCTTTGGCTTTTCCTTCTGCTTATCCTGTCAAAAATCTATTCAAAATTCAGAGCAGCAAGAAGTGGAATATAAGCCCTTTCATTCAGAAAATAAGGTAATGAAAGGCATTAGTTTTGTCGCACCTCCCAATGAATTCTCTGATCAAGCCATGCCTGCCTTAAAATCTATTGATTGTGATTGGATATCAGTCATTCCATATGCCTTTATGAGCAAAGGAGAAGCCACAGTTCAGTTTGGCAATAATCCAAGTTGGCAATGGTGGGGAGAGACCACTGAAGGGGCCTCAGAAACCATCAGAAAAGCAAAAGAACAAGATATTAAGGTTATGTTGAAACCTCATGTCTATATTCCTGGTAGTTGGGTAGGTGATGTTTATTTCGAAACAGAAGAGCAATGGCTCACTTGGGAAGCTTCTAATAGAGTATATGTTTTAGCATTTGCAGAAATAGCACAGCAATTAGATGTTCCACTTTTTTGCTTGGGGACAGAATGGAAACGAACTGTGATAGAAAGAGAAACTTATTGGAGATCACTTATAGAAGAAGTCAGAGAAATTTATGATGGAGAACTAACCTATGCTGCCAATTGGGACGAGTATGATTTTGTGCCGTTTTGGGATGCTTTAGATTACATTGGTGTAAATGCCTATTTCCCATTAATAGATGAGCCTAAGCCGAGTACTGATGAGCTAGTAGCAGCTTGGAAGCCGATCAAAAAAACCTTATCTGATTTCGCTGATGAAAAACAGAAGCGTATGATTTTTACGGAGTTTGGTTACATGTCTGTTGAAAACTGTGCTTACCAAACCTGGGTCTTAGAAGCTGATAGATCCATATTAACTTACAATGAAGCTTGCCAGTATAATGCCATCAATGCCCTTTATTCTAGCTACTGGGACGAACAATTTTGGGCCGGAGGCTTCCTTTGGAAATGGTACCCTGATGATTTTTCTGGAGATCGAATGAGAGTTGATTACACACCACAAGGCAAGTCAGCACAACAACTACTAAAAGACTGGTATTCGATAAATTAGGATATTCAGAAGTACTGCTAATAACACCAGAGGCGTGACATTATTGTAGCCAGTGTGTAAACACTGTGTACAAGAAATGAGCTGAATTCATTTGGCGAGATTTTTTATTAAAAATCATGACAAATGGCTTTCGAAGATTACCTTGTTTTTCGAACATTATCGCTAGAAACGAGGTAAAGAATTTAAATTACACAAGTATCAAAAGTTTATTTTCAATGGTTTAAGTTTTATCTGACAATTCCCTTATATGACCTGAACAATTACCTATTAGAAACTTATCTCCCTTAAATGCTTTCTAGACCTCCTTATCAAAGTAAATCTTATAAAACTTCCTACCATCATCCTCTCTTCCTCTTTGTATTAAATCCCTATTGCCATGAATATAGATATGGAAATTTTTATCCAATTTAAGCACAGACTTAAATATCCTGCTGTGTTTTTTTACAGCTTCTTCTGACAGACTTAGATCTTCTTCCAGTGCAACATTGTTGTCACTTTGGTATTTGTTATTATACGCTTGGTAGCTGGTTGCCATCTGTGGGTCGTCAAAAACTTGATTGGAAAAAGCCGCTACATCGTATTTCTCATTATTCTTAAAAAAGTCAGCAGATTTATTTAGTAAGTCTATTTGTTCTGCTTTGCTAATATCGAATGTTTCCTTTACATGATCATTCATAAACTCTTTGGCGATATTCATGACAACCTTAGTCTGATGAAATTCATTTTGTACCGCTTCAACTCTTAAGAAGTCATCTCGCCAAAAAGCGGCTTGATTAAACTTGTTCGTATGATCTATAATCAATAGACGATAACCATCTGCCTTATCCGTGTTAAAAATAATTGCAGCCTTATCGATTCCATCAATATGGTAACCTGATTCATGGTTGAACATATACCCGTTCTCTTGCTGATTCATTTTAATGAAGGGTACTTTGGATTCAGATTTAAACAAACCTATCGCATCCAGGACCTCATCACCATAATGTATGTCTGAGAAATAAACAGTGTTAAATTCTCCGGTCTTAATCTTAGGGTGTATGGAATTGTCAAAAAGAAACTTTGCCAAACCTTGAGAGCTTTGTATGAAATTTGTTGGATCTGTAAATAAAGCATCTACAGCATTATAAACATAATTCATTGACAATTCTACCGGATCTTTAAATGCATAGTAATCTTCAGATTTAAACCCTTTTAGAAAGTACTCTGACAAATAGTCCTTTGTCGCTTCCTGAATTTCAGATTCATGAGAGGAAAGCTGAAAACTATCTTCCAAAGTGGTATTTCCCACCAAATGGGTGGCGATGTGTTTCATGTGAGCATGAGTAAAATCTAGAGGGAGCATCCTTGTGGCTTCTTTTTATCTTATAAAAATAAGCATAAAGGTAAGCATTGCTTTTAAGCTTTTGGGTAAAAACTTTGCTTCTACTTAAGGCTTTATGAAGGGCTAATACCTACTTTTTAACAGGAATTTAGGCTATATCAATAATTAACCAAATCCGCCAACTGCTTTTTAAACCTAGCTACGGGCAAGAATTCATTTTCTAAACTAATCGCAAATGGAACTGGCGTATCCATACTTGCTGATCTAACTACAGGTCCGTCTAGATATTCAAACATATGCTCCGAAATGAACGCCGCAATCTCTCCACCAAGCCCACCAAATAAAGTGTCTTCATGCAAAACGATTGCTTTGCTAGTTTTCATGACAGAAGCTTTGATTGCTTCTTCATCCATAGGGTAGAGGGTTCTCAAATCTATAATCTCGGCATCTACACCTAATTCTTCTACAACTTCAGTTGCCCAATGCACACCCATGCCATAGGTGATTATACTCACCGCTTCTCCTGTTCTTTTAATTTCAGCTTTTCCTATTTCTACGGTGTAATAGTCGTCGGGAATATCGGCACTTATTTTTCTGTACAATCCTTTATGTTCAAAAAACATAATTGGATTTGGATCTTCAAAACTGGCTAAGAGCAATCCTTTTGCATCATAAGGATTGGAAGGATAAACAACTTTCAATCCTGGAATATGGGTGAACCACGCTTCATTACTTTGAGAATGAAAAGGGCCAGCACCAACACCACCTCCACAAGGCATACGTACCACAACATCTGCTTTTTGTCCCCAGCGATAATGTGTCTTTGCTAAATTATTTACTATTTGGTTAAAACCACAAGTAACGAAATCGGCAAATTGCATTTCTACCATTGCCTTACATTCTTTGATACTAAGGCCTAGACCAATGCCTAAAATGGCCGATTCGCAAAGTGGTGTATTTCTTACCCGCTCTTTGCCAAATAAATCCGTAAAGCCATTTGTGATTTTAAAAACACCACCATAGTCCGCGATGTCTTGTCCCATCAAGATTAAGTTGTCATATTTTTCCATAGCTTGACGTAATCCATCACTGATCGCATCAATAAATCTTTTTTCAATGAGCTGATTGCTCTGAGGTTTACTCAAGACAAATTGATGTGGCGCATAGCAATCTTTTAACTCAAAAGAGCTTTCAGCGATTACATCTGCTTGTTCGGCAGCAATAGCCAAACCTTCCGCTATTTCATTTTTTATCTCTGCTCTATAGTTTGCTATTTTTGCTTCATCCAATAGACCTAGTGATAACAGATATTGCTCAAAGTTTTCTAAAGGATCTTTTAATGCCCATTTTTCCATAAGTTCTTTTGGGACATATTTTGTTCCTGAAGCTTCTTCATGACCACGCATTCTAAAAGTCTCACATTCGATTAAAATTGGTTCAGGGTTTTCTCTGATTTCTTCTGCTACTTTTTTTATGGTTTCATATACTTCAAGAATGTTATTGCCATCTATTGTCATGGATCTCATGCCATAGCCAATCCCGCGATCAGATAATTTTTCACATTTATATTGTTCTATTGCCGGTGTTGACAAACCGTAACCATTATTTTCAATAACAAAAATAACAGGTAGCTGCCACACTGCTGCGGTGTTCAATGCCTCATGAAATTCTCCTTCAGAAGTTCCGCCTTCTCCTGTGAAAGCTAAGCTGACTCTTTTTTCTTTCTTAAATTTATTAGCCAAAGCTACACCAGATGCTAAGGATAATTGTGGTCCTAAGTGGGAGATCATCCCGACGATGTTGTAATCCATTGTTCCGAAGTGAAAGCTTCTATCTCTGCCTTTTGTGAAGCCCATCATTTTTCCTTGCCATTGGCAAAAAAGTCTTTCTAAA
Source organism: uncultured Saprospiraceae bacterium (assembly GCA_938018185.1). GTDB lineage: Bacteria > Bacteroidota > Bacteroidia > Chitinophagales > Saprospiraceae > JALZVN01. Next base: position 15,779 of record CALIIW010000142.1, read on the forward strand.
GGAATATTTCTAGAAGTGAATACACCCAAATTTCTGTGCATAGGAAACATCACTTCATCGGCATATAATGCCTGTGTACAACCTACAGAAATGGCTTCTTGGCCTATCCCAGAAAACCATTTTGAAATCTTACCTTGTCTGAGGAGAATGAGCATTTTTTCCTCGATCATTCGGGGCTTTAACATTCCTAAATAAAGTGACAGCAATTGTGCATTGTCAATTGAAGCCTTTTGATATGATATGTTTGGAAATGAAACCATTTTTTCTGCCATTTAGGATTGAACGATAAAATAGATTGGGAGGTACTATTTAGGTTAGAAAATTTAAAGCCAGAAATTGACATATAAAGCCAATAAAATAGCCAAGATAGACTTGCTCACTGGTATGGGCTTTCAAGAATAATCTCGAACTTCCTACTAATCCAGCGATCAAAATACAAAACATGAGTAACATTTTCATTTCAATATTGAAATAACCCAAGTTTCCTAGTTTGATGTAGAATTCATTGTATTCAAAATGCGACATTCCTAAAACCAACATCCCTAACAATCCTCCTACGCCTACAGTATGCACACTTACTTTGGTGAATAAATTTATAATAAAAGCTATCCAAAGCGCTATAGTTGCTCCTAAAAATGTTACTGATAATACAATTGGAATTTGACTGGGGGTCTTAATAAAAAAGACAGCTAAGCCAATATAAAACATACCTATTATCATAAATGGAGCTATCCGTTCTTCTCTCTTTTTTAATTCTAGAGAACTGATAAAATCAAGCTGTCTAAGCAAGAACATGGCAAAAAGAGGAAATAATACAGTTGTTAATATGACTTGAGCTAATAAAAATTTTCCACCCGATATTTCGCTTACGCCAAAATTATATGGGTTTATCAATAACAACAAGACCAACATATAAGTTGGGACAAATAGTGGGTGAAATATAATAGAAATAATGTAAGCTGCTGCTCTTGTCAATGGATTATGTTTAGTTGCTTAATAAAACACTAACATTGTCTATGATGACTTCAACCCTACGATTAATTGCACGATCTTCTTCAGAACTATTTTGATTGACCGGTCGCGAAGAACCATAACCTATGGTACTTAAACGTACGGGTTTGATTCTTTTACTGTATATCAAATAATCTTTAATTGCAGAGGCACGATCTTCTGATAATCTTAATAGATCTTCTTCCGTACCTCTATTGTCAGTATGGCCTTCAATGGTAATATATAGTCTGTTATTTTTCTTTAAAAAGGTAGCCAATTCATCTAAAGCAGGAAATGATTCCGGCAAAATGATTGCCTTCGATTGAACAAAATATATAGGTTTTAGATTGATCTTGGTCCCTCTTTCCATTGGTTCTAGCGACAAATCAAGATTGTAATCTTTGAAATAAACATAATCCTTATTAAACTCAACCGTTTTCTTTGAACTGAAATGTCCATCTTTTACAGCCTTAATGTCGAAGGCCTCTCCTTTAGATATTTCAATTTTATAGGATCCATCTGAGGCTATACTAACCTCATGAAAATCTTCGCTATTGGCCCTACTTTTTAAAATTTTAGCACCTTCAATTCTTTCCTTATTTTTAGGATTGTAAACAATACCTTTTAAAGTGACAGTTTCTTTTAATGGTGTAGAAACCCTCACTCTGAAAATATCCGAACTGCCATTCCGTTTTGAACTAAAGTATAAATAACCACTGTTGAAATCTAAAAAGGGTTGAGAGTCATCAGAACTAGAATTGATAGGACTTTGCATTGGTTCTGGTTTTGACCATTTAGTCCAAGTATCGTCCAATCGTTTTGAAAAATAGATATCATTCCCTCCCATGCTACCAGGTCTATTTGATGAAAAGTAGATCGTACTTTTGTCTATGGCTAGATGTGGGGTTGTTTCTCTAAAAGAAGTATTTATATCAGAGCCCAAATTCATTGGTTTTGACCAAGAATATGGTCCAATTCTAAAAGAGACATAAAGATCATTTTGACCATGTCCATTTTTTTTATCGATTGTCATGATGATTACATGTGCATCGGTACTTAATGTTAAACCTGCATCGGTTCCATCATTAGAATAGTCATCAATAAAAAGTGGAAAAGGGAAGGACCAAAAATTTCCGAAACTTTCTTTGTTACTTATAGAAAACCCTTTGCCTAGACCTCCCTCTGGACTGAATTGGTTTAAAACAATCACACCTTGATCATCTGGTGTTATAGCACAAATACTATTTGGGAGCGCATTGTTTAAGGGATAACCAGGATGCGTAACCACTGAAAAAACTTCATTCTCAGCATATGCGATCCAAATATCTTGATTGTAATCTGAACTGAAGGGATTGCTGATTTTTGTATCTGCTATTTGGCTGTAAATATTGCTAAGTTTTCTTTTATAAGCTCTATTGCCTAAGGTTTTAGAAAGGTCTGTTTTACCCTCAATTAATGTTTTTGTAAAATTTGGATCTCCAACTCTTGTAAAACAAAGCATTTTACCATCTGACGATAAAACTGGAGTTATTTCATCATAAATATCTGAGTTAATCTTGTCACTTAGCTTTTCTAGGATTAAGCCGTTTTGTCCCATAGCATGGTAGTTTCCCAATGCTATTAGCAAAATAAATAGAATATGATTTATAAATCTATACATGAATATTACTAAATCTGGCCTTTTAAATGTTAATCTTAATTGCAAAAGTAACTCTTTGATACCTACAAAGTATAATTTTAAGGAGCTTTTGAACCGCTCAAAGTTACGGAACTATTAGCTCAAACATATACATTTAAAATATATACAAAAACTAAGCTAAAAATAAGACAAATATGAATTATTATCATATGTTGGCTTGGAATTTGCTCCTAATTTAATGTATATATAATGTTTTAAGCCAGTTATGCTATGAAAACTATAATATTTAATCTAAATATAAGAGCATGAACACAACAGATTTTAACAAATTGAACGGCTTGCTTTCTAAATTAGAATCAGCTGCAAATAAAGCTTCAAGAGAAGATGGAAGTTTTAGAAAATATCACAATGAGTCTGTAGCTACCTTAAGAGCAATGAGAGCAAATCTTAAACATCTAGAACACGGTTTAAGAACGGCTAATATTGTACACGCTTAGATTCAGTCTTAACTTCATCAAGATCACAATTTACTAGTAAGGCTAAACTTAAAAAGTAGAATGTACCTACTTTGTCGGTCTCTATCATGTCATTCATTATCAGTAATGAATAGATCATTATCAGTGAGAGCAAAGCCATCATGACTATGTTTTTCTTCATTTTTGTTTTTTGTTTATGGTAAATAGCCTCTCCTTTCGAAAAAGTTAGAAAACTTAAAATTAGAAAAATAAGCAAGCCAAACACCCCTTGTTCTACTAACACCATCAAGAAGTAATTATGTATTCCTGAGCGTTCAACATTTGTACTAACATAGGTCCTAAAACTATTTAGCGTATACCCCTTATAAAAGTTGTAAAAATTTCCAGGACCATATCCCATCAAGGGTTTTTCTCGCACCATATAAAAACCTGCAATCCATCTATAAAACCGTTCCATTGTAGAAATGTCTTCACCTTTTAAGGTAGCCTCTAAGAGGTTATCATAGTTTTTATGCGTAACTGTTTTTTCAAAATTTGGCGTATACTCCATGAATGTATTGTTGTAAGCCATGCTGCCAAAAAACAAGGTCAATAAAGCAATCGCCATAATGAAAGACACAGATGTTAACTTCCATCTTATAACAAAGTAAGATGGTATCAAAAGTATTAGGGATGCAAAAGCAGCTCTAGTATATGAAAGGTAAATTGCTACCACCAAAAGAGCAGAAAAGCCTGCAAAGAATAACCATTTACGACTGTAAGGTTTGTACCAATTCTTAGCCAAGAAAATGAATGGAAAACAAACTACCATAATAGAAGCATACGCGACATGGTTAGAATAAAAAGGCCCAAGTACATAGTTGACTTCTTCAAATGAAAAACCTTTCAAGGAATGACGAAACATAACTACAAGGACGGTCAAAAGTAAAGAAATACTAAAGCACCAAATGATTTTCCTAATGACCGTTTCTGACTTAATAAGTAAAAGTGATAAGTAATATAAACTGAAAATATACCAGCATTTAGCCAACAAGTACTTTATGGAGACCAGAACATTCATAGATGTAAAGGATGTCGCTAAGATCCAAACCAATTGAATTAATAACAAAATACTGATGGGATGGGCAAAAAGAGATTTGTCTATCTTTCGTCCATTGCTTATTAAGTATAAAAAACAAATACCCATACAAGCAATCATCAATAACTCCGAAGGAAAATCTGTAGAAAAACTCCCGCCGAAATCAATCGCCGTGCTTACTGGAACAGATAAAAAGAGTAAGTAAAATAAATTTTTGACATCATGAATGCTGACAAAAGCTATAAGTACAATAGCAGGTAAAATAAACAAAGGATAAAAGCCTGTTGCTATTGCTAAAAATGTTGAAGCAATAGTGATAAAACCAAAAACCAAAAACAATTTGGAAAAAGGATGTTCAGATTTAAGGCTATTCCACATTTAAAATTTCTTTCCAGTTCACATTTTTATATGTATCAATTACTATTGCGGCTATGGAACTAAAAAGGAAGGTAAGCAGCAGACTTACTAGACAGAGTATGGATCGTTTTGGCCTGGATTTTACTATTGGAGTTTCCGCTTTTTCAACCAGAATCACCATAGGTGTATCAGCTTCGTATGCCGCCTTAAGTTGCTTCATTCTTTCTTGATCTTCAGCAAATTGTTCAACAGCAATATCCATCTCATTGTCAATTGCAGAAACTTTTGAAGAACCAAGATTAAATTTATCCATGATGCCTTGCAAGGACTTCAATTGTTCTTCAAGCCCAGTAACTGTGGCTTGAAGATATGCTATGGTGTCTCTTCTTATGGAAGGATTTCCCTTTAAAGCATTCAACTTTGCTTTAGCCATCACATGTTTCGCTTGGTTGTTTGCCAATTGGTTAGAAAGTGCTTCAGATTGAGATAGAACATTGTAGATGCCATAACGAGCGCTATAAGCTCGGAGACTATCTCCCATGTTATTCAAATAAATTTGTTTCTCTATTAAAGACTTTTGCTTATTGGATAGTTGCTTAGCCTGGGTTCCCTTAGTTAATTTTTTGGCCAGATTATTTATTTTTTCACGGGCTTCATTTGCCATCTGGGCAGCCAGAACGGGATCTTTATCTTCGATGCTCAATTCTATGGCTTCGTACTTGGTCTTTTTAACATCATATAAAGCATTCAAATGTTCTCTAACTTTAAACTGAGCTTTCGATCCAGTTGAATCAATCTCGTAATGCTTGTATAAATCAAATTTCTCGATTAGATGTGTTGTCAACTCACTGCTATGGGCAATGGTCATTAATTTATCCATATCATCCTCTTGTCCAAAGTATGCCCTTTCTTTTAGAGCATTACCAACAGGGTCAGGTTTTGAAACATCCTCAGAGGCTGCGTAAAAGATAGTAGAAGCTTTATAGTAGTTGGATAACATTAGACTAATTAGGACACTCCCAACGGCTGCTATTAGGCAGAGCCATAAGATTTGTTTTTTCCAACGAAATATAGATTTTAGAACTCCCAACAAGTTGTCGTTGTCGTTCATGCACATAAATTTTTAGAGGCCAAAAGTAAGCTTTTTCTTCACGGAATGTTAAAATAATTAACTTTTTCAAACTTGTATTATTGTGATTATGGACGATTATTCTCTGTTTTTCGTCATTTCCAACAAAATCCTAAAGTTCAAGAGTTTTAGTATTAAAGCTACTATCAAGGACAGTCCAATGGATAAAATAAATGCCCAGGCCCAATCTAGTGTAACTTGAGTCTTTAAAGCCAATGGAATGGCAATACAAATTACACTGAATACTAATATCTTCAGGATTACTTTCCATTGAATACTCATTCCCAATTTATAATGGGCGATGAGAAATACTAGGATTGCCATTAAAAATTGACAAAAGAATGTTGCCATCGCGGCTCCGTATGCCTTCTGAGTAGGTATTAAATATAAATTTAGCCCTACATTCAAAAAACAGCCAAAGACAAAAACCTTATTCATTATTGTCAATGAATTATGCGCCGTCAATAAAGTGACAAATATGTAGGTGCAGCTCATCGCAATAAAAGTTAGAATCAAAAGTCCCATGATCTCTCCCCAATATATGGTTGCCTCATCATATAAAAGAAACATTATTTCCTCACTAAAAATAAAACAAGAAATTCCTATTGGCAATGAACCAGCCATGATCAGTTGAAAACTAAAGTAAGCCAAACTAGAGGCCTTTTGAACAGACTCAACCAATAATTTTGATAACATCGGTAAGAGTAGTACACTAAATAAATAGCCGATCATATTGATTGCTTCTAATAGACGATATCCAGCACCATATGCACCAGCTTGATACTTTCCATCATCAAGTAATCTTTCTATCATCACAACATCCGTATAGGTGTATATTATCATTAAAAATATGGCTAAGGCAAATGGGGTACACTCAACTAAAATCTCCTTCATTAACTTAGGGTCAATGTTGAGTTCCCAGCTTTTAATTTTACTTGCAGCAATAAAAAAGGCCAATAAAAATGTAATTATTAATGTAAAAGATTGGGCATAAATGAACCATTTTATCTCGAAGGATGCTCGATCTTGATAGAACCAAAGCATATAGCCAACTATAAGAATTAAAAGCAACCTGTCTACAATGGATATAATACTATCGGTTTTATAAAATCCCAGTGCTGAAATATTTGATCTCAAATAGGTGATCAGAGAGACAAGAATTTGGTTTAATATAAAGAAAATCAATATAGCAGCATAGTCAATCGTATATCCAGTTATTAATCCTGCTCCAAATACAATTAAAACAAATAAAATTGAGAGCCCCGTTTTTAATACAAGAATATTTGGGAAATAAAGTCCGATCAAGTTTTCCCCTTGAGCGATCTTTCGATTGTTGAATTGCGCTATTCCAAAATCATTAACGATCTGAAAAAGAAAAGTAAAATTGAATAGGGCAATGTAAATCCCAAATTCTTCCGGACCAACCATATTTTGAACACCTCTGTCTATGCCAAAGATGTAAAATGGCTTTACCAACAGATTGATGAATACTAAAAAAATAAGGTTTACTAAAAAACTACGTTTCAAAAGTGATATTTGAATATGCTCAAATTTACACTTTTAAATGTTTGGAAGGTATGAGATGGATGTTTTATCTGAACAGCTTTAGATGGCATAAAGGCCAATCAGCAACTAGGCTTTATTTTAGTTAAAGCAAAAAATAATGTTCACTCGTACCTTAGACTTTCTATAGGATCTAACTTAGATGCCTTTATAGCTGGATATAGTCCTGAAATTAATCCAACAATGAAACAGACCGTTAAGCCGATAAAGATCCACAACCAAGGTATTCTAAATTCTCCTTGAAATACAAAAAGCGTTAAGGCATATCCAATACTCACTCCCATGATTACTCCTACGATACCACCAAGTTGACAAATCACGATTGCTTCTGTTAAGAATTGTATTAATATGTTTCTACTGGTTGCACCCACTGCTTTGCAAATACCAATTTCACGAGTACGTTCTGTTACAGAAACAAGCATGATATTCATCAAACCAATCGAAGCCCCAAGTAAGGTGATTATACCTATGCCTATTGTCGCCGCGCGAATTGTTGCTGTGTTTTCTTTCAAGATTCCCATAAGTGAATCACTCTTCGTAATTTGAAAATCATCTTCTTCATTTAATCTAAGACGTCGAACGTTTCTAAGCAGACCTGTCGCAACTCCGATAGCAGCTTCCATATCTTCCGCATTATTCACACCAACCGATAACTTGTAATTCTTCTTTGCTGTACCGTACAAATTCTTGGCGGTTAAGAGTGGGATCATAACAATATCATCTTCATTCCTACCCATACTAGCGCCTTTTTCTTTTAGGACACCGATGACTTTAAATCTTCGACTACTGATTGAGATGAATTTGTTTAGCGCTTTTTCAGGGCGTCCATTAAAAAGCTTGTCGACAATTTTTGATCCTATCAAGGCCTTGTAAGTGTTCTGGCTGGCCTCCGTCGGTTTGAAGTTCCGACCATACTCAATATCATGCCCCTTGATTTCTATAAAGTTTTCATCTACACCAATAACTGGAATATTGGGATTTGTTTCCTCTGCCTCATGTTTGACAGTTGCTATCTGTGTGCAAGTAAAATTTACGGTTGTTTTTGCCTTGTAATTGTACTTCTCTTTGAATGCAATTGCTTGTTCAAAACTGATAGGGTCGGAAACCATTTTTCTTCTATGACCACCCTTTACACCTTCATCATATTTTGGCTTTATAGCAAAACTATTTGCACCCATGCGTGATAGATTATCACTCAAGCTATAGATCAAACTATCAAAGGAAGTAAGAATACCTACCAAGGCAGTAATCCCAAATGCAATAATCATTAATGTGAGAACAGATCTCAACAAATTAGATCGCACATTTTTTAGGGCCCTTGATATATTTTCTGTTAGTTTCACTGAAGTATGTTATCTCTAAAAATCGAAATATATGATGAAGTATACGCTTATTTTCGATAAAAGTACCGCAAAAATAGAGTTAGAGCAGGTATAAATGGCAATGCTGCTAATTTTAAGTGTATTTCTAATAATTCTTTTCAATGATATTTAATATATCTGGATGAATATCAGGTGTAGATGCCACAATTTCAGCTCCAAATAGATAGTCCGCTCCACCTTTAAAGTCACTTACTAATCCTCCAGCTTCTTTGACTAAAACTATTCCTGCAGCAACATCCCATGCATTAAGTGTGATTTCATAAAAAGAATCAAACCTGCCACAAGAGACATAAGCAAGATCCAAGGCTGCCGATCCAAAACGTCGCACACCTCTTGTTCTCAGTATGACTTGTTTCAGGACAGCCAAATATTTATCTGTGTTGGTAAAGTCGTAATATGGAAATCCAGTTGCGATAATTGAATCTGCCAACTTGATGTTTTGCCTAACATTTATAGATTTACCATTTAAGAAGGCCCCACCTTCTTTAAACGCATAAAAGCATTCTGATCTATTTACCTCATAGACAATGCCTATTAGAAGTTCTTCGTCTTTTTGGAGTGCTACGCTAACTGAAAAAAAGGGAAGTTGGTGAAGAAAGTTTGTTGTACCATCCAGTGGATCAATAATCCATCTGTAGGGTTTCTTTTCTTGAGAAACTGTTTCTTCTTCTGTCAAAAAGCCCGCTTCAGGTAAGAGCTGGCTTAAATTATTTACAAGGAATTTTTCAGCTTCTTGATCAACATAACTGACCAAACTATTTCGGTCTTTTATCTCAATCTGTTCATCGCTCACCTTGCCAAGCTGCTCTTTAATAAATACACCCGCTTGCTGAACGATTTTTGAAGCTTGAAGACATAATTCCTTTAAGGCAATGTTTTGCATTAATATTTAGTTGGCCTCGATCGATATCGAGATAAATGATGCGAGATCTAAATTTATGGCAAATAGAATTAGCCCATTTCTGCAACGACCTCTTCAACTTCAGGAACCATCCTTTTCAACATTCCTTCAATGCCTGCTTTTAGTGTAACTGTAGAAGATGGACAACCAGAACAACTGCCTTGAAGAATAACAGTTACTATTCCTTTGTCAAAATGTTTGAAGGCTATGTTTCCACCATCCATCTCAACAGCTGGCTTGACATATGTTTCTATAAGTTCTTTGATTTTTTTTACGATTGCAGCATCGTCTTCAGAATATTGATAGCCCGCGCCTCTTTCCTGTTCCATCTTTTCCATTGCCTCTGTGAAGCCATCATTCAAAATGACTCCACCTTCTTCAACGTATGTTTTGATTTGATCCTTTAGTTTGTATTTCAAATCTTCCCAAGCATAATTAAATTCCTTAGTGACTGTGACAAAATTGTTGGAAATATATACTCCTTTTACATATGGTTGAGCAAACAATGCAGTACCTAAAGGAGACCATTCTTTGGCTAATTCTTCTTCTCTGAAATCTGCAGTTCCTCTATAAAGCATTCGGTTTGTTACAAACTTTAATGATTCAGGGTTAGGAGTGTCTTCAAAGTATAACATTACTGGACTTTTTGTCGCTTGTTCCATTTTCTATTAATTTAAAATGCCATATATGAAAGGCATTAAATGAAGTAATTTCATAAAAAACAATTCCGATGTCAATCGGTTCATTTCTACAAAAATAACACTTTTTATACTCCTATGTTTTGTTGGAAGTCAGTTTAAAGTCATTATCCATATAATTCGTAGTGAATTTGCTCTTTTTGGTAGCCTAATTCAACATTTAGGGTCTCAACAGCTTGATCAACCATATTCTTCCAACCGCATAAGTAAAAAGCTATATCTGTTCGAGGATTTTTATAATGAGATTTATAAACCTCATGTATATATCCTTTGCTAAGTTCATATGAAACGGCTCCTTGATCTATTGCCACTTCTCTTGACAAACAAACAGAATAACTAAAGAACTCATGTGTTTCTTGCCATTTTGAAAATTCTTCTTCATAAAGAATTCCCTCTTTATACCTTGTTCCGAAAATCAAGTGGATTTTTTTATGAGCCTTTTTTTGGTTTATTAGGTCCAAAAGCATGCTTCTGAAAGGCGCTACTCCTGTTCCAGTACAAATAAAAATAAGATCTTTTTCTATAGGTTCTCTGAGACAAAAAGCTCCAGAAGGTCCTTTAAATTTTATAGGAGTCCCTACTTCTACTTTCTCAAAGAAATATTGACTTGCTAAACCGCCTTCTAGTTTTACAATACAGAATTCCAAATCTTCTTCATCAGATGGTGCATTTGCAATGGAATAAGATCTCCATCTTTTTAATCGCTTTTCATGAATTGGAAGATCCATGGTGACAAATTGCCCAGCAATAAAATCAGGTTTTCCATCTTCAACATTTAGCCAAAATCTTTTGGTTGTTGGAGATTCATCTTCAATTTTAGTCACGATGGAATTGTACCAGGTCCATGCCATATTATTGTACGAGTGATTTGTACGGGAATAGATTTTCCATTCCTAATTTTTGAGTATATGTTTTTAATTCTTTCCAGCTTCCAGTATGTGATAGCAGGATGAAGTCTCCACCCCAAGCTCCCAATGATTTGGCCTTCACAGGAAAGTCTTTAAAATAAACATCTTTAACCTTAGGAAGTTCTAAGGTCTTGCTTATAATCTCTTCATGGGCTATAATGAGCTTGTCAAATTCGTCTTGTTTGCTTATCTCACAAAATGCTTTACTAATATTTGAGATTTCATTTATTAATGCTGCCGACGGTTTAGTTTTTTCCTTGTATCGTTTAATGCCGTCTCTACTGTTTTGTTTTTTTCCTAAATAAAGTAAGTAGAGTTTGTCGTGAAATGGTGGATTGAAATTTACGGATTCCCATTTAGGGGCATCCTTTTCGATGTGAAATAAAATTGGACTTTTGGCATTTGCACAGGCAAGATCATAACCAGATCCTCCAAATGTTTTTTCCAACAATTCAAAAGCATTGATTTTTGCCCAAAGGGACAAATTGTGAATCAAAGTAGAACTTGTACCTAAACCAAACTGTCTGTCAAAGTCTAATTGTGTAGAAAATTCGTAGCTGCCTTTGGTCTCAAAAGCCATAGGATTTAGAATGCTAAGTTGCTTTAATATATCTTTAAGAGTGTCAGAGATCTCTTCGTCAGAAGAAGAGAGACATTCCAAGTCCTTCAAGTTGTAAGATGCATTAAACCAATTTTCTCCTTTGTCATCAAAGCTGTTCCATTGGATTAATTCTTTTCCTGATCTAGTTATTTTAAGGTCTAAGGTTTGGCCTGGTAGGGTAGGGCTTGCTAAAGCCTTTGCGCCATCAAGTACAAAGTATTCTCCAGTCAATAGTAATTTACCATTTGACCGGAAGCTATATTGTTCAATATTAGAGTTGGATGACAAGACTATTTGTTGATTCTGGCTAATAAGGCTTTATCCTTTTTTGGGCGTAGTCCTTCAAGGTAATCGCGGACGGCGCTAAAAGAGACAGGCTTGTTTTTAAAGTTTTCTAAAGTTAGATTTATCTCTTTTTCACTAGCTTCTAGATGATTTAAGATATTCAATAAGTGCATTTTCATATGTCCTTTTTGAATACCAGTAGTAGTTAGAGAACGAATTGCGGCAAAGTTTTGAGCAAGACCCGTACAGGCTATTATTTGCATTAGTTCATCTGCATTTGGATTGCCCAATAATTCCAATGATCTTTTAGCTATTGGATGTATTTTTGTCAAACCACCAACAGTCCCTATAGATAAAGGTAAGTCCAACCAGAATTGAAATACACCTGTTTTGATTTCGCAATAACTTAGACTTTTATATTGCCCGTCTTTGGCAGCATAAGCATGACCGCAAGCTTCAATGGCTCTAAAGTCATTTCCCGTCGCTAGGACTACCGAATCAACACCATTAAAAATACCTTTGTTATGTGTTGCCGCTCTGTAAGGGTCAATGTGTGCAATTTTTACAGCTTTATAAAAACGATGTGCAAAAGCTTCAGCGCTAAGTTCACCTACTGCTCCTAACTCCTCTATAGAACATTCAACACTGGCTCTAACTAGACATTCTGGTGTGTAGTTTGATAAAATAGACATAATTACATCTATTTCTTTCTCTAGTTTATCAAAAGTTTTTTCTTCTTTAATTAATTTCCTGAAAACAGTAGCAATTCTCTCTAAAACAGAGTTGATAAAATTTGCACCCATGCTATCACAAGTGTTAAATTTCACAATGATCTGAAAATATTTTTCTTCTATTTCTGTAAAATCCTTTAGAATGATATCCGTAATGCCCCCGCCTCTTTTTTCCATGTTCTCAGTTAGGTCTTTCACTTCCTTTTTGAGAATGGGAACAATTTTTTTAAATATAGCTTTTAGTTTTTCACTATTTCTGCCTTTCCAATAAAAGTGGACTTGACCGATTTTTACCTTTGAAATAACTTCAGCTTTAAATCCTCCTCTTTCCATCCAAAATTTGGCAGCAGATGATGCAGCGGCAACCACAGAACTTTCTTCGATGACCATTGGGACACAATAAGTTTTGCCGTTGATCACCAAATTTGGAGCAACACCAAAGGGTAAATGAAAATTACTTATCGTATTTTCACTAAAACCATCCATTACTTTTTGCTGTTGTTCGTTTACGTACCAATAACTCTTAAGTTCTCTAGCAACAGCTTCAGGGTCTTTGAAAAAATTCTCAGCAATCCATTTAAGTTTACCCCTCTTGGAAAGTTTTGAAAATCCTGAAATTCTTTTGTCCTCCATTCTATTTCACTTTTAAGTAGGCATTTGCCAATGCCAAGCCTTTTATTTGTGCGGCAGTATAATCATGTACCTGCTCATATCCTTCAATCGCATATTTAAGAAAGCTACTCGCTTGACCAAAAATGCAATCTGCATTTAATTTATTTATTAAGTAATAGCCATCCAAAAAATTCTTGATTCCACCTGATATAATGTATTGTTTACATCGTGCTTTATCTTGGAGTTCATCAAGCAAAGTATTTACTAGGAATACCATCTCCTCTGCAGTATGTCCAACCTTTGCAAGTCCAGAAAATATTTCTCTTGCTTCTATGTCAGATCTAAATAATTCTAATTTAGAAAAATTAGTACCGCCCAAAGCTGCAAACTCTATACATTCTATAGGCAATTGCATTAATGCTTTTAAAGATTCAGGACCCATTCCTTGTCCTACTTCTTTAACTATGATTTTCCTGTCGAATTGTTCGATGAGTTTGTTAATGCTTGTTAATGGAGATTCGTTGATGATGTCGCCTTCAGGTTGTAACCACTCTTGGAATGGGTTTACATGAATGATCAATCCATCTGCTCTCAATTTATCCAACATCTTTTTGATCAAGTCAACCTTGTTTTCTTTGATCAATTTTTCGATTTGTGCGATCCCTAAATTTGCAAAAAAAGGAACATCATCTCCAAGTATGGGTCTCATGTTGAAGTCTTGAAAATAAGTATCTTCTTCCAAGAGTTTTCTGCAAGATCCAAGACCCATTCCTAAACCGAATTCTTTGCAAATCATGGCAAGATTTGTATTTATCTTTTTTGCTAGTTCTGTTCCTCCAGTCATACTAGAGATCCATAATGGAGCTTTCATTTGCTTGCCAGCAAATGATTTTTTCTTGATATCTGAAATTGATGGGTGTGCAGCAAGGATAGGTTCATAATTAAACCTTCTATCAATCTGTCCATTTTCTATCTGGGATTTAAAAGCCAGTTTTATATGGTCTTCTTTTCTCGCTGATGCTGTGGGATCATCTTCAGAAATATGCGAACGCAAGCCTTTATGTATGTCTTTTTCTTTCATTTATTGTCTAAGCCTTTGCAATTTAAGGATATCATTCTAGTAATACCAATTTAAGTTGATAATGTCGCATTGGACTGATGAACAACTATAATGGAAAGGAAGCAGCTGTTGAGCCATTTTAAGGCAATAAATCCTCTTTATTCACTCAGTTAAGTACGACCATTTTTAGAACTAAATTGATTTAGTATTTATAATAATAGTTTAATTCTTGAAATGGAACATGAAATTAAAAGAATGGTTTAGCAGATACAAAGCTATTTTTTTAGGCTTAGCTCATATAAAAAAGGCCTCCTCGTGTTACGAGAAGGCCTTTTTTATATGAATTAGCAGTTATTTGAAAGGATCAGAGAACCTTTCATCATTGATCAAAGAGTCATCTTTAAATGTTGCCATAAAAGCAAGTAAATCTTCTCTTTCTTGATCAGTAAAATTATATTTTTTTGGTTCTCCGAAGTTTTCTCGAAGTTCATCATCCAAAGCATCATTGTCTTTTATACCAGAACTATAATGATCAAGGACATCATCTAAAGTTGCGAAACGCCCATCATGCATGTATGGTCCAGTTAAAGTTATATTTCTTAATGTAGGAACTTTAAATTTAGAAGATTCATTTTCTCCTTTATCGGTGTATACTAAATCTAAACCATTATTAGCAGATACTTTTCCTGGTATACTAATGGTTGTTCCATGGCAGCTTGAACATTCATTTAAATAAAGATCTTTTCCTCTGTTCTCTGATTCAGACAGCATAGGTAAAAATTTATTCTGAAAGTTATTTGTTCGGCCATTGGTTTTAATATAGTCATCAAGTGCTCTATCATATTTTGAATCGAAAGAACCAATACTGTTAATGAATACTGCAATGGCATCTAATATTTTTGTTTCATTTATATCATCATTTCCAAAGGCTGTTCTGAATAGAGGGGCATAATATTCTAAATCTTGAACCCTGTCCAAAACTTGATGCATATCCATATCCATTTCATTTTCATTTCCTAAAGTCATCTCTGCTTGTTCTTGAACAGACTCAGCTCTATTGTCCCAAAAGAATGGAATCTGACCAAAAGATTGAGAACCATAATATTCGTTGAAACTGAATACAGAACCTAAGGCCAAGGAATTTCTTGCTGTTCTTCTTTGCTGTACACCCTCGCTAAAAGCAACATCATCTGAGAATGCTATTTTTTGATCATGGCAAGATGCACACGAAATAGAATTATCTTGAGAAAGATGTTTGTCATAGAATAGTACTCTACCCAATGTCGCACGACCTCTATGGAAGACTCTAGTGGTACCATTATAATGTTCTGGAAAGGTGAATTCGTAATTTTGTGGTTCTGAAGGTAGATTTAGGTATTTTGTTAAAATACTGTAATCTTCAGGGGACCAGTAGTGCTTTACAATTGTATTATCATCCTTTAAACAAGAATTGAAAATAAATAGGAAAGAACTTAGAATTAGGACTGTTTTGATAAATTTCATATAGCTTTTCATCGTAATAGATTTTTGTATTACTAAATATACTTATAATTTGCTTCTTTTACTACGTTTTTTTGAACCTTTGCCTAAACTTAACATTTCATTTAGCTCAACCATGATCCCTATATTAAGATCTACTGGGTCAGAATCTAGTATTTCCCTATTAACATTACTCAATAATACATTTAGGTTCCAAAAGGCCTTTAGATAGTTAACACCAGCCGCAGCATGTAAGCTGATTTCTGTGTTATTAAAAGGCCCTTCATCTAATAATTGTCTTACTCTATCCTCTTCAAAGAGCTCTATTTCACCAGTTAAGAGTGCGTTATGGTAGTTGAGTATCGATTGCTTAACCACCAAACCTGCATCAAAGTATTTGGATTTAAAATGAACTCCCGCTTGAGCAAAAATTTGCTGCATGTCTAAATGTGATCCGCCACCGTTGCTAAAGGAATTTTCTACTTTCCCAAAACCATAACCACCATAAAGGTCTAGCAATATTCCTAAAGGGGATAAATCAGAGGTTGTAGTTGTTTCAGTCTCTGAATTCTTAGATGGATTTTTTTCAAAAAATTTATACACCCCAATGGCTCCAATACCTAAATGTCCTTTACCTTCTTTAGAAGAGGAACTGTTTTCCGAAGTTGTCTGATGAATTGAGAAAAATGTTGCGGCTACTGCCAAATTGTTAAGCGGACTATAGCCGGCCTGGAAGGAACCTGGAGCAGCAGCTGAAACTTTAATTTCGTTCTTGTCACTCATTTTTAACATTATTGGTGCATTAGGGGCATAATAATGATGAGAACATGAAAAGCTGCTAGCGGCCAAAAATAAAAATAGGGTGTATGTGATTATGCTTTTCATTATATTATTTAAAGTAAAATATACGCTCTTTATTGTTTAAGCTTATTTCTTAACAGTCTAATTTAGTTGTTTTAAATCATAAATTACTCATTGATTTTCAATTCAAGCCCTAAAGCTGCCTTTGGACCTCTGGACAATAAGTGGGTATTTGATATAAAATAAGCAAGGAATAGCTTGCCTAGTATATTTTTTTGATTAAAAAAAATATACTGTAAGCAATGCAAACATTGCTTACAGTTTTGAGCATAATCGTTAAATTCATATTTTCTTAAACCCTTTTACAATATCATGAACACTTACTTGCATGCCGATTACTACATTGCCATCTTCTGATGGCAATTGAGAATTATAGTCTATAAGCCTATTAAAGTTTAAGTAAACTTTTCCATACTTGAATCCACCTGCAACTCTAAAATTAAAATTTAGTGGGTTGTAAGGATTACCGAAAATTAATCTATCTATATTTGATTGATCAGAATTTAAAATTTCATAGTTAGTGTGTCCATTATAATAATTAAGTAAGGATTTTTTTAAACTAAAACCTACATCTACAAAAGGGGATTTAAAGTGGACACCGCCTTGGATAAAATAATTCTGAAATTCAAAGTATGATTCTCCACCGTTTTTATAAGTGTTTTCAACATTTCCTTCTCCGTAACCAGCGTACAAATCGAACAACATTCCACAAGGTTCCATGGCAGAATAAACCCTATCTTTTTTGGCAACATTTTTATTTTTAAGATCTCCGAAATTTAAAAAATAGTAAGTCCCTAAAGCGATATTCGAAATGTGTCCTTTTCCTGTAGCTGGATTGTCTCTTTCTACAATATCTTTTAGGCTAAAGTAAGATCCGGCTAATGCTAAATGTTTGATAGGACTATAGCCAGCTTGAACGGTATTAATTGCTCTACTTGGTGCAGGATCTGTAACATTGTTTACTTCTGCTAAGCTGCCAGAAACGGTGAACTCGTTTTTATCCTTAAGCTGCACCATAATGTTGTCATTTGGTGCATAGAAAGAATGTGTACATGAACTCATGGATGCAATAAATAAAACAAAAATAATTCCTTTTAAAACTTTAAAAATTTTCATAATTATTGGTTTTAATGATTGTGTAAATACAATGGCAATACTTTCTTTGCTGATTGATAATGCAATGTTAAGGGGATAAAATAGGAGAAATAAAGGAGGTAAAGCTTAAGATGTATATAAATTTATCTAATGTGAATAAAGCGAGCATTATTTCTAATATTTGTTAATGCTTCTCCTTCTGTAATTTGATTATAGGCCTTATTATTCTCTTAGATAATTTCATGGATGCCTAGAACAGGACTTCTTTGGTAGGCTTCATCACAGAGCTAACTCATCGATTTGTTATACTTATTGGTCATAGTATTTAATTAATCCAATTTTTCTTCAAACCTTTGACAATTTCATGGACACTTAATTGGACGCCCACAGAAATAGTCCCAGTGTCTAACTTTAAGGGTAAGTTTTTACTTGGATTTATTACCTCATTAATATTTATATATCCTTTGCCATACTTAAATCCTCCAGATACTCTTATGTTCAAATCCAATGGATTGTAGTGATTATTATTCATCAAGGATTCGATGGTATTTAAATTTGATTTGCCGATTTCGTAGATGGTTGTGCCGTTATGATAATTTAAAAGTGATCTTTTTAAGCTTATTCCTACATCAAAGTAAGGAGCCATAAAGTGCAATCCACCTTGAATAAAATATTGCTGAAAGTCAGCAGAAAATTTACCGCCATTTTCATACTTGTGCGCTACATTTCCTTCTCCACCACCGGCATATATATCTACCAATATTCCTAGGGGTTTTTTATGGTGGGGATCTCTGAAATTGAAGAAATAATAAGTTCCCAAAGCTGCATTCCAAATGTGTCCTTTTCCTCTAAATTTTTGTTTGACATCAAAATAAGATCCTGCGAGGGCTACATGCTTGAATGGACTATAACCAAGTTGTGCAGTTCTTGTTGAAATTTTGTTTTCAGAGTTCATGAAATGTGTATCAGTACCAAGAAAGCTTCCTGAAATATTTATTTCGTTTTTATCTTTTAGTTGTACCATAATGTTGTCATTAGGTACATAGAATGAACTTGTACAAGAACTCATAGAAGCTATAAAGAGAAGGAAAATGAATTGGATTAAATTTGGATTATCCATAACAAAAGTTTTTTGTGATTGTGTTAATGATAATGCAATGATAAGGGGATAAGGACCCTGCTTTAAAGGAGATGTCAAGCTGTACGTATATAAATTTATATAATATTAAGAAAATCAACCTTGTTAAATACAGGAGACAGGATATGATCTATGAATGAAAATCTTGAAAAGAAAAAACTTTGCTAACTTAATTATTCTTCCTTCCTTTTTTCTGAATCAGAAAGCTCACTGCTTGAATGCCGAGCAAAGGATTTGCTCGGTTGTTTTGTTCTATCTCAAAAACATAAGTTCCCACGCTATCAAAGAAGGTAGAAGTTTGGATCGGAATCAATGTTTTGCAAAGCTCATTTTTGCAAGTGCCAATAGGTAAGCCAAGTTTACTGAATAGCTCAAGTGATATTGTATTGGTTTTTAGCTCTGCTCCTTTCATGCCAGTTTGGACATTGACATAAATGTTTTGAGTAGAAAATGTTTCTACATGTTCTATCTCAAGAAAAAGATTGTGTAGTTCAGCAGTATCGCTAACTTCAAAGAAGAAAGCTAACTTTTCATGGTAAGACCACCCTTTCTCAGGGATGATCTTTTTTTCTTTGAAGCTATAATCCTCAGAGCAGCCCAAAAGCAGTATGGCAAAAACAAAAATAATAAAGAGCTTGCTTGTTTGCTGCATCTAGTTGAAGTAGTCCTTCATTTTATCAAAAAATCCTTTCTCTGATTTTCCAGGTTGAGGAGTAAAGTTGGGCATGTCCTTTAATTTTTCAAGCAGTGCCTTTTCTTCAGAGTTCAATTTTTTTGGCGTCCAGATATTTACATGTATCAGTTGATCTCCTTTGCCATAACCTTGTACAGCAGGAAAACCTTTTCCTTGTAATCTAAACAGCTTGCCAGATTGTGTGCCAGCAGGCACTTTTATTTTTACGTTATTTTCTAGCGTAGGAACTTCAATGGAAGTACCTAGGGCTGCATCTGCAAAATTTAAATATAATTCGTAGATCACGTTTGCACCATCACGGAATAACCTTTCATGAGGTTTCTCTTCAAATTTCAATATTAGATCCCCAGGAGGTCCTCCTCTCAATCCAGCATTTCCTTTGCCTCTCATGGACATTTGCAAGGACTCATCTATACCCGCAGGAATTTCAAGTTCTATAGTTTCTTCAGAATAGGATCTACCTTCCCCTTTGCAGGAATGGCAATTTGCCGTTATCATCTTACCAGAACCTGCACAAGTTGGACAGCTAACAGTCGTTTGCATTTGACCCAAAAATGTATTCTTAACTTGTCTTACATAACCATTGCCTGCACAGGTAGTGCAAGTATTAATGGAGCTACTATCTTTTGCTCCTGAACCAGAGCAAGTATTACAAGGAACTTGTTTTTTTACTTTTATCTTTTTCTTTACCCCTTTGTAAATTTCTTCTAGAGAAAGGGCAACTTTTATTCTCAAATTTGATCCCTTCTGGCCTTGTGGTCTTCTTGTTCTTGCACCACCGCCTCCACCTCCACCAAAGAAGGTGTCAAAACCGCTATCACCAAAAATGTCTCCGAATTGGGAGAAGATATCCTCCATGTTCATACTACCTCCACCACCGAATCCGCCACGTCCACCATTGCCAGATACACCCGCATGCCCAAATCTATCGTAACGCCCTTTTTTGTCAGGGTCACTTAAAACTTCATAGGCTTCTGCTGCTTCTTTGAATTTTTCTTCTGCAGTTTTATCCCCTTGATTTCTATCTGGATGAAACTTTAAAGCGATCTTTCTATATGCTTTTTTAATCGTGGTTGGGTCTGAACTTTTGTCAACCCCAAGAACTTCGTAATAATCTCTTTTTGCCATGCTTTTTTATTTACCCACTACTACTTTAGCGTGGCGAATTATTTTGTCTTTGAGTTTATATCCTTTTTCAGTTGTATCAACAATCTTACCTTTCATTTCTTCAGATGGAGCTGGTATTTCAGTAATGGCTTCATGCTTGTCAGCATCAAAAACTTCCCCATTGCTTACCATCTCTTCTAAGCCTATATTTTTTAAGGTAGCATGCAGTCTGTTGTAAATCATCAATACCCCTTCGCTAAATGGTTCTTGACTGTTTTCGTCTTCTGCATTTGCCTTTGCTCTATCAAAATCATCAAGAATTGGCAATAAAGCTACAAGTGTATCTTTGGCTGCCATATTCATGTTTTCAAGCCGCTCCCTATTGGTTCTTTTTCTAAAATTATCGAATTCGGCCATCAATCTAATGTACTTGTCTTTCAACTCATCTCTTTCTTGCTCCATCCTTACCATAGGATCTAATTCTTCTTCCTCATGACTTTCCTCTGGATCTGCTTGAGCCGATTCATTTTCAAGACCTTCATCAGTGTTTGATTCGATAGACTGTTCTTGATCATCAAGCATTTCAGTCTCTTCGTTATTGTTCTTTTTATCTTTCGACATTATATTCTTAATATTTTTAAACATTATTTGGTAGACATCATTTTCTATGCCACTGGACATTCTGTGCCAAATTGGCAGCAATTATAGGGCTTTTTCTAAAATATTGGACATTTCTTCATAAGATAAATTAACGCCAACGATATATCCTTCCGGATTGATGAGATATTTGGTTGGAATTTCACGAACTCCATACAATTTAGTGGCGATAGCCGCATCAAATAAGTTTCCTTTAATGGGGTCCAGAATATGGTATTTCCAAGCTAATCCCTGTT
>CALIIW010000143.1 GCA_938018185.1 uncultured Saprospiraceae bacterium
TCGACGGTATTATGTGTCATGATCGAGGAATAAATTAATGTGAACTTATTTTTTGATGTAGGTGCAGGGCATGCCCTGCACCTACATCAAAACGTAACTGTGTTTCTGAAGCTTTAGGCCAAGCCAATGTGGGATGATAGCTTCTGAAACATCTACATGAACAAATAACCGAATAAACATTTATAAAAAACCCGATTGTTTCCGTAGGATCTGGCAACTAAAAAAACCGGATCCTACCTTTCGGACAAAAATATTTTTTCACACTTTAAATTTAATATTATGAAAAATCTAATTAAAGTGATCATTAGTTTCCTTATAATAATGTGGACTATTAATTCAAATCAAGCGCAATCAATGGTAGGCGCAGTCAACGAGTCAAGATTAGTAATAGCAACCTCTGGACTTAATTTAAGAACTGCTCCGTCCCTAGAGTCTTCAGTGATTCGATTGGTCAAGTACGGACATGAGGTTCAACTGTTAGAATTAGGAGTTCCGGCTAAATTGGAAACAATTCAAACTGGAGCAGGTAAACCACTAAATGGGCAATGGTTAAGAGTTTCTTACAGAGGGGACGAAGGCTATATGTTTAGTCCATTTCTTGCAAAAATAGAATCCCAATACTTTCCGACAGAACTTGTTGACGACAACTTTGCTTTGTTGTTAGAAGGGCCAAACTGTTATTATAATTTTCAATACAGAAGAGGCTTTGATTGGACAGGGATTTATAAAACGGTAAGTGGTAAGTATAGGTCCAAAAAAGTTAACATCACCTATTCGACTTCCAATGAAATGGGTCATGAATCCTATTCAATTGATACCGACGAACAAGAAGATTTGTTATTTATAATTGGAACTAGAAATACACCAATTAAAGTGAATAAAGGCCTTTATAGTTATTACAATACATTGAATGAGCAAAAAGGACAAATCATTGATCAGGTTTATTATGATTCAATGACAGGTGCGGTAAATATTTGTCATGATAATGTGAGTTATGATTTGAGTGATAAAACCCACGCAGCAATGAGTATTGTTTGGAGAGGAGATTTGGATGATGATGGCATCGATGATTTTATCATTCAGTACGGAGAAAAGGATGGAAAAATTGTGCTGCATCTTAGTTCGCAAGCAAAGGCTGGAGAACTGCACAAGGCTGTTGCAGAATATTACATAGGATATTGTTGTTAATCATATTGTTAAAGCAAGGTTTCTTAAGCGGAAGTTTTGGAAGCCTTGCTTTTTTTTGAATTTTATCAACTAATAAGCTGCTTCCCTTGACATAATCAAAAGAAAACAAAGAATCATTTTATGAAATTTGTTGCTTCAAAAGTTGGTTGACAATCATTTCTTAGATATTTTAAATACTGACTTATAGATAAAACTGTAAAATAGAAATCGATTTTCTGATTACCTTAGTAATCATAAGGGAAGCACTAAATCTTTGAATTTATTTTCAATTGACACAAGACTGCTCTAAGTTTATTTCTTCAGTAAAATGTGGCCTTGTAACAAAAATATAACGGATGAAAATTACAACTACGATTGCAACCATTTTCTTTTTTAGTTTCAAGCTGTTTTGTCAGAACATAAGCAATTTGGAACACACGCTTGGCCCTGAAGGCTTTGGATTTTCAAGTTTATATTCAAATGAAAATTATGCTTTTTCCGATGGCATATACGGTCTTTATCGGACATCTGATGGTTTTAATTGGGAGACTATTTCAGAGGAAGTAGGCTATCCTATGGCTATTTTTGGGGATACACTTATTATGCAAACCTCTGTTGTAAGTTTAGAAGGATTCCCTCAAGAAAGAAAATTTTTAGTCAGTTACGACAATGGAGAAAATTGGATAATTAACAAGATGCCACCTAATCAAATTAGTGGGGGATCAATGGTTATCTGCAGCCATGGAATTTATGTTGCTGATAATCAAAATCACCTTATTTATCATTCCACAGATCATGGAATTACATGGGAAACTTTGCAAGCGCCTCAAGATTACTTATCTGACTTTTATGTCTTTGAGGATCGACTTTATTTAAGTGGTAGTATTTCATTATACCGTTCAGATACTGATGGTAAAAATTGGGAGAAGCTCAATCCACCTCTTGAACCGCAACAATATATTATTGACATTCTTGCAATAAACGAACACTTGTTGTTAACCGTAGAACAAGGGCTTTGGCATTCTCATGATGACGGAGTTACTTGGACTTTTAAAGCCTATGAATTTGGCAATGTTACGGAATTAATGGAGCGAATAGGCAATACCGTTTATTTCATAGGTTCTGATGAATTAATTAGAACTACTGATTTTGGATATAACTTGGAGATTCCTGATGATCCTTCTAGCAGCATCTTTTCAGGTTACAGTCATACTGCTTTTAATGGATCTATTTTATTATCAACTTACAATAAAGGAATTGTTAACTGGAATGAAAGTTCTAGCACAAGTGTCTATGTCAATGAGGGATTAAATTCTCCTGCAGTTTATGATTTTGTTGAAAGTAAGGGTAAAATTTGGGCAGCTTGTGGCAACGGGCTCTTCTCTTTTGATCCAGTTCAAGATACATGGTCGGGTGCTGCAAATATACCATCTGATACAGAGGAGTATTATGGGATTCAAGCAATTCAAGCAAATGGAACTGGTGTTTTGATTGCTAACTCCGTATCTGATGATTATTTCTATTTATCATCGGATGATGGACAAAATTGGCTCAGAAAAATTATTCCAAATGAAGTTGCCTTTCTAGAAGAATTAACCTTAATTGATAACAATTTAATGGGTGTGTCCTTATTTGGAGCTAAAATATCTCGTGAT
Organism: uncultured Saprospiraceae bacterium; assembly: GCA_938018185.1. Taxonomy (GTDB): domain Bacteria; phylum Bacteroidota; class Bacteroidia; order Chitinophagales; family Saprospiraceae; genus JALZVN01. The sequence continues at coordinate 2,823 of CALIIW010000143.1, forward strand.
CTCGGACAAACTTGGGAGGACATAAATGCGCCCGGTCGAGTTATAAAATTCGGGAATAAATATTTGTCTAGTAATTCCAATATAATAGCGGCTTCTGATGATCAGGGAACATCGTGGTATGAGCTTTATAACACAAACGCCTCTATTGAATGGGATTGGATTAGGGGAATTCAAGTGGCCGGAGATAGAGTGTTTGGATTTTTTGAAACAACTAATGGTACTAAATTATATACCTCCGTAGATGGTATAGATTGGAACTATGCCCACGATGGGATTCCGAATACAAATAGTCCACTTTTTCAAGAAACATTTTCTTGTTACCATTATCTAGGAGACTACTATTTTTATAATGAATATCTTGGTTTGTTTGTTTCTAAAGATGATGCTAATTCATGGCTGCCAGTTATGCCACTAAGAAATCAAAATATTTTTTTACACGAAGATTGGTTTTATGTTGGTGGCTTCCATGGTGGGGTTGGAAGATTTAATCCACCAGATCCAAATGGCGGATTAATGTCTGGTATTGTTTACTTTGATGAAGACACCAACGGTATACCCAATATAGATGAACCAAGATTGCCAAATGTAAATGTGAATCTAGTTGGACAAAATAATAACACGCCTTACTATTTTACAAATACAAACTTAGCAGGGGAATATGCTTTAGGTGTTTACTCCAATTCAGCAGATACACTGAGACCTGACTTAAAGTCAAATTATATAGAATCAATCAACCCACCTTTTTATCTTTCAAATGAAGTAAATTCTTCAAAAGATTTTGGCGTAAGTCTGACACCCAATATAACAGACTTATCAATCTATGGAAAGTATTATTCCGTTTTGAGACCTGGCTTTGATGGTAAAATATTTTTAAAATATAAAAATGAAGGAACCATTCCATCCAATGGTAAAGTAACTTTAAAACTAGATCCGACAATGACCTATTTAGGAGCTTCACCAGAACCTTCAGAAATACTAGGAGATAGTTTGGTTTGGGATTATGATAATCTGATTTTATTTGACGCTGAAAATATAAGTGTAGATGTGAATATTGATTCAAATGCTGAATTAGATAGGGAAGTTTGCACAAATATCAAAGTGATCACAGATTCACCTGATATACTTTTATCTAACAATTCATATTCCATCAAAACCTTCATACGTGGTTCTTTTGATCCAAATGATAAAATGGTAGAACCTGAAGAGGGTTTAAACGAAGAAGAAATTGCGAACGGTAAATCCTTGGTATATACAATTAGATTTCAAAATACAGGAACATATCATGCAGAGAAAGTTAGGATCACTGACATGCTCGATACGGCCTTATATTATCCTTCTTTTGAGTTGATTGCTGCAAGTCATGAGATAACTTCTCTAGAACTAAGTTCAGCGGGACTACTAGAAATTGAATTCGATCAAATATTTTTGCCTGACAGTACTGCTTTTGAATCGGATAGCCATGGATTCGTCAGCTTTACAATTCAAAGAAAAAAGGCATTTAACCCGGATGTTCCAGTTACCAATATAGCCGCAATTTATTTTGACTTTAATGAACCTATATTCACTAATACAGTTAGCTTTGGGATACCGAAAACGACTGCTTCGACAACTCTATTGACCAATAAAAAGAACAAGACCTTTTCAGTATTTCCTAATCCGAGCACAGAAAAAGTCTTTGTCGATTTGAGTTCCTTAAAGCAAGAGCAGCATGCGAGCTTGCGTTTGCTTTCTCCAACAGGAATCTTAATTCAAGAGCAAGCGATTCAAAATTACATAGAGCTATCTCATTTCGATACTTCGAATTTATCCAGTGGCATCTATTTAATTCAATTGATTGATAGCAATGGCATTTTGACGGAGAAGCTTGTTGTTTTGAAAAAATAGAAATCTAGGGAAAGATCTTTGTGTGACTTTAAAAAGTTATTATTTAATGCCTACTTCAAATGTGAAAAAATATTTTTTTATGTCCAATTAAAGCGACTGCATATCATATCTAAGTGAATCTCAATAGGAAGTTTTTCGCTTAGCGTGGATGCATAGGTCAAGCCAAATTTTAGCTGATTAAAATCAACAATTCCATAGTATTGGAAACTTACAACGAAGGCCCCTAAAGATGTCGGTTTGCCAAATCCAGGTCCGAAATTATCCACGTAAACATTATTCACACCGATTTGCTCTGCAGAAGTCTACTCCTTCACAGATTTACTTATCTTACATTCTCTACACAATTTCAAACCAAAACTAACGATAAAAGCGTTTAACAAACAAGTGCGTAAAATATACCTATATACCATCTTAAATCTATGCTTTGTCCTTGGCATTTCTGCCCAAGAATACAACTTCATAAAATATAACGTCCAAGATGGTTTGCCTCAATCCCAAGTCTATGACATCTTTCAAGATAGTAAGTCCTATCTATGGATGGCAACCCAAGGTGGTGGCGTATGCAAATTTGATGGGAAGACCTTTGAAACAATCAGTACCAGAGATGGCTTGCCTTCCAATTTCATAGAATGCATTTTTGAAGACAGCGAAGATTTACTTTGGTTTGGAACAAAAACAGGATTGGCTTCCCACGACCATAAGAAAGTAAATTGGTCAGACAAAAACAATCGTATAATATATACTATCGCTGAAAAGAAGGACGGTAGTCTGTTGCTCGGAACGCAAGCTGGCTTACTGCTATTTGACAAGAAAACAAAAAAGTCCACTAAGCTCCAATTAGAACCATTTCTCGATATATCTAGAATCAATGATATTTTAAAAGTAGGAGCCGAATGGTGGATTGCTTCCTCTAGAGGCCTTTTTATTTTGGAAGGAGAAAATGTGCGACGGATCGGAATAGTAGAAGGATTAATTTCAGAAGATATAAAAGACCTATCAATAGATAAAATGGGTTTTGTATTGGCCTTGCAGTTTGCAGGTGGTTTAAGTAAAATAAATTCAAAAACAAAAAAAGTATTTGAAGCTTTTCAGAATCCAAGAATTAGCAAAGGACAAAATGTTTTCGTTTCTTCTGAAAATGAGATATGGATCAGTACACAGTCAGAAGGCATTCAAGTTTATTCTCACGAGGAATCTTCTTGGAGAGAAATAGGGGAAAAAGAAGGCTTGACTCATTCTAATGTCAAGGAGGTTTTTGAAGATGCCTGGGGCAACATTTGGATTGCGACTTCTGGAGGAGGCTTGTTAAAATATCTTGGCCAGTATTTTAAGCATTATAACCGAACACAGGGTTTAATAGGAAACCGTATCTACGCCATTGAGGAAGCTATGAATGGAGAATTGTGGCTCTCAGTTGGACAATATGGAATTAGTATAATCGATACCTTAGGAATACGAAACAATATTGATTCAGCAGTGATAGAAACAAAATGCAATCACATCTTTGAGGACTCAGAAAATCGCATGTGGTTAAGCACCTCGGAGCAAGGTCTAGTGATGAAGGATACTGTTGGGTTTCATTCTTTTACAATGGATCAAGGACTATCCTCCAACTGGATAAAATCTGTAGCAGAAGATAGTTTAGGATTCCTTTGGGTAGCAACCTTTGCAGATGGTTTGGCAAGGGTCAAATTAGTAGATTCTTTAGATTTAGAGATTTCATTGTTTGGAACTGCGCAGGGCTTGCCAGATCTTTTGATGAATAGCTTAAAGATTGATCCAGTTGGAAGAATATGGTATACCACCAAGAAAGGAGGTATCGGTTTTGCATCTTACAATAAAATAACAGATTTAACAGATGAAGCAAATTTGCCTGCTGTCCCACTGAGGTCAATTGCTTTTGACTCTTTAAAAAACGTTTGGGTTGCCACCGCCGAATCAGGAATCTATCATGCTTCTTATACTGACTTAGCACCCAAGTTTGAAAAACTTAAGTCTGATAAAAAACTTAGCAGTGATAACATTTATTCTCTACAATTTGATAGAGAAGGTAATCTGTGGGCTGGCTCTGAAGTGGGAGTCGACAAAGTAAGTTTCAATAAGGCAGGCGTTGTAATTGATGTCCAACACTTTGGAAGAAACGAAGGTTTCCTTGGCGTAGAAACTTGTCAAAATTCAGTGAAGTTAGATAGTAAAGGTTATTTGTGGTTTGGAACATTAAATGGCTTGAGTAGACATAAACCAGGAAGTACAGAACTATCTATCTCTAAACCAAAGCTCCATTTTACGGGGATTGATTTACGATATAAAGATATTAGACTTTCTGAATACGGAAATTTTCTAAACAAGGCAGATTCTTTGGATCAAGGATTGAAGTTGAAATATAATAGCAATGATATTGGCTTCAATTTTCAAGCACTGTATCCGGATCAACCAGACGGTATAAAATATTATTGGCAATTGCAAGGTTTGGATGGTGAGTGGACACAAGGCTCTAAGGCCAATGCTGTTAATTATACCAATGTGCCTCCTGGAAAATATGTATTTAAAGTCAAAGCAAAATCTGCAAACGATCAAGAAAGCAACACGCTCAGTACTAGCTTTGAAATAAGTCCGGCATTTTGGCAAAGACCAATATTTAAGTTATTAATGGCTTTGCTTTTAGGCCTAGTATTAATTTCATTTTTCTATTTCAGAATCCGAAGAATCAAAAAACGAGAGAAGAAAAAGAGGGCAGAGTTGGAGTTGAAAAATGAACTACTAAGTCTAGAGCAGAAAGCCTTACAGCTTCAAATGAATCCACATTTCATTTTCAATGCTTTAAATAGTATTCAGTCTTTGGTAGTTAACAGGAAAAATGATTTGGCTAGAGATCAAATTCAAACCTTTGCCGGATTGATGAGAGGAATCCTGAGCAATTCAAAATCAGAGCGGATAAGCTTAAAAGAAGAGCATCTCACATTGGATAAGTATTTAAAGATGGAGCAATTTTGTCAAGCAGCAGCTTTTGATTTTAAAATCAAACTACCTAATGAATATGATCCTGAAGAAATTGAACTACCACCCATGCTGATTCAGCACTTTGTTGAGAATTCTGTTTTTCACGGCATTTCCCATCTGAATAGAGCTGGATTAATAGAGGTTAATTTTACCATTGAGAATGAATTGTTAATTTGCGAGATATTGGACAATGGCGTCGGTAGAAAACGCGCACGAGAATTGGAAAAAGTTACAAAGAAAGGCCACCAATCCGTTGCTTTAGAAGTAACTGAAAAAAGACTAGAAGCTTTAAAAGGTAAAAGAAAATATAAAGCCTTTGAAATTTTGGATATCTTAGATGATCAATCTGAAGTGAAAGGAACAAAGGTTGTCCTTAAAATGCCCCTAGAATTGGACTTTTAATCCAAGCGCTGTGTTTCTGAAGCGTTTAGCATAGCCAAGAGCGACGAGCGCTTCCGAAACATGGTTCAAGACATTAAACGATTAACCGATTAACCGATTAACCAAACAACGAACAAACGAACAACCAACATTCATAAAAGAACGCAAGCTTAAAAACCAGTAGCAACTTGAAAAAATACAAAGCCATACTAATAGACGACATGCCGGATGCATTGAAAGTCCTGGAGTCCGACCTGAACAAACATTGTCCCAATATAGAAATAGTCGGTAAAGCGGGTTCTGTTGTGGAAGGCGCAAAAATTTTGCGTACCCTTGAAGCCGATCTCATTTTTTTGGACATCTTACTTGGAGATGGCACTGGATTCGACCTATTAGAAATATTTCCAGCTTTAAAAGCCAAATTAATTTTTATAACGGCCACTGATGAGTTTGCTATAAAAGCTTTTAGATTTGCGGCCATAGATTACTTACTTAAACCGCTTGATACAACACAATTAGTAGAGGCTGTGACAAAGGCAACTTCCATGATTTCTGCCTCAACAGAATCGATAAGTTTACTAAAAGAAACAATCAACAATCCAAATAAATTACCTACTCGAATTTCCCTTCATTCACATGATAAAATTACGGTGGTAGAAATAGACAATATTGTGAGGTGCGAATCTGATGGAAACAACACCATCTTTTGTTTAAATTCTGGAGAAAAGATTTTCGTCACAAAAACCTTAAAGTCATTTGACAATCTTTTTGCAGATCACTCTTTTATGCGTGTCCATCAATCTCATTTGGTGAATTTAAATTTCATAGATGCCTATGTCCGCAAGGAAGGCGGTTATTTAAAAATGAAAAACGAAGATATTGTGCCTGTTGCTGTACGGAAGAAAACGGAGGTGATTAATTTGCTAGGGAGTTTTTGAGCAAGTGGTAGAATAGCGCCTTTGGATTGGGTCGCAAAGATTCACAAAGGAGCGCAAAGATTCACAAAGAAAAATTATACGTTGTGTGACTTAGCGCTTCTTTGTGAAGCTTTGTGTCCCAACTAAATTTATGATTTTTACTTTAAATATTTTACTATCTTCCCCTAATGTCTGAAGTCACGCAATTTCACAATTTATCACATATCTTCATCTCTTTGATAGGAGCAGTCTTGTTGATTGCAATTTACTACAACATAAGAAAGCGTTTTCGTAAGAAATTAATTGAAGAGGAATCACAAAATAGGGTAGACAAGGGCCTGCTTCATTTGTCTTTGGCATTGTTTGTTTGGGTAGCTTCTGGTGTATGGGCTGCTTTAGGACAACACTATGCTTTTACGGGCAATTTTACCTATCAGATTGGTGTTAATTTACTTTCAATTTTAAATAGTGCTTTCTTATTATTTGCACTATCATACTTTACACATGCTCCAGATTTTATCAATAACAACAAAAAAAATGTCAAATTGATAGTTGCAATAATTGTGGGAATTACATTGTTAACTTTTGTAATGTCTTTTGCTATAGTTGGTCAGCATACTTTTAAGGGAGTGGTACTTAGAGCCTTACCTGATCTGTTATTATCTGCATTCATTTGCTATCTACTCCTAGTTTCTCTCTACAAAACTTTTAGTCACAACAGTTTACAAATTGTTGCTGTTATATCTGTGCTGATGGTGAGCTTGATGTTTATATCCCAACTACCAGAGGTGTTTATTGCTTTAAATGATGAGTTTAACTACAGCCTTATCCGGATTATTGCAAAGTCTTCTTTGATTTCTTTATTCCTTTTATTAGCGACAATCTGGGTTATCAATTTAGCCAATACACCAGATGTCAAAGAAATTAAAATTAGGTTTACAGATTGGTCTATGATCAATCTAAGCATTCCTTCAAAGAATATCATCAACCAGCAGATTGATTTTGGTTCTAAGACCACGCAGTATAAGAATCTGCTGAGGATGGCAATTAGGAGGAAGTATGGTACTGGAGATGAGCAAGGCATCTTAGTCAATGCCGCTGGAGAAATTAAAAATCAATCTTACTTAAGTAGAATCATTGATAATATCAATCAAATCTTAGGTACTAATGAAGAAGAACAATTGGAGCGCAGGGACTTATTTGTCTTCTTAGGGGAGAGTAGATACCGTTTGAGAATCCTTCCAGAGCTCATAGAGATAGAAGCCAACCTTTTAAAGGAATTCAACAATAATCCCGAGAACAGCCCGTATTTAAAGCTTTGTAACTAATTGTAAGCCCCATACAATTGCTTACAAGAAGCTATTTTTTACTATAATTTATTGCAAGCATTGCTACTTGAAACAAACTGCGCCTTCTTTGAAGCTCAATCAAATTCTTCAAGATGGCAGATACGATCAAAAACAAATCATTCTTAGGACATCCACAAGGTTTATTCTATTTATTCTTTGCAGAATTATGGGAGCGCTTTTCATTTTATGGAATGCGGGCGCTATTGGTTTTATACATGACCAAACAATTGCTTTTTACGGATGATATGTCTTTTGGCATTTATGCAGCATATATGTCTTTGGTTTATTTTACGCCAATGATTGGAGGTGTCTTAGCAGATAATTATTTGGGTTATCGCAAATCCATATTTCTCGGAGGCATTTTGATGGCTTTAGGGCACTTCTTTCTAACAATAGAGTTACCAATATTTTTCTATGGTTCTTTGGCCTTGCTTATAGTTGGCAATGGTTTTTTCAAACCTAATATTTCAACTTTTGTGGGTAAGTTATATTCAAAAGAGGATGTACGTCGCGACTCTGGTTTTACGATATTCTATATGGGCATCAATATTGGCGCTGCCATTGCACCTTTACTTTGTGCTTGGATCGCTGAGAAATATGGATGGCATTATGGATTTCTGCTGGCTGGTTTTGGAATGTTAGTTGGACTGTTTTATTTCAATAGGGGAATAAAGAAAGAGGTGTTTGGAGCGATTGGTGGCTTACCGAATGAGGCTGACTATTACAAAAAGAAATTTGGATTAAACAAAGGGGCGTGGATTATTCTAGGGACCATTCTTTCAGTGCCTTTGTTTTCTTTAATTATTAAATTTAATCATTATGAGCACTACTTGGTTTGGCTCACGAGCTTTGTCATCATCGGGGCGCTGGTAAAAATCTATTCTTCCGTAAACAGCACAGATCAAAAGCGCTTGTGGGTGGTCGTTTACTTCACTGTGTTGATGACCTTGTTTTGGGCAATTTTTGAACAAGCCGGTTCTTCACTAACTTTGTTTGCAGATAGAAACGTGAATCTTATTGGAATGAATGCTGCACAAACCAATAGCATAAATGCAGGATTCATTATTTTCTTAGCCATTCCTTTTTCTTGGTTATGGGCTTTTCTTGCTAAACGAAATGCCAACCCTAACTCAGCTATCAAAGCTGGAATTGGCATGTTCCTTCTTGGACTAGGCTTTGTAATATTTGCCGCTTCCGCTCAATCCGCTGATCTATCAGCAAGGACGCCAATGTGGTATTTGATCGTAGGTTATCTGGTTCTAACAGTAGGGGAGTTATTCATTAGCCCTATTGGTCTATCAAAGATGACGGAGCTAGCACCGGCTAAATATCTGGCTTTCCTGATGGGAGTATTTTTCACTTCTTCCTTTTACGGTCATTTTTTTGCAGGCAAAATTGCCAAGATGACTACTGTTGTTGAAGGTGGTGAAAATATTTTTGCTTCGGGTGTGCTAGGTCAAACGACTTCTTATATATCTGGCATGTCTCCACAAGAAAGTATAGAACTCGGTGGCGCATTTTCTCAGTTATTTTCTTACGTTTCTGTGTTCGCCAATTTCGGTTTGTTGGCGATGCTGATTGGATTGATTTGTATTTTGTTATCGCCATTGATTAAGCATCTTATGGCTGGAGTGAAGTAAAAAGCTTAAAGAGTTGGATCGCAAAGATTCACTAAGAAGCGCAAAGATTCACAAAGAATAACATCGTTGTGTAACTTTGCGCTTCTTTGTGGGCTTTGTGTCGTACTTTGAATTGATCTGTTTGGATTCGTAAGTTTTAATCAAAAATTAAGGGCAAAAGAGAATTATAAGAAAAATGCAGCGGTTGATTTGCCTAAATTGTCTTAATGGTGTTTCAAGATCTAATTTCTTTTTAATAAGTATTTGTCTACCCAATGAGGAATTTCTTCATTATGAAATGTAACTTCTTCCCCTTCGAAAACTTCAACAATTAACTTAGGCTCTAATTCTGAATTATCAAATATAAAGGATCTATAGGACTCAGCAATAGCTGCTCTTAACAATTCTAAAGATCTTTTGTATCTACTTTTTATTTTCTTTTCAGCTACAGGGTGTCCGCCTAATTCAACTCGTTGTTTCACCCTTTCTATATTTATTATGCTTGACTCAGTTGAGATGTAATATAAATAATTTTTGTAACCTAATTTTTTAGCTTTTGCTAAAAATTTAATTTTGGAATCGTGGGACATTACTGTTTCAAAGGTGATTTTCCTTCCTTGATCAAGCAATTTTGTTCTTATTATATCTGCCAAAAGTGCAGCTTCATAAGAATGAGTTTTTCTATTTGGATTTAAAACAAAATTTTTATCTAAAACTAAATCAATATCATAACCTTCTCTCAGAGCTTTCTGATATAATGTATGACTTAGAATTTTATTTTTAAAAGTTCGGCTAGAAATACCTTTTATTCCAAAGTCTTCAAGAGAAATTCCATTTTTGCTCTTAAGAACCTTTTCAATCTCATCAGCATTGATATAAATGCCAATATCAAACTGATTGTCAATTTGATTTAAGATTGTTGTTTTGCCAGAACCATTTGGTCCAGCAAATACTCTAAGACGCTTGTTTTTTTGGTAACTTTGTTTTTTCACCTATAGCAACTTTTCGTCTATTGTTCTTAATACCTTTTAGAATTGTTTTTTGTCCTTTGGAGTCTTCTTGAACAATATTTTCTCCTTCAATGTAAGTTACAGGAACTGACCTACTGTGAGATTTCTTAACAGCTTTTTTCGAAGACTTTTTAGCAGCCTTTTCAATTAACTTGTGGTGCTTTTTTGTTTCTTCTATATAGGATAAGTATTTTGTCTTTTTAGTCATATGTAAATATAACGTCTTTTTAGTTTTATTAGTTCTCCATCTAGGCTAAAACATAAAATTTTTAAATTACAGACCTAAAATCACAAGGATTCATTAACGAACCAAGTACTCTTTATTCAATTTCAAGTTGTATTAAGTTTTGCCTTTTAACTTTATTTTCGACTTTCCCTGCTTAAGCTTTATAACTTTAATTTTCACATTTCTTCCAGCTCAACTTCTATCTTCCCAAGCTTATTCTCAATCGTTTCATATCGCTCGTTCAGATAGTTAATTTGCTTCTCCTCGGTCTCGATAAGATGATCGAATTTTACAAAATTAGAATCGATTTTATTTTTTATAGAGGTGATGTAGGTCTTAAGTTTGTGACTTACTTCGTCAGCAAGAATTTGTCTGCCATTTGCAATTTCTTTTTGATAACCCTTTAAAACTTTTCTTTTCTGAAAAGAAATAGACCCACCAGCGAATACAAGTCCAACCGCTGTTAGAATTCCACCAGTTACATCTACCACACTGATATTTGTCACACTAGTAAGTATCATTCCGATCACGGCAATGCCACTTCCTGTGACAAAATTACCACCCATGGAGCCTTGATCAGGAAAAAGGCCAGACTCTGTGAAGTTTTCTGACTTTTCCATGAACTCTTTAAAAGTTTCTTGTAGCTCTCTAAGAACATTGATTCGACGTTCAGCTATTTCGCTAAACAATTCATGATCATCTTTTAAAACCGTATCTGAGTTTTTGATCTTTAGATCTATCATTTTAGCCATCTGCTGAATACTGTCGGCGATATCTACAACCCCATTATTCAATTTACTTTTTAAGGTGGCATTCAGCTCCGTTTCTAGCTCCGTCGAAAGTTCTGCTAGCCAAACTTTTGCAGATTTTTGCTTGGTAAAAAAAGAACCAAAGCTTCTTTTTATCAAAGTGAAAAAGTTTAAACCTTCTTCAAGTTCGGCTTCTTTTTTTCTAGTAATATTATCATAAGAAGCAAGGATGTTTTCGACTAAAACATCCACTTGAGCTGCAGATTTTTTTTCTTGAACAGCCAAAGATTCCTTGATGTCCAATCTAAAATGTTTGTCTGCCTGTAATTGCTTCATTCTATCTTGAACACCATTATAAATTCTTGTGTTGATATTCCTCGAAGTATTTATAATGTTTTCTAGTTTAAGAAAGGGTGCTTTCCCACCTGTTATGTTATCTGCTATGTAGCTCCGGATATCTTTAAAGCCAGATTCTTCAAGATTATGTTCAATTTCCATCTTAGCAGAAACCACAAAAACATTCGGATTACTAATTCCTTTCTTAATCGCATATTCTTTAACCCCATTGATATTAACTACCAAATCTGCAGGCACCATCAAGTCTTTTTGTTGCAAAACAAAAATCACTTTTCTATGCCATTCCTTATGGATGTAATTAAAGAAATCCCAGGCAGACTGACGATAAGGATTTTTAGATTCAAAAACAAAAACAATAAGATCTGAAGCAGGAATAAAGTTCTCAGTAATTTCTTGATGGTGATCCGCTATGGTATTTGTGCCCGGTGTATCCACAATCGCTATCTCTTTCAAAATCTCAACAGGCTGAAAGATCCTCTTTAAGTAAGGACTAATAATCTCGATCTTCTCTTCTTCGCCATAGACGATTTGTTGGATGGTATCTGTCATTGGTTGTGGAGCAACCTTGCAAATTTCTTTGCTAGGATCCAATAAGGCATTCACAAAACTACTTTTACCTGCCTTTACTTCCCCTACGATTACAAACATGAATGGCTCTTTGATCCTTGATCTTAATTCGCCAACTGTTTTTTCAAGATCATTGTGGCCAATGACGCCTGTGATCTCATGGAGTTCTTTGACTATTTCGTCAAGTTGTCCCCTATAAGCATTTATCTTTTGATCTAGTACGGTATTCATGTATTTCTAAGTTTACAGCATTTAGACTTTGCTACTTGCCTTAAGTCATTTTATTATTGAATTTTCCAAAACTAAAATGGCCGAAGGACCTGAACAAAAAATCAAATCCAAGATAGATGGATTTTGAGAATATCCTAGCCTGTCTTCAAAAACTTGAGGGTAAGGTACTTCTTTATAGAATAAATCATCGCCAGCATTGTCTTCCTTTGGTCTAATGGCATTTCGTAAATTATCAATTTCTTCCTTCGGCTCTACCTCATAAGATTCTGATAAGGAGTACTTTAATTCCAAACCTATAATTGCAACTAACTTCTTTAGTACTTCCAAATTGTATTCAAAAAGTAGTTCTGTTTGATCCTCTAAAATGGATTTAATTTCTTCCCCATAAAAATCGAAATAAGGTGATCGTCCATAGGCAGTCTTAATACTTTGCCAATGCAGTCTTCGCCAATTTTCTGCATTATGTATGCCTACCTCTCTAATGGGTTTCTTTTCATTCTTGCCCTTAGATAAAGGTATAGAAAGTACTTGAAATCCAGACGATTGGACAATCTTACATTTATTTCTATAGGACCCTTTTTGGTAGTTTTCGAATTGCTCAAAAATCACCTGTTCATACAGGATTAGCTTGCTCATATACTGTAAGCAAGGCAAATAGTGTAAATCAATAAGACATGACTGAGCCAATATTATTCGTTTGGTGGCAAAAGTAAGGAAATAAAGTTTGAGATTGAATTTGAATGTAAGTTTGAGGGGAATGGGCTATGATAGGAAGGTGATTGTAAAATGTATGGGCGGGATTTATCGCGTCCTCATTTACAGAAACGTTTATCATTTCCACATTTACAAAAACCATTTATCGAAAAAGACATCGAATGAGCTTTTTCTTTTCAAGTTTTGACTTTTACTACCTACAAAATCGGACTAATCAAAGATCCTCCCAATCCTATTTATATTATTCGAATTTGCCTGTTGCGTACCCATCATAACCACATCCTGTATATTCACATGTGCTGGACGGTTTATAATGTAATAGATAGCATCTGCAACATCAGTTGCTTTCAATGGATTAAAGTCGTTGTATATCTTGGACTTATCCTGGTCTCCATCAAATCTGACTAGAGAAAATTCTGTCTCCTCTACATGAGCAGGGGAGATCTGAGAGATTTTTATGTTATGCTTGTATAAATCAACGCGCATTGCTTTTGTAAGAGCATCTACTGCATGTTTGGTGGCACAATAGACATTGCCATTTGGGTAAACTTCCTTTCCTGCAGTGGAACAAATGTTGATGATATGCCCGCTTTGTCTTTTTACCATGGATGGAGCAATGGCCCTTGTCATGTACAATAGGCCTTTGATATTTGTATCAATCATTGTTTCCCAATGAGCCACATCTCCTTCGTGGATAGGGGATAAACCAAGTGCTAAACCGGCATTGTTAATTAGAATGTCAATGTTTTTCCATGCTTCAGGTAAAGCAGAGATCATCTTTTTAGTTTTCTCTAGGTCCCTTACATCAAATTGCAAGGTCTTTACATCTATGGAGTAGCTATCTTTTAATTCTTTCTTTAGGTTTTGAAGCCTATCCGGTCTTCTACCAGTTAATATAAGTCGATATCCTTTTTGGGCAAATAAGATGGCAGTTGCTTTTCCAATACCTGAGGTAGCTCCAGTTATGAGCACTGTTTCATCTAGCTGATTGTTGTTTCTTACAATTGTTTGTTCTTCTGTTATCCTATCGAAAATATCAATATCCCTTTTCTTCTTTTGAAATCCCAATTCTGCTCTTGACTCCGCGCTATCAAGTTGCGCATTTATTTTTATTGCTGATTTGAAAATGGATTTTGCTTTTTCCGTTTTTCCAATCGTAGCATATAGTTTAGCCATTTCGTAAGAAGCATAAGGATGTAAAGGTTTTAACTTCAAACATTTTCTGAATCGTTTTAAAGCCTTCTTAAATTTATCTTTTTGAGTAGCATAAATAAGTCCTGATTGATAATAGGCTTCGGCTGAACGTGGATTTCTTTCAATTGCCTTTTTGAAATATTTAAGAGAAGATTCTTCTTGATCCGGAAATTGCTGTTTTAGGATCATTCCAATTTTGAAATGGATGTCTGGAAATTTTTTATCCAAATTGATTACCTTTTCATAATAGCTTTTTGCCAATAAAAAATCTTGATGATTTTCTGCAATTTGAGCTAGCAAATGATAAGCCTTTACAAACTCTTTGTCTTGCTCTAATATTTGCTCTAGTATTTGAGTAGCCTTATAGTGATCTCCTTTTTCATTGACCATTATTTTAGCATACTGGTATTGTAAGTCCAAATTAGTTGGATCCGCTTGGATCAGTTTCTTCAACTCTTCTAAAGCTTCTTCTACCTTATTGTTTTTCACAAGTTTCTTTATGTTTTGGATGTTGTCTTTTTCAGTTTCCAAAGATTCCTTCGGTTGTTGAAAGAAATCTTCAAAATCTGTAGAAGGTTTGTCCAGGTTTTCTACATCTGTTATACCCGTTTCAACGTCAATCATCTCCTCAGGGTTCTCATTTGAATCAAGAATGTCATCCTTTTCTTCTTCTTGATCCAGGATCTCTCTCATTTTTTGATCTTCTTCAATCAATTCTGCATACGGTTTTAACCTAGAATCTTTTTGTTGACGTTCAATTTCGTCAGCCATTCTATCGAGCGTAGCCATATCATCCTCTTCTAGATCATTTTCTCTTGAGCCATTTTTGAAAATGGAATTCTTCTCTTTATAAGCAATAACCTTATCCACTAGATTAGCTTCATTTACTAATTCTAATTGTCGCTTGAGATCTTCTTTCTCCTCTTCTTCAAGTAATTGTCTTGCTTCTTCTAGTTTATCTAACTTATTTTGATCCAAAGCTTCCTCCTCTTCATTGATATCATGTTCAATAGAGCTTACCACTCCCGGCAAAACACCAAATCTGTTAAGGATTGTCTGGAAATTTGTTTTGGATTCTTCTTCAAAATCGAGGTAGGCAGATGTCCTTAGAATACCTAAAAAATCTCCAATCTCATTTGCTATTTTTTTATGCTGACCCAGACGTTCTGTTTTTTGACCGGATTGTTTACTCTCTTCTTTTAATTGTAAATATATTTCTTGCCAATAATTCATATAAGCAATGACATCACCGACCCGCTCAAATTTTGTGTCTACATATTGTGTAGAGCCATTTCCAGGACTATAGGTGCCACGTGTTATAACTGGTCTCAATTCCTGAGGGATATAGAATTCACTTAAGAGATTTTTGCCATCTTTCATACAATCAAAGGACCGTAGAAAGTTATCACTGATTATCAAATAGATGGGTTGTCGAAAATCCTTTAGGGTATTTATGGGACCTTTATCGGATTGTTTATCCAATTCTATCGCTTTTACTCCCAAACCTTTCGATTCTAATTGAGCAATAAGATTTAAAGCATCTAAGGAATTGTCGCTGCAATAGGCGACAACCAACGTTTCTTCAGTGGGCATCTAAATAAAGATAACTTATTAAGGAATATTAAATCAATTGTATGATTATGGGCCGGCAATCTGTAATGGATAGGGAAATTAGGAAATATAATCAGTCCTTCAAAAGATTCTGCATATAAGATTTAAATTCAATTGAAAACTTATTAAACTCTGAGGTTGCAGGTCCGGAGAATCCGGTATGAATACGTTTAATTTCGTTGTTTTTATCAAGAATTATCATTGTTGGATAAGAAATGATCGCATTTAGCATCGGTAAGGACTTTGCCGCCTCTTCTTTGTTATAATAGCCCGCATAACAAAGGTCATATGGAATATTAAACTTTTCTTTATATGTCTTCAGAGTACTCAATGCTTTATCTTCCTCTTTGTATTTTTCAAAAGCCAAGGCAATAATAGCCACTTCTTCCGTTGGATTATTCTTAAGATAGTTCATTAAAAATTCAGTCTCATCTCTACAATTTGGACACCATGTCCCTAAGATTTGCACAATCTTTACCTTGTTATGGAATTTATCATCATTCAAAGAGATCAATGCTCCTTCTGTGTTCTTAAAAGAAAAGTCCAATTCAGTATAACCATCTTTAATATAAGTCAAACTGTCTGGGCTTCTCAAGGTAAAATCTTCATCTTGAACTGCTTCCCAATAACTTTTATAGTGTTTTCCTGATCTAAAGAGACCTTTCATTTGTTTGTTCTCAGCTATTTGAGCTTCAAACAAAAAGGCATGTGAACCGTCAAAACAGGATAAATAGAGCATATCTGCTTGGATGGTACCATCTAAATAGCGGTAGTCACCCGTTTCTGTGATAAAAGTACCTGCAACATGATTTCCTTCTTGCTTAAATTCGCCTATTGCAAAGTACGGTTCCTCTTTGTCGGCATCAAAGGTGACCTTCCATTTTCCACTAACATCCATGATAGGCTCATTTTTTAGAATGGTAAATCGTTCGGATTTTCCAAAATAAGCCACAAAAGGGATACTATAATCTTTTTTAGAATGAACGATCCAGTTTCCTTCCATGATTCCGGACCTATATACCGCTTTTATGGTGCTTTCATAGATTGAAAAATCCATCTCTATGGTATCTCTTGCAGTTTTGCGATCAACACCAATCCTCAATTCATCTACTTTGATTCTTTCTGTACCGTTTATTACCTCAACTTCAAAATCTCCCTTTTCATCATAGATTACCTCAAATAGGAAAGGAAGTTGATTCTCATTGATATCCTTAAATTTCATTTCTAGCTTCTCGGGGAGAGGAGCTCCTTTTTTATTATGTGTAATGTAATCTGGCTCTAATTGAAGTACTGCACGCCAAATTCCAGGGGCAGGTCCATTAAAGCTCTCTTTTACTTCTAAACAGCCTTGTAAAAGCATAAAGCAAAAAAATAAGAAGAGGTAAAAGCCTGTATTTTTCATGTGCATTTCTTTCTGAAACTAAAACATGAATTTAAGACTTAATGTTTAATAATAAAGACTTGGAATAAAACTTAGGAATTAAAATCGGTTAATAGGATTTATTTATCATAAGAGCCAACAAATAAGCTGGTTTAAGTCGATTAATTATTTATGCTATTTATAAGTTTTTAAAGGATGTATCAGTGGGACCGTGATCAATTATCATATCTTCCTCCATAGCCTCATCAGCTGTTGGAACAATATCATTCTTTTCATTCAATTCTTCAATAAATTCATCTTTTAGAATTCCATCATCATCATAATCATCATCATTTCTAATGATTTCTCTTGCTTTCGATTGACTCATTTTTAATAAATAAGAAAATTCATCCGTCTCATATGGTAAGGCCGAAACGGTTTTATTGTCCTTATTTTTAAACGTTATCAATTCCTTATCAAATCCATAAGGGTGGGTCAATTTAATTTGTTTCTTAATCGCCTCACTTAACTTTTCATAATCTTTAATCAACCTTGGTTTCATCTTTCTACTTGACATAAAATCTTAATTTTTACCATTAAAATGGATAATTAATAATTCCAGAAACAATAAAGTATTGCTTCTGATCAGATTGAAATTTGGGGTGGGTTATAGTATTAGGTATACGACATATTGTAATAAATAACCATGCCAAAAGAATTGTCATGGGATGGTACCAAGAACTAGAAAAATCTATACTGAATTCAAGAAACCATTGTTTCAACTAGTGGCTTCTTTGTTGCTGAAGTTGCTTGGACTAAATTATCCCTGTCACGATGTTAGAATTTTTAAGGGTAAATAACGATATACCTTACTTATGGACAGAATATTTTCAAGTTGTCAATGCCTAATTCGTCGTAAATTAAGTTGTTCCATTTTTTCATGCCGGTTTCACTCATGCCCCTCAAAGTTTCATTTCGAAATTTTTTTGCTTTGACCTCAAAACGCTCGATACTTTTCTGGTAAAGGTTTTCAATTTCTTTTTTTGAAATAGATTCATTTTGAAGGAATTGATTTTCTAATTTTCTTCGTTCTATTTCTAGTAAATCAAAATACATATTGGCAAAGGCTCTAGCCTCATTACTAACCTTTAGCTCGAAATAACTGTCAACAGGATCCATGATAGAAAAAAGCTGAAAAACTTGCTTCCCTTCATATTCATTCACATCCAAATAGATTTTGCAATTGAAATTATATTGGTCATCATTAAATGAATTTACTTTTCTAAAATTATCGATGGTCAAGCCTTCTTTTTTCGTTTGACGAATGTCAAAACGGTTTTCTGACCAAGTAACATAATGATATTGTAAACAAGATTGGTTTGTAGAAGAATCTGGAATAATGATTTTATTTTGTAGATGGTTTGCATTTAAAAATTGCTCGATTTGTGATTCATGTTCAAATATTCTAAACTCGTCTGTGCTTTGCCAAAACAAGGAGTCGTATGGAACAATCGTCATGTTGCGATAATCTTGGTGTAGCAAATCTGTGAATTCGAAATGAGGCAGCTGTAAACTATTGTCAAAGTCATAAGCTTTTAAAAATGCTTTGGTCTTAGCTTCGAATGGCGTATTAGAGAAATCTTCATACGCAACAGTATAATTAAAATCAATCGAGTTGATAAAGGCTTCCGCTTGTTTCATGGTAAAGGTCTTTGTTATTTCCATGCTGGAATGGAGAATCTTATTTTGTCCTATAGGCTTGAAAGGGTGTTTTTTTGATTCGTCTATGTTTAATTTTATTTTTACCAGTTGATTTTTGTCTTTATCAACCCAAATACGACCGGAAAAAATATTTTTACTGTTCTTTTTTGAATTGGTATCCTTTGGCTCGAAGTCAATAACAAATATTTTTTGTTCCTCTAACAAATAAGTATGGTTCAAACGAAGCTGGTAAGCCTTTTTCATTTTACTTTTTCCGAAACAAAGTGGGTTTGATGGAAATAAATTGCTAGCTGTAAATATATCATGCATAGAAAATATGCGTGAAGTTTCTGTTGAAAGGTAATATCTATTATCGATCGGCTTTAAACCGATCCTACCTTTTTTGATGTCTAATTTTTGTAAAGAGCAATTGCTGTATACTCCTTGAAAATAAGATTCTATCATTTCAACTACTTGTCCCTTTTGTTGAGATTCTAAAAAGAAATAAGTCTTGGCGGTTTGCTTGCTTGATCTTTTGCATGATCTCAATTTTACTAGCATATCATACAGGTAATCCGAAGCAGCTTTTACGACTATTTCTTCTAATTCTGTCTCTTGGACTACCATACTTACAACAGGGTCTAGACCTACTTGATATATTATTATTTGATCAGAATAGCCGATGTAAGATATTATTATGCTATCGCCAAAAGCATTGTTGGGAAGATTAAAAAAACCGTTTCCAGAACTAGCTGTACCTCTTCTTTGATTTATATTAAATACTGTAGCATAGTGCAAAACCTCCTTGGTATTCGAATCAATTACTTTTGCTGTAAAGTTTCCTGACTGTCTATCCTCCTGACAGAAAGTATCGCTTGTAAAAATAACGAAGAGCAAGAAGAGTATGAATGGTTTCATATGGTACTAAAATAGAGCACTAATATAAACCAATAAGTACATCTTTTGGGATATGTCAGATTTCTGAATTCTATAGAAATTAAAAATCCTGTATCATTGCATGGTGAAAAAGACAATTGCAATTGTAGGAGCAGGTCCAGCAGCATTATTAGCAGCCTCTTTTATTGATCCAGCTAAGTTTGATCTTTGTATTTATGAGAAAAACAGGACCGCTGGTAGAAAATTCCTTGTGGCAGGCAAAGGAGGGCTTAACTTATCGTATGCTGAACCTTTAGAGGAACTTATAAGCAAATATACAGTAAGTGAATTCTTCACAGCTGCGCTTAAAACATTTAGTAATCAAGATCTTAGAAATTATTTGTATAAGATTGGTATAAATACATATGTCGGAAGCAGCAATCGAATATTCCCTGAAAAGGGCATTAAACCAATAGAAGTATTAAAGGCTATACTTGAAAAAGTTTTGAGCCAAGGCTTTGAAATTAAGTACGAGCATGCATGGAAATCTTGGACAAAGCATGGGGACTTATTGTTTGAGAATGATGTCATTGTAAAAACCGATTTCCAGATCTTTGCCTTGGGAGGCGCCTCTTGGAAGATAACGGGTTCTGATGGTAATTGGAATTCAATATTTCGAGAGAGGGGTATTGATTGCCATACTTTTGAAGCTTCAAATTGTGCATATCAAGTCAAATGGCCTAAAGCATTTATAGATAAACATGAAGGTACTCCTTTGAAAAACATTGCTTTGAGCTGCGGGGATAAAACAATCAAAGGAGAATTGATGATAACCAGGTTTGGCTTGGAAGGAGCAGCTATTTATGGCTTAAGTCCTGAGATTAGATTAGCTTTAAAACAGACAGGTAAGGTCGTCTTAAGTTTAGATTTAAAACCTTTATTCCCTAAAGAAAAATTGATTGATAAGATGGATCGTTCAGGAAAGAAGATTACTGAAATTCTTAAAAGGTATCTAAAATTGTCCAAGGCACAAATAGATTTAATAAAGGACCAAACAAATCGCAATGAATTCTTAGATCCTGAACATTTGGCTGAAAGGATAAAAGATATTAAACTTGAAATTGTGGGCAAGGCGGACATAGATGAAGCGATTTCAACTGTCGGTGGTATTGATATAAAAGAACTCAATAGTAACTTTGAATTAATAAAAATGCCAAATCATTTTTGCATTGGAGAAATGATAGATTACGATGCACCAACTGGTGGTTATTTACTTCAATCTTGTTTTAGTATGGGAGCATACTTGGCTCAATATTTAAATGAAAAAGAAAACCAATAAAAGCATAACTTTAGTGAATGAAAACATTCTTACAATCTTGCTCTATAATTTTATTTTGCTATTTATTTTTTTCTTGCAGCTACACGGCAAAAAAGTCGCTTAAGCTGTACCAAGAAGTTGCTCAAAGTCAGTACGATGTAATCATTGTCCCAGGAGTTCCTTTTGAAAATGACGCTTGGTCTAAAACAATGAAGGGCAGGATCCTTTGGGCAAAATTTTTATATGATAAGGGAATTACAAATAATATTATGTATTCTGGCTCAGCTGTTTACAGTCCATTTATTGAAGCAGAAGTTATGGCGCTTTATGGAGAAGCGCTAGGAGTTGACACAACAAACATTTATAAAGAAATTTATGCGGAGCATAGTACAGAGAATCTCTATTATGGTTATCAGTATGCTAAGAAGCTGGGTTTTGAAAAAATAGCTTTGGCATCAGATCCTTTTCAAAGCAAACTGCTAAAAAGCTTTGCAAAAAGAATAGATCCTAGCATTGGAATTATTCCTATGGTCTATGATTCTATCGCGACCATTTCCCAAAACATGGAAGATCCAAGCATTCTTTTCGAGCCTTTAAGAAAAGAAGATTTTATTTCCATTAAGGATCGAGAAGGCTTTTGGAAAAGATTGAAAGGAACAGCAGGGAAAAGTTTGAAAGAAGGACTTTATGATTAATCGAGCATTCAAACAAACAGCTGTGTTTCTGAAACTTTAGGCCAAGCTAGGAGCGATGATAGCTTCCGAAACATAACTTGAAAACGAAACCGTACAATTGAATCCGACCAAGAGAACTAATAAATTGATGTTACTTTACTTCAAAAGTTGCTATTACCTTTTTCACATCTTCCAAAGATTGACCACCATCTCTCAAGTAACTAGCAAAGAATAGATAGTATCCACCTCCTTCTTTAAATAAAACTACTTGGTATACTTCCTCTTTTTTATTTTCATTGTTTTTACCAAACAATTCAAAACCTTCAAAGCCATTTATTTCAATTTCTTTGATTCCTTTTTGAGTAATAGGTGCATAACTGCCGGGCATATTTCTAAGTCTCCCTAAGCAAAAGACTTTTTTGTCTTTGATGTCAACTTCGGCATAGGATTCATCTACGATCAGGGAGAGACCATCTTTGCTTTCAGTTGGTATCTTGCCGTCTCGGTTAAACATAATGCTGTTGCCCATAACTGCATTGAATTTCATATTTCCGGCAGATTCATCAATGTTATATTTCAATACAACTCTCTTGTCTACTGAGAGTGAATTGTCAATATAGGTAGAGAGCATGGCTTCTTTTATCAAATTGCCAACTTCTTTATTTTCTTTAAGGTAAACCCCATTAATCAAAGTTGTGGCTTCCTTACCATAAATAATAAGGTATTTCGAAAAGGTGATACCAGAAGCTTCTTGATCGAGCTCGATGAATAGGCCAGGGGTATCATTGATTATGATCTCTTTTTTCGACAATAAGGTCATGTTTTGTTCTTTAAGCTTTTCTTCGTTAAATCCAGTAGATATTTCTTCATATGGCCCAGGTATTTCCAATAACATAATCATAGAATATGGATCCTCAGGATTTTGAAAGCCTTTGAAGTTTTCAGAAGGAGCAAATTCAGGAGGAGGGATCATGGAGACATTGGAACCTTCAATGGTAATGTGCTCACTTGTTGCTTGCTCAAGAGCATTAAATTGCTGAGCATTCAGGCAAACATTCGCAATAATTAGGAAGACTGTTACATGGAAAATTTTAATCATATAATACATTCGTTCAATTAAGTGGGAAAGATACAGCTTTATAACGCCTAGAATGTGGTAATTAGTTCAAATGTTATTCCTTGAATCATAATTAAAGTTCGTTTTTTTACATTAAAGCCTTAATTAATATTAATCAATTAATACAGTGTTTAGTGTACTCTTGGAGAGCGAACAGCTATAAATGTTATAAATTAAGGTATCTATTTAGCTAGTACACCAAATATAAATTGCTTATCTGTTTATTCGTGTATTTGTTTACAAATTTTCAGAGAGGATCATCAACAAATATCCACATCAACAATTTTAATACATTTTAACGAATATCCAGTAGGCTAATTCAAACTTTTGGTGAATTAAATGTATAGTCTCCTAAATTATTTATCTTATTACTGCAACGCCCTTGTATTTTGAATTGTATAGCTTATGAAAACTAATTCAAAACGATTAAAATTAAAACATGAAACCATTTTATTTTCTTTTTATCGGCTTACTATTTATTTCTTTTTCTTGTAGAAAAGATAACATCACCCATGTTCCAGTCGTGAATGAACCAGAACCAGG
>CALIIW010000144.1 GCA_938018185.1 uncultured Saprospiraceae bacterium
GAAGCATCACCACGTAAACTGACAGCACCATCTTGAGAGACATTGATCATTGGGACATTGTCCAAAACTTCATTGGCTGTTCCTCCTTGAGAAATAATATCTGCCCCAACATCGAAAATTTGTTTATCTAATTTTAATGTAAGTCGACTTCGTTCTGAAGTTACAGTGGCTCCTTCTAATTCTACCGCAGCACTCAACATTTTAATGTCCCCAAGGTGAAAATCTGAACTAAGCTCTATCGTTGTATCTATTGGCGTGTAACCTATAAATTCAATTTGGATTTTGTATAGTCCTTTGGGCAAGCGGAAAGAAAATTTTCCAAGGCTGTCTGTACTTGCTCCTGTGACTAACAATTCCTCACTGTCATACGCCGAGACGGTGGCAAATTCAAGTGGTATTTCAAAGTCCGCGTCGACGATACGTCCAGAAAGGCTTACTTTAGCAGGCAAATTACTGGCAGTAAGGTTACTAGCAATAAATAGTGCCAAAAAGGTGATTAAAATTCTCATATGGTTTTATTTGTTTATTATTTTTTAAATAAGGAAAGTATCTCCTGATTTTTTAAAAGCAATGCTTGCTTAAACGGCGTCCAAGTTTTATCACTAATTCCTAGATCCACTTCTTTTAGAAAATCCTCATCAATCCCCATGACCTCACTAGCACTTAGGTAGGAGACCCGATTTTTGCTTAATTGATATTCGTTCTTAAGTAATGTTTTATTTTTATTTGCACCTGCTTCTAATAGGACAGATATTACTTGAATGTTTTGAGATTCGACAGCTATCAAAAGGGGAGTAGCTCCAATGTACTCCCAAGCTACTGCTTCATGTGTATAATTTCCATCAGTACTTGAATAACGCATGGTAGGATCGACTTTCGCATTGTTGTCCAAAAGCAATCTGGCTATCTGGTCATGGTTTTCCAGCGCTGCCCAATGCAAAGCTGTCAATCCTGATGCAGAACTCCTATTGACATCGGCACCTTGTTCAATCAGATATTTAGCGATGTCAAAACGATTGGACCTTACGGCAACCATTAAAGCTGTTTGTCCAGTAGCATCGGCACTATTAACCGGGAGACCATTTCCTATTAAGTTAGCACAGTCATTTAAAGATCCATTACGCGCAGCTTGCAACAATTTTGGTGTGTTATTCTCAAGATCATATTGTCTTAAATGCACACCATCATTTCTAAGATGCAGGGTTTCTCTCTTGCCAATTTCTTTTTCAACAGCTACGTCGATACGAGTATTAACATCTGCATGGACACGGGTATGTACTTTTGTGTGAACCTTATCTTGCTTTTGTTTTTGAATTGTTTTTTCTTTTTGAAGATGCTTGTTGTGTTCAGTTATGTCAACATGCGTTTCATTTTTGTAATCTCTCCCTTTATTTTCTGTTATCAAACCTAAAAATTTGATTAGTTCTGAATTTCTTCCAAAAATGGCCCAATCATATGCAGTCATCCCATCTTCGTCTTTAATGTTTACATCTGCTAATTTTGAAACTAGGAATACTAAGGCGCCCTTGCTCC
Source organism: uncultured Saprospiraceae bacterium (assembly GCA_938018185.1). GTDB lineage: Bacteria > Bacteroidota > Bacteroidia > Chitinophagales > Saprospiraceae > JALZVN01. The sequence continues at coordinate 1,534 of CALIIW010000144.1, forward strand.
CATCGGCAGCTGCATACATAAGTGGCGTTCGACCATCCTCATCTAATGCATTGATATTGGCACCTAAATCGATTAAGACACGCATGTCGAGATTGTAGTTTTTTGCAGACGCTAAATGCAGTGGTGTACGTCCATAAATGTCACGGCTGTCTATATCAGTTCCTTGTTCCACCATTCGTTTTACTTTTTCAATATGCCCATCTAAGGTCGCTTGGTGTATCGCAGTATTTTTTCCGTTGGCCAAATATCTTTTTGTTTCATACTCCTCTTCCTCTTCTGCATAATCTGATGCATTTGAACCATTTGGATCTACAATTGACATATCTGCTCCAGCTTCAATTAGTTTTTTTACTACATACTTTTGACCTTCCGAGGCAGCATACATGAGTGCCGTTCGTCCACCTGCATCTTTATTATTAATGTTTACTTTTTTAGAAATCAAATAATCAATAATAGCCTGTTTACCTTCTGCTGCTGCAATGTGAAGTGGCGGTATACTTTTACCAATCCCATTCATATCCGCTCCGTTTTTAATTAGCAATTTTAGACATTCTAAATTACCTTCTGATGCTGCCATAGTTATTGCGGTTGGACTATTTTCAGAGGCATAATAATTGACCTCCGCACCAGCATTCAGCAAATGTTTCATGCTCTCCATTGATCCTTCATCGGCTGCTTCAATTAATGCTGTCCAGCCATTGTAAACTTTATTCACATCAGCTCCTTGTTCAATTAAAAAATTAACAATCTCTGCCTTATTATTACTGCTGGCCATCATCAAAGGCGTAAAGCCTTCTGAGCCAATACCATTGACATCTATTCCGGACTTTATTAAAGTTTTTACAAAATCAAAATCACCTTCTCCACACGCCATGACTAATGCATCAATCCTCGTTTCGTCTTCAATATTGATTGGCCTAACTGTCTTCACTGGTTCAACTGGAGTTGCAATTGGAAATCCTCTTCCATTTACATCTAGTCCTTCATTTGAAATAGGACCATCTTCTATAGTAGTTGTTTTTACAGTGGTAGTAGTTGTGGCTTGTAATTTTGTTTTAACTTCATCTGAAGTTTCTTTATCAGAAATAATTTCTGTTTTATCATTTTCTGACAAGCTTTGAACAGCATTAATTTCTATCGTTCGGCCAGTTGCTACTGCACCAAGGAATAATGCAATGATTAATATACAAGCTGTTGCAAATCCTTCTCTAAAAGTTCCAGTAACATTGCTTACAGTAAATAACCTTCTTATCCTTGCTGAAAATCCACCACGTTCTCTTTTTTTACTTTTACCAGAGAGCGCCATAGCTAGTGGAGTATTTCCATGCAGTCTCAATTGAAGTTCGGATACATTGATCAAGGTCTTAGCATACGAAGTAGCTGGACCTGTCGCTGCCACTGCAAGATCATCACAGCAATGCTCCCGTTCGTCATCTATTCTATGACTCATCCACCAAACACCTGGATGAAAAAAGAATACATTACATAAAAAAGTTTGCAGCAGGTTTACCACAAAATCTTCTCTTCTGATATGGGCAAGTTCATGTGCCAGCACCGCGTACATTTCTGTCTCCGTCAAGCTGGTCAGAAGCTGTCTTGGTACTAGAACAACAGGCTTTAGCCATCCAATAACCATGGGAGATTCTACACGAATACTTGTTAGATAGGCAACCTTCTTTTGTATGCGTAGCTTCCCTTCAAGTTCCTCAATCTTATCACTCCATGTTGCTGGAAAAATTTGCGTTCCGTAATGTTTGAGTCGCTGCACATAAGCCAGCTGTCCTAAAAAACGCAATTGCAAAAACAAGATTCCTAAAAACCAAATAGTTACCAATAATGGCAAGTGCCTACCATAGTAATCTCTAAAGGCAATAAGCCAACTGGATGGATCGCTCGTAATTTTTTCATTGTTATTTTGGAGCGTTCTTTTACTTTCACC
>CALIIW010000145.1 GCA_938018185.1 uncultured Saprospiraceae bacterium
CTTTCATCTCTACTTCAAAATAAAAAGATGTTGGTGCTTTATAGTCTCCATACGTTCTCACTCCTTGCATGTCGCACTGCATATTATATATCCGAATTTTTCCCTCCTTTTCAGCAACAGTGTAAAAACCTTGGGCGAACCATCTCATCCTATCTGCTAATTGAGAATCCACTTCATCAAGTAAATGATCATTGATTGGGAAAGCATGAAATTCTATATCATTTTTCTCAAGCATAGAATACTTACCGATATAGAGCTGGTCTTTATCTTTGGCCACAGCGTACCAGATCATATTTCCCACCTTGACTGGAATGGTATGTAGATTAAAAGAGGGAATATTTTGAGCCTCTAATTGAGCATAAAAAACGCGTTCGATGTGTTGCTTATTAGCTAAAGTGAAAACCAAATAGAGGGAGCTGATTATGAGACCAATGTTATTTGGAATATTTCGCTTTGGATCCGTTTTTTTAAAATAGAATACACTTACTAGGACTCCTATTAAAAGAGGAACAGTGTAAACAGGATCGACAATGTTGACACTATCAAAGCTAACCCGCCAATCGTTGAAAGGCAAGAGCAATTGGGTTCCATAAGTGGTGAATGCATCTAATAATATGTGCGTAAATAAAGTCAAGAAACTCAAGAGCCATAATCTAGGATAAGGTACATCTTTGGTCCATTTTATCTTGCTAAGAATGTAGGCAAATAAGAAAGCAGCTAAAATCGTAAATAAAATGGAATGGCTGAAACCTCGATGAATGGCAATGTTTTGAAATTTACTAAAAAATGGTGTGAGCAAAACATCCAAGTCTGGGATAGTCCCGCCTATCGCTCCAAGGATAGCGGCCTTTCGGCCAAGTCTTTTGCCAAGTACTGCTTCACCGATTGCTGCTCCTAGAGCTGCCTGTGAGATGCTATCCATTATTTAGTTTATTGTAAAAACAGAAGAATTTACTGATGCCTAAGTTTCAAAATTAAAATGGTGTTTTATAAGAGGCTTCATTTAAAAAAGTATTATCAGTCAAAGTCTTTAGGAAGTTTATCAAATCCACTTTGTCCTCTTCTGTTAGTAACAAACCAGTATCCTTTGTATTTAAAACCGTTTGATCTGCAGTAGAAGATTCTTGAATTCCTTCATTATAATGGTCGATGACCTCCTCTAAAGTTTGAAACCTTCCATCATGCATATATGGGCCAGTAACGGCCACATTTCTTAAAGAAGGTACTTTGAATTTTCCTCTATCACTAGCATCTTTTGTTACTTCTTCTCTGCCAATATCTGTCATCATTGCATCTGTGTCCAATCCGTTATTCATGTATTGGTCATTCTCAAAGTTTGAGCCACCATGGCAATGCGCGCAATCTGCTCCTGAGCTTTCAGGAAAAAATGGATTGTATTCAGCTTCAAAAAGAAGACGTCCACGTTCTTCACTTTCACTTAGTTGTACTTCACCAGTCAAATATTGATCGTACTTAGAATTATTGGACACGATACTCAACATGAATTGCTCCATTGCCAAGGACATCTTTTCTTCATTGACTTCTGGGGAACCAAAGGCTCTAGTAAATTGATCCTGATACATTTGGCTAGCAGATAATTTTGCAACAACGTTATCCAAGGTCTCATTCATTTCGAGAGGGTCTTGTATGGGTTTCAGAGATTGGTCACGCAACAAGTTTGACCTGCCATCCCAAAAGAATTGGTTGCTGTGCCAAGCCAGATTAAAAACAGGCATTGCTTGACGCTTACCTGGAAGCATTTCAACACCAATTGAGAATCTGGTAGAGTCAGAAAATCCATCTGACTGAACATGACATGTTGCGCAAGCTTGGGTATTGTCTTTAGAAAGCATGGTTTCGTAAAAAAGCATTCGACCTAGCTGGACGCCTTGTTCAGTTAAGGGATTGTCTTCAGGAAGGTAAGGTTTTGGTAAAGAACCATGCGCTATGATAAACGGAGTTTCATCGATTACAACAGGATCTATTGGAGTTTCGTCTTCATTGCATGCCAATGTAAAAATTAGGGTACTGCTAAAAAGGATGATGATGTATTTTGATTTGAACATAACTTATTACATTATTCTTGATGAAAAGAATGTTTGCTCTGAAGCGTTACTTTTTAGTTGGCTGCTTAACAAAATCAATTCTAATAAATATACGAAAATAAATCAGATGGGATATTATAATTTTTCTATATGATGGACTTATAGGTTAATAAGGCTTGCAATGTGAAGGCATTTACAAGCAATTAAACTAAACTCAAATTTCATATAAATTTAGTAGCCTATTTATTTAATACTTCAAAAGTTGAAAATTGCCTATAAGGTATTTACTAAAATGGTTTAAAATGTTTATTTGGTTATTTGAATATCTTAGAATTTTATAAACGAATACATGAATAAACAAATACACAAATAACCAATTTGCTAATGAGAAAATTTTACAATATTGTTGTCATATTTTATGTTTGGTGTACTAGCTATATAGTTACCTAAATTTATTTAATTTAACCAATGCTTTTCACAACCCAAGCTCTTCTAAAGCGTTTTATTACTAATGATGAAAAAAGGCATAGTCTTTATTATGATCGCTACTTTATCCTTTGCGATCATGAACACTTTGGCAAAAGTCTTAAGCGATTTTCATCCCATGCAAGTTGTCTTTTTTAGAGCAATGGGCTCAGCAGTGTTTATTGTACCATTCATGCTTTATCATCGAATTTCTTTTGTAGGTAATAATCCTAAATTCTTATTGTTAAGAGGGTTTTTAGGAGTAACCTCCCTGGCTACTTTTTTTATAGTCATACAGCGTATCCCTCTAGGGTCTGCTATTTCAATACGATACCTCGGTCCTTTATTCGGAGCTGCATTAGCATATCACTTCTTGAAAGAGAAGATTAATAAGATGCAAATACTCAGTTTTGCCATTGCATTTTCTGGAGTGATTGTTTTAAAAGGCTTTGATGTAAGAATAGATAATTTGAGTTTGGTACTAATAATTATCTCTGCCTTTTTAGTAGGTGGGATTTTCGTGCTTTTAAGATATTTAGGCAATAGAGAACATTTCTTGACCATCATTAATTATTTTATGATCATGGCTATTGGCTTTAGTTTATTTTTTATTTCAAATTTTAGAATGCCTGAAATAAGTGAATGGATGGCTGTTATTGGGATTGGGGTCACAGGTTTGATCGGTCAAATTTTTATGACAAAAGCATTCCAATTGGAAGAAGCTTCCGTACTCGCTCCTTTTAAATACATGGAATTAATTTACGCGCTAATTATTGGCTTATATTGGTTTGATGAGAGGTATACTGCTCTTGCTTTTTTGGGTATTCTATTGATTATTGCCGGAATGATGATGAACCTTTACTTCAAGGAAAAGGCAATATAAAGTATTCCATATTAAAAAGTTAAGCTTTTATTTATTATAAACATTTTGTTTAAATTGCACACTTTATTTAATCAAAATTTTATAATAATGACAGTAAAACAAATTGCTAACAGATTGGTAGAACTTTGCAGAAAAGGCGAATACCAAACAGCTTATAATGAGCTTTATTCTCCTGAAATAGTATCTGCTGAGCCAGCAGGCGCACCAATGCAAATCGTAAAAGGTTTTGAAGGCATCAAAATGAAAGGCGCAGCTTGGAATGAAAACATTGAGCAAATGTTTGGATCAAAAGTAGGAGAGCCTATTATTTCTGAAGATCATTTTGCGATAACCATGTCAATGGATTACAAGCCAAAAGGAGCTCCAAGATTGAATCACTCAGAAATTTGTGTGTATCAAGTTGAGGCTGGAAAAATCGTAAGAGAAGAGTTCTTTTATGCACCAATGCCAATGCCACAAAAAGGGTA
>CALIIW010000146.1 GCA_938018185.1 uncultured Saprospiraceae bacterium
TGCCAGAAGTTTGTACCTACTTCTGCATTGGACCAAACTGTTTCGTTCAAAACGCCATCTACTTTAATATCTTCTTGCGTTTCATTTATAGACAGCCGAAACTTTGACTTTAAGTCAAGGTCCGATTTTTGCGCATAAACTTGCGAACCAATCAAGATGAATAGAAAGCTAATCAGTTGCTTTAGTAGCATTTTGAGATTTTAAGAATGCGAAGCTAGGAATTAATTTATAGATTGAATGAAGCTAGGAGACAAATTAATTATATCTTTTTTGTACATTTCAAATATTAATGTTAACAATATAAGCTTAGCAACAAAAGATAAACATTTCAAGTCTGTGAAAATTTAAAATTGGGGATTGTCAGATAAAAATTAAACCTTTGAAAATCAACTTTTGATACTTGTGTAATTTAATTTCTCTACCTCGTTTCTAGCGATAACGTTCGAAAAACAAGGTTGTCTTCGAAAACCATTTGTCATGATTTTAAAAAAAAATCACGCCAAATGAATTCTGCTCCTTTCTTGTAGCCCAGTGTTTACACACTGGGCTACAATAATGTCACGCCTCTGGCGTTTTTTGCCTTACTTCTGAATATCCCTAAAATTGGTAAGAGGCTTTTAATAATTCCTATCATAAACAGATGGTCAATAACCATTTGTTTTTCAATTGCAACTTCTTTGTATTGGATCTAACATGATTTTATTTTTTATAAATCATAGCCATATGCGGAATATCATCCTCATCGTAATAATCACCAGTAGCCACAAACCCTAAATCTGTATAGAACTTATCTAAGTAACATTGTGCAGAAATTTTAATTTTTTCTTCAGGAAACAATTGCTTACACCAATCTATGGAAGCGACCATAAGTTCTTTGCCTGCTCCTCTTTTTCTAATGGACTGAGCAGTGACCACTCTCCCAATAGAAACATAATCTTCATAAGAAACGCCTTTAGGGACAAGACGCGTATAGGAAACTATTTTACCGATATTATTTTTACCAAAAAGGTGATAAGATTCGTAATCTTTTCCATCCGCATCTAGGTAAGGGCAATCTTGTTCTACCACAAAAACTTCTTGCCGGAGCGCCATTATTTCGTAAAGTTGCTCAAGAGAAAGATCTGGAAAAGGTAAGCAGAAGAATTGGATTTCGGTCATCGTCGTTTCGTTGATCGTTGATGGTTGTTTGTTGTTTGTTGTTTGAGATACTTGTAAATATCAAGAAGCATCAAGTCAAGCAAATAAAAAATGATGAAGGTGCGGGCATGCCCTGCACCTTCATCATGAAGTCAACTTGCCAAAGGCCAAAGGCAAATAACCAAGAGCAAATTAAGCACTAACCGTCTTACCTTGTAAAGTACCGTGCGCTGCATCCAAGATTGATCTTACAGCCGCTTTATCCGGACCTTGAGCATATACTCTCAATACAGGTTCAGTACCAGATGGACGAATCATCACCCATTTATCATCTGCCAACCAAAATTTAAAACCGTCAATGCTTTCAACTTTTTGAACCGTATATTCTCCAAAAGAAGTGTAATTGTTTTCTTTACAATTATTTATGATGCTATGCTTTAATTCATCTGTGATATGAAGGTCATCTCTATCAGAAGAAAAAGGACCAACCATGTCATAAACATCTTGAACCAATTGCTTGATAGTCTTTCCTGTCTTTGCCATGAATTCCATGATCAACAATCCATTCCATATTCCATCTCTTTCTGGAATATGACCTTTTACTGCCAATCCGCCAGATTCCTCTCCACCCACAACGACATCTTCCTTCGTCATGATCTCAGCGATGTATTTGAAACCAATTTTAGTTACTTCTATTTCTAAGCCAAACATCTTGGCCATTTTCTCCATTTTATCTGTAACAGAAAAAGTAATGATAACCTTACCTGTTTGATTTTTATACTTGTGCATGTACAGTAGAAGCAATAATAAAAGATGGTGAGAATCTACGAAATTTCCATCCTCATCATACATTCCGATTCTATCTGCATCTCCATCATTTGCAAGACCAACCGTGATGGCTGGATCATTCTTAATTAATTCAGAAAGCTCTCCTAGATTTCTATGTATTGGTTCTGGAGCTCTTCCTTTAAAAGAAGGATCATCGTCACAATGAAGCAAAACTGCATTAGGCAAAAGTTTGCGTACTGCATTTTGACCAGCACCGTACATCGCATCGTAGGCAATTTTAAACCCTGCATTATTGATTGCGTCAAGATCAAAGTTTGCTTTCACATGCTCCAAATACATTTGTTCAAGATCGATGTAATTTAAAAGACCATCGTCCAACATAGATTGTATCGTAGGGCAAGCGGTGTTGCAAACATCTGGAATCATATTTTCTACCTCCGCAACTTCCTTTGGTATGGTTGGACCTCCATAAGCAGATTTCAATTTATAGCCACTGTATGAAGGTGGGTTATGAGAAGCTGTAATAACGATTCCTAAATCTGCTTTTGTCTTTACAACTCCCAGACTAACCATTGGTGTAGAAACAAAGCCCTTTGCCAAATGAACTTTAATGCCATGTGCTCCAAAAACTGTTGATACTGTTTCTGCAAACATTTGGCCTCCAAATCGGCAATCATGACCGATCACTACTTTTGAAAAACCTTTATCTTTCATCCATAGTGCTGATCCTTCAGCAACTCTTTTGACATTATCAATTGTGTATTCTTTTGCGATTATGGCTCTCCAGCCATCTGTTCCAAATTTAATTTGTGTTACCATTTCTGCTATTTTTGTATTTAGAAGTGATTTGAAAACATCAATCTACCAAAGGTCCAGAGGAACAGGACAGATGTTTATAAATTACTTATTGCAAAGATACGCATTAAGAAAGAATAGGTTTTTACAATTTCTTATTAATTTTATGGAAATGGAAGATAGTTATCGACATAAAGGGCTGAGGAATAAGCTCGTAGAGACACTCAAACAGAAAGGAATCGACAATTTGGAGGTTTTACAAGCCATTCAGGTACTTCCTAGGCACTATTTCCTTGACAAAGCCTTTGAAGAGAAAGCCTATATAGATGAAGCATTTCCTATTGGAAATGACCAAACAATCTCCCAACC
>CALIIW010000147.1 GCA_938018185.1 uncultured Saprospiraceae bacterium
TTCGTCTTAACAGGGAGAGCGCCTTCTTGATAGGCATTTGTATCTAAATTGAAAAAACGCTTTAGGACTTTGTTGTCTTTGCCTAAGATGACTTCGTTCATCTTGAGTCTGTATTCGTTAAATTCTTCTACTTGAGACATAAATATTCGTTGATTGTTGTTTGTAATAGTTGCTGCCTATTATTTTTTGTATCAAGCAAATTTAGTAAATAATTTGAGGGGATTCCTTTTATACTAAGGGAACTTATATCCAATCCTTGTTTTGCTAAAACCGCAGACAAAACCACTAGTTCCTTCTATGTTACTATAGAGACCTAGATTAGGATCCGCTGCTGAGCTCAAAGACTGGTTATTCAGCCTTACACTTTCCGAAAAATTATAAAACTCCTCAGAAACCACATATAAGCTTATCTCCAAAGAATCCGTAGATGATGGCTGTCCATTTGAGATTGAAAAATAATTTATCCTTGAGAAATCATACTTTTTAGACTGATTTTTAAATTCAGAATCATCAAAACAGAATCGATAGTTCGGAATGATATTAACTTTTCCTTTCGGTTTATCACCAACAAATTCCGTTATGCCCACACTGTAGTAGGCAGCTTCGGGTGTATCCGTAAAATATAAAGACAAAAAGAGTTCTTCTCGTGCTTCATCAATTATTGTTGTAATGGAGTCAATTTTTATTGCACTTGGTATTATTACCTTTTCAGATACAAATGTTTCGGTATTATGATTTATTTCAATTGAATATTGATTTTCTATTTCAAAAGGGTATAAAAAATTTAGACTTGATTGATCAATTAAATCTAATTCTAATTTTTCAAGAGAATTTTCGAGAATTGTGACTTTAGCTAATTCAATTTCAAATTCGGGAAACTCCTCTAATACGGCTTGGTTTTGATAGATCTCAATCTTTGAAGAATCTTGATCTGTCAAAAATCCATAAACAGTAATTTTTTCTCCTGAAAATGGAATTTCAAAGTCAACTTCGGTAAGTCTTTCACAAGTTAATAATGAGACAATTAGATACAAACAATAGTACTTTTTCATTTTCAAAATTTCAGACTATATGATATAGTGGGCATAAAAGGAAACTGTGATGATATTTTAGCAATAGGTTTGTTATGACTAAATTCACCTGATGCGTCAAAAATAGAACTACCAGTAATTAGTAATCTATTTGGGTTGATTCGATTATAAACATTGTATAAAGTAAGCTCCCAGGTTCTTAATCGTCTTTTTTTAGTTTCTTTTGATTTTTGGATACTCAAATCCAATCTATGATAGTTCGGAAGAGTTGCATTATTTCGCTCTGCATAATTTCTAATTGTAGATTCATTTTCAGGTAATGGTGACACCGAAATTGGTATAGTGATTCTACTTCCTGTTTGAAAAATAAACAATGCATTGATGCTCCATTTATCATTAAAACTGTATGCTGCTGAGAGGCTTAAATCATTTCTCCTATCAAATTGGAATAAATATTCCTTACCATTATTAAGTTCCTCAAATTTTCTATAATTCCAAGATAGCGTATAGCTACAATTAACTTCTAACTTACCGAATGTTTGGTTTGTGAAGAATTCGAATCCATAAATCTCTCCTTCGCCATCCTTAGCAATTTGTTCAAAGCTTATTAAGCCACTATTCTCTAAAAAATCCTGATCCGAGCTTCTGTATTCTAATAAATTCCTTTGCTTCTTATAAAACATTGCGAAAGACAGCAGATTTGACTTCTTAAAACTATGTTTGAAAGCTATTGATATTTGGTCAGAGATTCCAGGAGGTGCCTCTTTATTTGGTATGAACCAGGTATCTACAGGAAGCCCTTGATTGGTTAATGTCAGCTGATGAATAATTTGAACCATCCTCGAGTAACTAAAATCTAAAGCTGATTTGCTATTTAGCAAGTAATTAAGTTTAAGCCTCGGTTGGATATTAGGAAATACTCGATTTTCCGATAATACAATTGAATATCTTAAACCTACATTAATTTTTAATTTTTCTTTTTTAATTTCGTTTTCAATATAGGATGCCGCATATATTGCACTATTTAATCCTTCCAGTGCAAATAAGTTAGATGTTTTTAATTTCTGAAATTCAGAATAAAGTCCAAATTTCCAGCTGACGTTGTTATTAGAAGCATAATCAAAGTCAGTTTTAAATATAATACTAGAAATCTTTGAATTGAAAGCTTCTGTATTTTTTGAGACTATTGAAGTATCTCCAATAAAACTTTGATCTTCAGTTTCGTTATTTAATTCATAGATGTATTGAGTATATCCAAGACCAATTTTTAAAAAGAGTTTATCATTTATTGGTTTGATATATCTAGCGCTTAAAGTTGTATTTCCCCAGTTTACTTTTGAAGTAGAAATAGACTTTTTTAGTATTGTATTGTTGATTATGCTGCTTGCCCCATCACTTTCAGCTATTCCAATGTCTCTACCTGAATAAAAAGCCATAAATAATTTACCATTATTTTTCGTTTGAATATTAAATTTCGCGTTTATATCATAAAGCCAATAATTAAAATAATCTTTTGCTCCTTCTCTTTTTCTGAAAGCATTTATTAAAGTCAAGTATGAAGACCTCAAACCAACAATGTAACTAGCTTTCCTTTTAGATTTAATCGGCCCTTCTAATAAAAATTTAGAAGTCAATAAACCGATACTAAATCCTCCTGTTCGTTTTTCTTTATTTCCTTCTTTTAAGGATATATCTATGACTGATGATAATCTCCCTCCTAAATTGGCAGGAAAACCATCTTTATAAAAATCAATATGATTTATAACTTCAGAATTAAATACGGACAAATAACCTCCCAAATGATTCACATTATAAACAGGAAATTGATCTAAGAAAAATAAATTTTGATCAGCCGATCCACCTCTGACAAATAAATTTGAGGTTCCTTCACTCCCAGTACTTACACCTGGGTATAATGACATTGATTTTATTATATCTTTTTCGCCTCCAAATGTAGGTAGCTTGGATAATTTAGATACATCGATATTCTTTAAGTAGTCCACTTCTCTAATATCTTCAAACTTACTAGATACTACTACTACAGCATCCAATTCCATTTCCTTCAAATAGAAATTTATGCTAGTATCTTTGGAGGCGGTAAAACTCCAAATTTCTTCTTCATAACCTATGTAAGAAGCCACCAATTCTAGAGGGGTATTTTCTTCTACTTTGATTGAAAAGTATCCGTATTCATTTGTTGCTACTGTGTTGTTGGTATTTGCTTCGTGGACAAAAGCATCGATTAGGGCTTCTTCATTAGAAAAAGCATTTACATAACCATCTATTCTAATTGTTTGAGATTTTAAACCTTGGATATGAATCAAAAAAAAGATACTTAATAGAGCGCAAATAATGAGATTATTATGATTCATCTATATTAATCACTTTGTTTAAGTGGTTAGTTGATACTATGAATTAGATCAATTCTGATTTCTATACTAAAACTTTAATTAAGCTTTTTTATTTCTCACAATTGAAAAATGTATAAGTAATCTACCGTAACCAAAATAAACTCCATTTCAATTTGAGAAGGTTACACTTCGTCCGTATTTCGATTTCTCCAAATACTCAAAACCATTCTAAAAGGAAAGATAATAGATATGATTATACTTCCAATACCAAATAGTAGCATTTCTGCGTGAATATATTTATTCATACTATTTAGTTCGTCCAAAGAAAGATGCTGCATGTATTTATCGAAAGTTGTTTCATCCATGTAAGTTTGAAATGAAGTCAAATAATGGGCAAGAGTGAAGATGATCGGAATGCTTATTAATATAATTCCAACTTTGACTAATTGTGTTTTAGCAAGAAAGGTATGTTCTAGTAAAAATACTGTTCGTGTTACTGTTATGAACCAAACGATGTAA
>CALIIW010000148.1 GCA_938018185.1 uncultured Saprospiraceae bacterium
CAAGCATATGGTGGACCTAGAATTGGAAGATTGGCTTATCTTTCTGCTACTTATGATTTTAAAAAGAAATAAAATAATTCATTTAAATTAATTCACATAAATTTTTTAATTAAACTATAATTATGAACAAACTGTTTACAATTTTAACTTTATCACTACTTTTCTTAGCCAGTAGTTTGATGGCTCAGAACAGGTACGTAGACGAAATCTTTACAGATGTAACTGTGGAAGATGGGATCTACTATGGTTTAAATACAACCATAATTACTGTTCCATCTACCGGAGCAGTTACAAAGCAACCGTTATTTTTTGACCTGTACACGCCTGCAGGAGATTCTGAAACGGAAAGACCATTGATTATTTATTTTCATACAGGTAACTTCTTGCCAAATCCAGATAATGGATCAACTTCAGGTACAAAGAAGGATGCTTGCTTAGTTGAGATTTGCAATAGATTAGCTCGAATGGGTTATGTAGTAGCTGTTCCTGATTATAGGCAAGGATGGAATCCAATTTCTACTGATAGAGAGGTAAGAGTTAACACGCTTATTAATGCAGCTTATAGAGGAGTTCAAGATGCAAATACCGCTGTAAGATTCTTCAAGAAGTCTGCTGCTGAAGGTGACAATGTTTTTGGAATTGATCCAAGTAAAATTACGCTTTGGGGTCAAGGTACTGGTGGTTACATAACAATGGCTGCAAATACATTAGACCAATATGAAGATGTTCTTTTAAACAAATTTATTGGATCAAATGGACTACCAATGGTAATTGAAAGTGTTAATGGAGATCCATTTGCAACAACTGTTGGTATCAACCCTCTTTCAGGTGATACATTATGTTATGTAAATTATCCAAATTACGATTCAGACTTTGCTTTATGTGTGAACATGGGTGGTGCAATGGGTGATATATCCTGGTTGGATGCTGGTGATGCACCAATGATATCCTATCAAGTACCAGAAGATCCTTTTGCACCTTATATGTCTGATATCTTAATTGTTCCTACAACTGGTGACCTAATTGTTGAGGTACAAGGGGCGTACGTAGTACAAGAGAAATGTGCTGAATTAGGTATTAATGATGTTTGGGCTAACATGCCTTTTGACGATGATTATACTGCGGATGCAAATAGACTAAATAGTGGTTTTGAGGGCTTATATCCAATGGATAGACCAACTGATAGATTGAACCCTTTCACTATGATGCCGGCTTATGAATCAGCACCTTGGGAATGGTGGGATCCTGCTTTTTGGGGAACAATTCCTCATCCTTCATGTGGCTCAGTAATGCCTCCTAATTGTAGCTTTCACGTTATTAATTCTATTGGAAATCAAGACATGTCTTCTGACAAAGGAAATTCATACATTGATTCTTTAATAGGTTATTTTACACCTAGAGCCTGCATCGCTTTGGATCTAGATTGTAACCTAGTAGACTTTTTAAATACAGATGTTCAAGATGTAATTTCGAATGATGTTTCTGGATTGCAATTAAGTCCTAATCCTGCCAGCGATCAAGTTAGTATTAGAACGAATGATACACACGTCATGTTAGAAGTTGGTCTTTATGATATCAATGGAAAGTTGGTTCAATTCCACCAAGGTATTGACAGCAATAAATATAAATTAGAAAGAAACGACTTACCTACAGGTATGTACATTGCTAAGATTAGATTCGAAGGTGGTGTGAGTACTTCTAAGTTGATGTTCAACTAAAGGTAGTTTGTATAGAAATAAAAAAGCTTGCTTCAATAATTTGAAGCAAGCTTTTTTTTTGCGGCTATTTTAGTATCACGGATTTTAGATGGATTAATTTGATTTCACGGATTTCATTTCAATTAAACAAGAAGCAGCATTGCTATTGTGCTTCTTATTTTATGAATATTTAGGGATTGTCAGACAAAACTTAAATCATTGAAAATCAACTTCTGATAATTGTGTAACTTAAATTCTTTACCTCGTTTCTAGCGGAAAGGGCTGGAAACCGTGTAATCTTCGAAAGCCATTTGTCATGATTTTTAAAAAAAATCACGCCAAATGAATTCAGCTCATTTCCGGTACCCAGTGTTTACACACTGGGCTATAATAATATCACGCTTATGGCGTTTTTTAGCCTTACTTCTGAATACCCCTTATTTAATTCACTCATATAGCCACAACAGAAAGCAAATGGCCAAAAGCTAATGGCTAATGGCTAATAATAGAATCTGCTTTAGCATTCTCAGATTAATCCTACAGTTTCATCTCCGGAACCTCCCCTTCAACAACAAGCTTTCCTTCTGTGGCATTTTGGATCTCTTCAACACTAACACCAGGTGCTCTTTCGACTAAAACAAAAGCACCGTCTTTAATGTCAAGTACTGCCATATTTGTAACAATTCTTCTCACACAAGCAACGCCAGTAAGTGGAAGTGAACAACGTTTTAGTAATTTTGATTTGCCTCTTTTATTAGTGTGCATCATAGCGACGATGATATTGTCCGCAGAAGCAACAAGGTCCATCGCACCGCCCATGCCTTTGACCATTTTCCCAGGGATCTTCCAATTGGCGATGTCCCCATTTTCAGCAACTTCCATAGCGCCCAATACAGTCATTTGGATATGTTGTCCACGGATCATGGCAAAACTAGTCGCTGAGTCAAATATAGAGCCACCAGGTAATATTGTAACCGTTTGTTTGCCAGCATTGATATAATCAGCATCTTCTTCTCCTTCGTACGGAAAAGCGCCCATACCAAGGATGCCATTTTCTGATTGGAATTCTACATTCAGTCCTTTTGGGACATAGTTTGCAACCAATGTTGGAATACCAATACCCAAGTTTACATACCATCCATCATTTAGCTCTTGAGCAATACGTTTTGCGATTCCTATTTTATCTAGCATATTAACTTTCTTTTTGTCTAACTGTTCTTTGTTCTATTCTTTTTTCGAAGGTATCTCCTTGAAAAATTCTTTGAATGAAAATCCCAGGTGTGTGTACAAAATTTGGGTCTAATTCTCCAGGCTCTACAATTTCTTCGACTTCAGCAATGGTTATCTTTCCAGCCATGGCCATGAGAGGATTAAAATTTCGAGCGGTTCCTTTATAAACTAAGTTTCCATATCGATCACCTTTCCATGCTTTCACAATGGCAAAGTCTGCAGTAAGCGCTGATTCTAAAATATGAGGTTTGCCATTGAAGTATCTGACCTCTTTACCATGAGCTACTTCAGTTCCAAATCCAGCTGGCGTATAAAAAGCAGGCACACCAGCTCCACCAGCTTGACATCTTGAAGCTAGAGAACCTTGTGGGATGAGATCTACCTCTAATTCTCCACTTAGCATTTGTCTTTCAAATTCATCATTTTCCCCTACATAAGAGGAGATCATTTTTCGAATTTGCTTTTTCTGCAAAAGTAAACCCAAACCAAAATCATCAACACCTGCATTATTTGAAATACAGGTTAGATCTTTTACACACATCTTAACTAACTCCGCTATACAATTTTCTGGAATACCACACAAACCAAAACCTCCAAGCATGATGGTCATCCCATCTTGTATCCCTTTTGTTGCCTCAGTAGCTGTATTTACAATTTTATTCATTTCCTTGTGTTTTAGAAACTCGAAATTATACTATTCTTAGCTAATTTTTAAGTCTAATTTACTTTTTATGTTAAATTATACACGCTTAGAACACAAAGACTTAGAAGAAACTATAAAACTTTTATTATTTTTGAAATAACCAAATGAAAGTTATGCCGACTTTCAAACATAAAACATGAATCAACAACTACTTAATCAAGTTCTTTTTACTTGCTTCTTTGCATTTTGCTTCAGTTCAGGTGTGGCTCAAGATCAAGTTCAAATCCTATCTAAAGAAGCACTTCAGTCAAAAATAATAACTAAAATGTTGGAAACCCAGCGCGTATATGACTGGGAAGATTCAGATGTGCATACCATATGGTCTGCATTAATAAATTCTGATTCTATAGCAGGAATCGGAATCAATCCATATAATCAGCACCAATATCAAAAGGAATATAAATCCTATGAAATCTTGCAGCGGGAAAGGGAACGTGTAAAGCAAGATTTGATTACAGATATCCTTGAAAAGACGAAGGCTAAATACGGCGAAAGAATTTCTAGAAAAGATTTATTAAAATACGGAGAATCAGATGGCAGGCCTTATCTATTTATTAAGATTTGGGATTATGATATGGTAAAAGAATTAATGGCATCGTCTGCTGTTCGGTATTTTGAACCTACTGGTTTTAGTTTGGAAAATGAAAATGCAAGAGCTGGAGAAGGTTGCTCTGATTATAGCCAAGTTCTGAATGCAGCAGATTACACAAATATCAGTCCTGGAGCAACACAATCCTGGCATCATTTAGAACACAATGTTGATACAGCATGGACAAAGTGTAACGCAGGAAAAGACATATGGATCGCCGTTCTTGATTCAGGTGTTTCAGGAGATAATCCAAAGTTTAATGGGGAGTTTACAGAAGGTGAATCGGCAAACAGAGAAATAGAAAAGCATGCTTTTTATCCACCCTCAAATCCTGATGGTTGGGAAGATCAATGCGGTCATGGCTCTGCGATGGCAGGTTTGGCTTGTGCGCCTAGAGGTTTTGCTGCTACCCCTGCTGGAGTTGCCTATAAAGCAAATCTTGCATCATACCGGGTTACAAATGATGTAAGAATAAATACTTCTGATGAGAAAAATGCTGTTTCAAATGCCTTATATAGTTTAGGAGATTCTACGAAGATTAATATCGTTAGTATGAGTATTGGGGATGTGTTTAGCTCCGGTGTAGTCAAAGATGGAGTCGTCTATGCGCATGATAAAGGTAAACTCATTTTCGCTGCTGGAGGAACTTCTACTACCTTCACAAATTGGTATGGCGTGATATTCCCTGCAAATTTGCCACAGACAGTAGCTGTTACTGGTGCTGTCGAAGGCACTACTTTTGATAAGTGCGACATTTGCCATGCAGGGAATGAAATTGATTTTACCATTTATATGGAAAGAGCTGCTTCAGGAAATAAAGCAGTTACCATAACGAATGATGACGAAAATGCTTTTTGGCGGGGTTATGTTGGAGGCTCTTCCGCTGCAACAGCAACAATGGCCGGTATAGCCGCATTGGTATGGGGTAATAATCCAGCTTTAGATAACAATCAGATCTTAAATAGATTGATTCAAACTTCATCGGAGTATCCTAATCGGGATCCAGATTTTGGTTGGGGAGTTATTGATGCTTGCGAGGCTGTTGATTCTAATTTTGTACTTCCTTGCGCTTCTTCCATAGGAAATTCTGTTGAAATGGAAATAACGAATATAGTTTTTCCACCAATTGGCGATGGTTTTTTAAATAACAATGCAGAAATTGTAATAAGATTTGATTCAACAGCTTCTTATTTCTTTAATGTCCCTGTGACTGGTGCATCTGGCAATCCTGCTTCTTACAATGATCCAAACATTTGTGATGCTGCACCTATTATCATACCTTTTGGCAATACTGTTTGTGGTGATACTTCTTTTATGTTTACATTAGAAACTCATGAAGATGATGGCGGTGGATCAGACTGTGACTATAGCTCAACTTGGGATGACGATCTTACAATTACAACTGAGGAGGTATTTTTTGATAGCACAACTTTTTCCCAAGCCACATCCAATGGAGATTTTGTTTTTTCTTATACTTTGTATTGCACGCCGACTTTGATTGCTGGTTTGGTGGAGTACGACTCCCCTACTTGTTATGGTGAAAACATAACGCTATATGCACTTCCGCCTGGACAAAACAATTATGAGTTTTTCCTGGACTCAAATAATAATAATCAGTTTGATGTGGGCGAAAGTCTTCAAAATGGGACTGTAGATTCCTTGATTGTCGATAACCTTACAAATGGTGCTGTGGTAGGTGTAGTGGTCGAAGATGCATCCGCTTGTACCGACACGACTTTTGCAAACGTGGTGGTTTCTGCTCAGAATTATGCCAATGCAAATGCATTGACAGGTCAAGAATCAACGATTGCTGACTATGAAACGGATGGAATTATTCACTCGACTCAAACAATTGATTCGACAGCAATTGTAGATTATGATTCTGCTCTGGAAATATGTTTGAACAATGGTTTTGAAGTAAAAGTCGGTGCCTTGTTCGAAGCCTTCATCAATGGTTGTGACGATGGTGGAGGTGGTGGCGTCGGTCTTAAGGAAGAAAAAGATTCCAAAAAAGAGTAACATAATAATTGCTTCAAATCTCCAACTTGGGCTATGTTTCAACCTAAAAAGCAACTTAATTTGGCAGATTAATCATTCATTACAAATATTATTTATTTATCTGACAAATCATGACTGATTGTCAAGCTTTTATGCAACAATAGCTGTATTGTTTCGGTACAAATTATTCACAAGAAAGTCCAAATTATGTACCTTGCTGATAAGATTACAATAATCAATGAATTTGCTGTTTAATGAGTGAAAATACTTTACCGGATCATTTAAGTAGTAATAGTGGCAACATAGACAAAATGCTCTATGAGAAAGAAGCAGAGCTTCTAATAGCCGTTAATAATTTTTGCAAGCTTGGTATCCAACCTATCCAAACTAAGTACCTAGGAGTATTTAGCTCTATACGAGCTTCTTTATCGGCAATAGAGCTAGAACAATCTAATGTCACAGAATTGCTTCAAGCATTTAATGAATGCTTAGAGGAAATCAAAATAGAGATCAAACTCTTTAACCAAAAAACAATCCCTGAGTTGGCATCTAATTTTGATTTAAAAAATTCAAAATTTCTTAAAACAGTTGCTTATAGCTTTGAAAAAATACCTTATAAAACGACTGCTATTCATGGTGGTGAAAGCACCAAAATACGTCTTTATTTAATTTGTAATTCTTTTAAGTATAAATTAATTGATCCTGAAGTATATAAGTGTTTAGGATTGCTTGGAAGTATAACTCATGAAAAATTGAGTCAAGCCATAGGAGAAATAATTGCAAAGACATTTCATCTATTTGATTTAAATCCCTTCAACAAAGAAGCTGTAGAAATGACAAGGATTTATGTCAAAACAGCCATGAATGAAATTCTCCAATTAATTTCTGAAGAAGAGGCTCCTATAAAATCACTTAATCAAGACATCAACCACAAACTTTCATTAGCCTGTAGGAATTTCACAAACGCTACCTTAGACTTTTGTAATGTTGAAAAAAGTATTGCATCCTATAGGAACATTCTTGCTCCTGAAAAGATCAGTCGTTCAGAGGTACTTTGGGAAAGAGCGCATACCTTTCCTCCTGCTTGGCAAAGTAATCAATTACAAAGCCACAGTAGTCAAGTAACAGATCTTTCTTTGGCTTCCTTTCAAGGAAAAATAAATGTTAGTTTAAATAAAGTTTGCAAAAATATTGATCAAAAAATTAACTCCAAAATAGACAAACAATTAAAATCTATTTCCATAGCTTCAGATAATTTGGTAGAAAGTATTGGTAACCAAACTTCTAAAGAAGTTGCAGCCAAATTGCATTTTGATGAAAGCTTATTCTTAAACACAAATTCTCTCTTAGAAGATTTTGTTGATGAAACAAACAATTACTATGAAGAATTGGAATCTGAGGTAGAGCTAATGGGACCTAAGCTTTTGGCGAAGTTCAAGACCATGCAATTTGGAAGTCTCTCTCCTATTCCATTAGATATTGATAACATTGCCAAACACATCTTAGACACGAAACTATATGGACCGCTGAAATTGAGTATAGATCAATATGTCTCTGAGATTACAAATATTCAAGATGATATTGAGAATAGAATTAACTTGATAAAATATTCTATCACAGAATCAATCGATGCAAAGCAAGCCAAATCTCTGGTTGAACAAGTTCACCAATTACTCGCAGTTGACAAAGCAACTTACCTAAATGCAAAGTCAAAATTTGGAGAAAGCATTCGAAAAATTCTTAAAAATTTGCATGAAGAATTAAATAGTAATTACATAATACACAATCCCGAAAGTTGGAATAAACCTTTTGCTAATTACACAAGGAAAAGTATTGCGAAAAGAATAAATACCTTTGTAAAATCAAAGTACTTTGGTTTTTACAAATCTATAAATGAAACCATTTCAGATAAACGGCATGAATCAGTTGTTTCAAATTTTGAAAACCAACATAATTTAAAAACAGAAGTTGAGTATGCAAGAGAGTTTGTGAGACAGACTGACCTTAATTCTGGTTTAGGTAAGAAATTACCTTTTTATTATAAGCAGTTATTTCAAGGTAAACACATACCCGTAAAAGGGGCTTATATAGGTAGAAAAGATTTGATTGATAATATTCTCAAAAGAAAAGGCGTCGATAAAGAAATTGCGATATTGATTGGTGGCTCTTCTGGTTCAGGCAAAACTCATTTTGCAAACCACTTGGCTGCCTTGTTAAGCAATAAAAGGGTATATAAAATTTCTGCTTGTTCTGGACAGGCTACAGAGCGTTCCTTAAATCAAGCATTTGCGAAAGCAACAAAAATAGAGGGTTCAAATGAATTTATTTTAAAGTCAATTAAAAAGCATTCAACTTTCATCATTGACGACATGGAATCCTGGTGGGACAGGACGCTTAATGTGGATCCGCTTTGTAAAATTTTGGACCTAGTAAAGCAATACTGTAAAAAGCATAATTTCATATTATGTTCAAACTTGTATGCTTTGGAAGCACTTAGATCTCAACGTGAATTACAACAAGCTATAAAACTATCCATTAGTTTAGCCCCCTTAAGTAAAGAGGCGATTAGAGAAATTCTTTTAGAAAGACATACGGTAGGTGGACTTGATTTAGAATTGAAGGGAGAATACAATGAATTTGGGTCCAGAAATTTTGACAATTTCATTTCCAATATTTATAGCTTAAGTAAAGGAAATATTGGACTGGCTCAACAAATTTGGTTACAGCAAATTGCCGATGTAAATCAAAATGTTATATCGATGGAATATGTCAAAATTAAAAACCTAGATAGCATTGCAGATCCTTATTGGCAATGGGTCTTATATCAAATGTTGATCAATGATGGATTAACAACAAAAATAATTGAAAAACTATTTGAGACAGAGTCAGACTTTATACATTCCATTATATCAGATTTGGCTACTTCCGGATTGGTTATAAAGAAAGGATCGCATGATGCTTTTATTAAGCCAGAAGTCCAACCTGCTGTAGAACAATGGTTAACAGAATCTGGATTATTAAATTAAAAATAATAAAAATGAGCTATTTGCCTATTTTTAGTCTTGGTACTTTCATCAGCTTGCTTTCTGCAGGCTTTTTGATATTCATCGGTTTTCGCTTATATCGTAGATTCCGAATGCCTGCTGTAGTTATAAAAAGAGATCGATACAAACATGAGCAAAAGCTTCAGAAAATTGAATTTGTAGTATGGGCTTGCTTTCTTTTTCTTACCATCTATTTAGCACTTCGAGGAAATTTAATTGTCTCATTAATTATTCTCCTACTTGTAATATTAGCCTTTTTTAAATTCTGGAAAAATTACTTTGCTGGTATTGTTATAAAATTTACTAATAAGTTTGAAATAGGCGATAGCATAACCATAAATGATGTTAAAGGGAATATTATTGAAATGGGTCTTACTAATTTAGTACTTGCCACTGCTGAAGGGACAGAGGTACTACTACCCTATTCTAAATTAGATAAGGAAATTAAAATTGAGCAAAAAAGTAGCCCGAAAATTTTATCTAAATCTATGTTTATTCCTGATTTCTATCTCAAAACATCTGCACAGAAACAGGAACTTTTAAACTTATTGAGTTCCAATCCTTGGTTAATCTTAAGTAAGCCAATACAGATTAGTGGAGACGAAAAAGGCACCAACTTAAGCTTCTTTGTTATAAATAATGAAATCTATAACAAAGCTGTTTATTGGATACAAGGTAGGATTGAATCCATGATAGTTAAGGACAAATCTGTTATAAAAGAATAATAAATTATTGTGCAAATAAGAAAAGCACTTCTAAGATTATTAAGTATGTCTATGAATTGGACCTCATGTTTCAACTGCTTAAAAAATTAGAAAAAGAGAAAGAAATGCTTAATCGACGAACGATTAAGCATTTTTTTATGTCTTGACGAGATACCTGTACAAAAAATCTTTTATATCGATTTAATTGTATGTAAATTGTAGGATTGTACGAATAACTAGATTTTCAAAAATGTCTCAATCTATGAAAGCATATATTTTATCTTTATATATCCTAATCCTAAGTCTACTACCAATAATATGCCTGGCCCAAGTTCAACGTATATCTGTTAAAGGAAAAACTTCTTTTGAAAATTTTGAAGGAGCCTTTGATTTAGAAAAACAGTTGCCATCTATGAGTTTTAAACTTGAAGAAGATCTCTTAATTGGTGAAAAGCATGAAGCAAGAGAAAACACAAATTGGGTAGGTAGAGATTCTGTTGAACATAGCTATGATTCAGATGACAATAGAACAATGCAACTATACTTATACTGGAATGGATCTACCTGGCTTCCTGGCTCTCAACGTCTTTATGAATATGATCAAGACGGTTTAGTAACATTACATACGCTTCAATTATTTTCTAATGGTACTTGGCAAAACAATTCCCAGACCACCTATGTATATGACATAAATGGTTTTCTATATTTAGAAGAGCTCAGTACTTGGACAAATGATACATGGAATAAAGTCACCTTAAAAGAATATACTTACGATGAGAATAATAATTTAATTTCGGAGTTATGGCAGGTTTATACCGCTGGTAACCTGACTAACAATAAGTTGACTACCTATGAATACGATACTCAAAATAATCAAATATTTTGGCTAAATCAAAATTGGGATGGCTTAGAATGGGTCAACTTTAGACAAGCTTTCATGACTTATGATGCCCAAAAAAACATGATAGAGAATTACAATCAAACTTGGACAGAGGGCGCATGGCAGAATGCTTGGAATTATTTATTAGAATACGATGCGAATAATTTAAGAACGGAAGTAATTAGTCAAAACTGGATTGACAGTACTTCAATCTGGAAAAACATATGGTTAAATAAATATGAATTTGACAATTTAAACAATCTAACTTTCGCCTATCAATATGATTACGAGAATGGAGACTGGATAAATGATGTAAAGTTAAGTTACGAATATGACGATAGAAGTAATTTGAAGTATGTATCGAATCAAAGATGGCAAATGGAAAATTGGCAATTTTTTTCTAGATCCTTTTTTCATTATAGCCTATTTACAAGTTCTAACGAATTAACAAGATTAGATCCCGTCTTAAATTTATATCCGAATCCAAACAATGGAAAATTTAAGCTTGATTTATCTGATAATAATTCAATCGGTACAGTTTCAATAATAAACTCTTTAGGCCAGCTAATCTATCATAAGAAAAGTATAAATAGCCCAGATGGCCTTTTACTTGATGTATCTAATCAAGCCTCTGGTATTTACTTCCTTAAGTACGCTACTGAAACCAAAAACTTAACTAGAACCTTTTATAAGCAATAAGACAATCTTGAGATTAAACAAGTGTTTTTCAGTTAATTTTCTTAAGTTTACTAAAACAAATGGCTGAGTTGCCAATCGATATCATCTCTGGAAAGGCGCTTTCTATTTGTGATGATTTATTTATCATTTAAAATATTAGTCTTTGCAAGATTCTAAATTTTCTTTGGAGGAACTTAGTTCTAAACTAAGTCTTGCCAATGCAAGATTGTATGAAACACAATCTTTGTCTAGAATCGGTTCCTGGGATTGGGATATGGTAAACAACAAAGTAGATTGGTCTCAGATGATGTTTGAACTTTTAGGTTTATCACCTGAAACAAGTATTCCATCTTATGAACTTGCTCTATTTCATGTTCACCCAGACGACAAAGTATATTATGAAAATGCACTGTCAGTCGCATTAGAAAATAAATCTTCTTATTATATTGAAAATAGAATTATTTCTTCAACAAATGAAGTATTTCAAATAATAGCAAGAGGAATCTTTATTTTGAATGAAGAAGGAAATATTGTTAGAATGTATGGAACAGTTCAAGATGTAACAAGGCAGAAATCCATAGAACAGAAGTTAAGAGCCCAAAAAGACCTAGCCTTTCAAAATGAAAAATTAAAAACGTCGTTTTTCGAAAACGTTTCTCATGAGATTAGAACGCCATTGAATGCTATTCTTGGTTTTTCAAAGCTTTTAAGAAATGAAGCTAATACAAAGGCAACTAAGGATATTTGTATAAACCAAATCCAATTAGGTTCAAAGAAATTACTACAGATAATAGATGACATTGTAGATCTTTCAGCAATTGATTCAAATACCCAACAATTAGAATTTCAGGCTCATAATTTGAACAATATCATTGATGAACTTTATCAAGAGTTTGCTTTAGCATTATCTGAAAGTCCTTTAAAACTAAAGACACAAAAAAGCTTGTCTGACGATAATAGTTTGATTCTTACGGACAAATTTAGGCTTGAGCAGATTATAAGTAATCTCTTAACCAATGCACATAAGTTTACAGAATCTGGGACAATAGAGTTTGGCTATGAACAACTCGGCGATATCTTAAAATTTTATGTAAAAGATTCGGGTATAGGAATCCATAAAAAAGACCAAGATTTAATTCTAAAAAGATTCGGGCAAATCCAAAATATTGAAACAAGAATGAATCTTGGCGTAGGCTTAGGGATTCCCATTAGTATTGGGCTGGTTAAATTATTTGATGGGAAATTTTGGTTTGAATCAGCGCTTGGTAAGGGCACTACTTTTTACTTTAGTATTCCATACAAACCTATCGGAGACAAAACGACACTCCTGTTTGAAAACAAAGAGGAAAAGCATATTGCCATACCATCATCGGAACAATCGGATAAGGAATTTACTATTTTAATTGCAGAAGACGATCTTTCAAACTTCTACTTATTTCAAATTGAATTTGAGCATAAATATAACATTAGACATGCGAAAAATGGAAGAGAGGTGATCGAAATGGCAAAAAGTCCTGACATTGATTTAGTTATTATGGATCTTCGGATGCCTATTATTAATGGATATGAAGCGGCAAAAGAAATCAGAAAGTTTAATGCTAACATTCCAATTCTTGCATATACGGCATACTTTATAAGAGATGAGTTAAGAGTCGATGTAAAAGAGGCTGGAATAAATGATATTTTGACAAA
Source organism: uncultured Saprospiraceae bacterium (assembly GCA_938018185.1). GTDB lineage: Bacteria > Bacteroidota > Bacteroidia > Chitinophagales > Saprospiraceae > JALZVN01. The sequence goes on from CALIIW010000148.1 coordinate 13,216, forward strand.
ACCAGCTTCGATTAGTGAAACAACAGCGCTAATTTCTAAGTATTGCAAGTAATATTATACGAGAATTTCTTCTAAATTTCCTGCTACTTCTAAACCAGCATTGCGACCACTTCCTTTAAAAATTATTTTACCACTTCTTTGATCTTTCAATTCAAGATGGAGAATAGAAGTCATGCTTTCTTCTACTCTCCCATCCATAAAACCTAAGATAGGTGAAGCCAGTGAAGTAGTTGCACTTCTTTCAGCTCTAATATTTAAGTTATGCTTGGAGTTTGATAAAGTGATTTCCACAGTATTTTTATCAGCAAAGGACTTTTTTAATTTAGTCAAATTATAAGTAGTGAATTGAATAATTTTTCCGTCTATATACAAGCCTGCAATAAAACCAACGAAAGAAGTTCCCATAAAAGGAATCTTGGCAACTGAAGCTTTTAAGGAGATTCCTTCTTTTTCAAAATGATTGCTCTGCATCCAAATGTATGCCGACGGAAAGGAGCTCCCCCAATCTTTTTCCATATACCCTCTACCCTGATTGAAATCAAAGGATGTATTGTTGATTTTTATCTTGCCATCAACCTGATGATCAAGACTCAAAATACCATGATAGCATTGCATAAAAGGAATGAATGAAAAAGGACCCATGATACCAGGAGAATACCAGTTCGAAGGCCAAGGTACTAATCCTTTGAATTTTAAATCAGCCTCAAAACCTGGTAGTTTAACATGAAGTTCCTCCTTAGAAAAAAAATTGTCTTTGATACGTAATTCAAACTTGTCGTCTCTAGGCTTAAATTCGCTCGCTTCAAATTTATGATACTGCGCGGTTAAATTTTTTCCATCTAAGATTTGGATGAATGCCTGTTGCTTTCCTTCTGCATCCATGGCTATACCCGGTATGATAGCTATAGCATGCTTTTCGTCTTTTGAAATATTTTTATAATACCAACCTTCAAAATATTTTTTGGACTTTCCCCAACCATGGTAGTGAGAAGGATTAAATAAGGCATTTAGTTTTTTAATGAGCATAGATTAGCTTGAAGAGCTAAAATAAGAAATAAAAAAAGGATTGTAGATTAAAGACTAGGCTTGTTAAGCATATGATTACTCGATTAACCGAACATTCAAATATCGAATTGCGAAGAGGGTTTATTTAAAGATTCTGGCCTCAAAGAAATCATCGTTAGGTCGTGAACCGCAGATTTTCACTGTGAAACGCTATGACTCAATAAAATTAGTTGCTTAGTTTGAGCTTGTTTCTTAAGATTCATTATGGATTATAAAAAAAGTAGTGATTACTCGATTAGCCGAACATTCAAATATCGAATTGCGAAGAGGGTTTATTTAAAGATTCTGGCCTCAAAGAAATCATCGTTGCGCCGTGAACCGCAGATTTTCGCTGTGAAACGCTGTGACCCAATAAAATTAGTTGCTTAGTTTGAGCTTGTTTCTAAAGATTCATTATGGATTATAAAAAAAAGTAATGATTACTCGATTAACCGAACATTCAAATATCGAATTGCGAAGAAGGTTGATTATCCGGTTCTGGTTTGAATATGGTCTGACGTAGTCTTATCAAAAAGGAAACAGAAAAACAGAAAAATTCTAAATTTCAAATGTAAAAGTAAACCCTATACTTTTACATTTTACATTTAATATTTTACATTTTGCGGTTAATCTCGTCTATCACATGACACAGGATGTAGGTTCTGTAGAATTCTTATAATTAAAAAAAGGCAACTACGTTTAGATCGTAA
>CALIIW010000149.1 GCA_938018185.1 uncultured Saprospiraceae bacterium
TGAAATTCTGATCCCCTCATTGGCTAACCAACAAACCTTAGATTCGTCAATGCTACCATCTATAACAGGTACCACCTTGTCATTTTTATCTAAATATTCTCCATTTTCATTTCTCAAAGGAATACCACTATGATGCAATCCAACCAATTGCCATTGATCGTTAAATACAGGACTACCAGATGAACCTTGCGCCGTATCTGATTTGTACCAGATGGTAGTTGATGTTATTTTTGTAAAAGTGTTTTCTCTAATAGAAAGCTGCTTAGGTTCTCCTCCAGGATGGTGTATGATGTTCAATAGCTCCTCTCCTATATTTCCTAATTTCCCTACTGTTGGATCCAGACTTATATATCCCAATTCTGATATCGGATGTACTCCGGATATATCATACTTATCTATACCTAGCAGACAATAATCTAGGCCTTTAAAACTATAAAAGAACTTTTTTGAATTTATTTTGAAAGTGATTGCTTGTTTTGGATTGCCCAGCATATCCAATTCATAATCAAATTGCACGACAGAGTCTTCTACTTTTGATTCATCAGGAAATACATGCCAGTTCGTCAAAAGTAAATTAGGAGATATCATAAATCCTGTAGCATATCCCAAATGTTCTACCCCCTTTTTTATTACAATCCGTCCAACTTTTCTTTTAGCTTCACAAAGCAGGTCTACAAAGTTGCTATAGACAGCATCGTTTTTTCCAATGGCTCTTTCATAAGCAAAATCAGCTGGTTCAATTCCTGACCTCTGAATGTTTTGTTTCCGTTTTTCTAAATTGGCAGCATCTCCTATAATATTATCCTTCAGGATCTTAGGCAGCATAGGATTTGCTTGCTGCATGGTTTGGCTTGATAGTTTATTTGCAGCGGTTTTTGATTTACTTTCTGCCCAATCAATGTATCTCTTATTGGATTTTTGAAGTTGCTCTATGGAAACTAACATTTGCTTGTTTGTGATTGATTATTACAAGCATAAAGATATAGTAAAATATCCTTATATGATAAGTTAAAGTTAGCTATCAATTTTAATCTTCAAATGTTTGTTGAATGCTCTTTTTATAACTCCTCCCAATTTTGAGATTGGTACCATCTTTCAAAATTACGTTTGACTTATCAATCTCTTTTACATTATTAATATTAATAATTGTCCCACGAAAGATCTGAAGAAATTGCTTTGAAGGCAATTCCTTTAAAATATCTTTTAGAGCGATGTCCGTCCAAAGAGACTTGTTTGTAGCATAGACTCTCGTACCATTAGATTCAGCTGATAAGTATTTTATCTCCTCAAACTCTAGTTTGACTTTTTTTCTTGCTACTGGAATTAATAAATTAGTATCTTCTGTTTTTTTAAGGTCATCCAATACAAGATTTAATCTTGCTTCTAGATTAGAATTCATTGAAGTTAATTCATCGTTCTCAAAAATGAGCTCCGTATTTTTAGTTTCTTGAGATTTTAAACTTCTTCGAAAATAATATGCTCCCATCAATCCAAGTATTGCTAACAAGGACAGCAGAATTGTACTTAAATTTTGGTTTTTAATTTTTAAATTTTGGGATACATTTATTAATTCTACTTTTTGTAGTGAATCACGAAGTAAAAGTTTTTCATATTTCGAAATTGAATTATCCAAGGCCGAAACCCTTTCAATACTTTGGAGACTATCTAGATTTTCAAAAACAGCATACATTTGCTTAGCAGTGTTTGGATTTTGTAGCGCAACATCGTTCAACAAACAATATTTTTCTACTTGAGTTCGGTAGCTATCAATTGTCTCATTTTTTTCATAATAGCCCCTGACTTCATCAAAAATTGGCTTGGCTTGCAAAAATTCACTATTCAAAAAATAGGCTTTTCCTAACAATACCTTTGTTCCAAAGACTTTTGATTTAACTCCTGAATCTAATGCTTTAGTTAATGCCTCTGAATAATTTTCAATTCCTTTCTGGTACTCAAGCAAATCTAAATTAATATCTCCCAAACCTTGGTACGGAACAACCAGATAAGAAGAAATGTTTGCATTATTTATAGTCTTATTGTAATAATATCTCGCACTATCAATTTCAGATAGATCTTTAAACCTGTTTCCAATATTATTATATAAAAGAAATCTTGAATTGTGCTTATGGGGACAAAAAACTAATGCTTTTTGGTAGCTCAAAAGGGATGCTCTTTTATTTCCTAATTCCGAATCATAAATATTACCTATTCCATTATGAATGGATACTCTATAAATGGAATCATTAAAATTATATTCATTTAGTAGCTGTTCGGCCTCTAAATAAACCTTAATGGCATCTTCAAATTTATTCAATTGTTTAAGATAAAGCGTAGAATTAATTTTTATTCTAATGTTGGCTTTTAAACAACTAACATCTCCCTTTTCACATGGAATTTCTATAGCTTTTTTACATAATTCCAAGGCGCTTTCATATTCTTCACTATTATATTTGACTTGGGCTTGATGAGATCTGATATGTTTTTGGAAGACATATAAGTTTAAGTCTGACGCAAAAGAATATGCTTTTTTAAATCGTTCACTTCCTTGATCAAGTTGTCCCTTTTTAACACTATATCTACCTTGAATAATTTCATAAAACATAGATGCCTTTTGACAATCTTCATTTAATAGCCCATATATAGAATCTGCTAAAGATCTTGAAAGTTCTAAATCTTGTCTTGAAAACTTCTTTTCAACTGCCTGAAGTTTAGTGGTAATATCCTCACAGGAATTGTCTTGACCGAATACCATAATAGGCAATAGCAGGAATAGGCTCAATAAGGTTATCCTCATAAAAGTAGATTTTGAGTTCTAGTATTGTATAATTGAAATTGGTTCTCCCAGAGCCAAGAATTTGGAGACCATTCTGTTGGTATAAAAATATTAAAAATATTCTGGAAAGTGTATAAACCACAATTACAAAATAATTTATCTGCTTTTCACTAAGTGATTAGTGCATTTCACTAGGAATACTACCTTTTTATTGAGCTTTCAACGTATCATTTAAGATATTCGGCTTATTATGCGTCAGCATAAAACAAGGAGCCCTAACACTAACACTAAAATCAAAAGCTAATTGTTTAACACAAAAAACAAACTTTAGCTAAGGTTTAACCATTTCAAGAATTTGGCAAGAGCATTAAGTTATTAAATCATATATCAAAAGGCTTTAATATATGATTTGGTTTTAATCTTAAGCCATTTTCTTGATAAAGTTCAATCCCAATAAATTGAGCCTAGTAAATCTGTGGCTTTTCTATTTCTCTAAGGACTTAAACAAAGAAAATCCAGAAATCCCCATAATCAATACCACAAAAGTGATTGCATATCCAACTCCCAAACCCTCTTGATTTCCTAATGCCGTTTGTATTATTGAGTAGGTAATGTATGCACTAAAACAAACTATTAAAGTATTTAGTATTCTAGTCATTTTTGTAGCTATCCTATATAGTCTTTCGGCATTTTCAGGAGTTACCTTTTGAGGATAATTAAATACATGAGGGTATTTATTCAAAAAAAACAGACCTATGTAAGTTAAAACTCCAATAGCTGGTAAAATCCAAATCATACCTCTACTCCCAAAACCATCTGCTTGACCATTTAAATCAAAGTGTGTTGGTATGTTTTCTGGCAGTTTGCCATAGTAAATAATAGGAATGCCAATTAATAATAACAATCCTATGAAGCCTATCACTTCTATAGTTTTATCAAATGAATCTAAAGGCATATTTAGCCTTGGCCTTTTCATACTTTTCTTTTCTTTATAAAAAGTCAGTTTGCACCTTCGTCTCTTTATAGAGCGTAGCATTCTAAAATTAAGAAAAATAAAGTAGAGAAACTACTTGTTAGAATATCAAAAATCAAGTCTTCGATTAATCTTAAAGGATACTCCCCAATTTTTGTGACCCAGTGTTTCGGTATAATTATCAGTCAGCACCAAATAAATAAAGGATAAAGGTTTATACTCCCACTGGATTCTAGTATTAATATTAAAATTCTTTGCCTGGGTGCTATATTGAAAATAACTTGTCCAATTCAATTTATTATTGATATAAATTTCTGTCGTTAATCGTGCAAGATGGTACCGCTTCTTTCCAAGTTCATTAAGATTTATATCATTGAAATTATAAGAAGCTGATATGACTGCTCTCGGCAGTAGCCTATAGCTAAAATCAACAACTGGTTTAAATCTCTTTCCATTATAAAATTGTCCGTATTCAAACCAAACTCTATAAAATACTTTTTTATTGGTAGTAGACCAATAGCCAATTCTTCCAAAGGTATGATTATATCGACCTGGAGTAATATAATTATCGTTTTGCAGTATGTCAAAGTGATAATCCAAATTGTCCAAATTGTTAATTACAGTGACATAAAAGTAACTTCTATTTTTAAACCTGAGCGCAAAAGGACTAATGAACAATGCGTTTCCTCTTATCGAGTTATCAAGATTGAATGTTGTATTATTTTCTATCCAAAAAACCCTAGCCCAATCTATGAGTTTTGAATTTGCTGGAAACCTTTTTAACTGAACACCAACTTCTGTATTATAATATCCTTCTCTTGTTGTTTCTTGAGTCAAAGCATCATAATTAAACAGCAGAGGGGTAAATCCTGTTTCAGCAATATAATTGGTATTTACTTTTTCATAAGATACATATCCATTTAATTTTCTGGACTGATAGGATACTTCACCGTTAACAAAGTCATTTTTGTTAGAGGTATCATTTGTAAAAGCTTTGGCATAATTTACAGTACTGGTCCAATGGTTATCTTTAGACTTATAATAAACATTTGCTCCTGCTACTCTATTAAAATAATTCTTTTGCTGACTATTGACTACAAAAACGGAGGTACTAAATGCATTAGAAATATTTTGCCTGGCAACTAACACGGAATAATTTTTACCTTTTACCTCTTCTTGGTCTTTAGTCTGAACATTGAGTATGCCAATTCTTGTCTTGTCAGAAATGTTGCCAGAGAGTTTGACCCCAGCCAAAATATCCGTTTCAGAACCTATTCTACGGGAGTAAAATGGATTTACCCAATAAGTACCAAGGTCACTAAAAAGATCGCTATTTTCTAGAAAGAACTTTCTTCTTTCAGGAAAATTAATGGCAAACCTTGTGAGGTTAGTCACCTGTTGATCTACTTCAACTTGAGAAAAATCAGGATTGATAGTTGCATCTAGCTTTAGAGAGGAGTTGATATTATATTGCACATCTATACCAGGAATAAACTTACTACGCTTCTCTTCTGTTTCCAGATCCTTTGCATAATTGTAGGCCAAGGAAGGCAAAATGGAAAACTTGCGCAGATTCTTACTAGGAAGATTCTCAAGAATAAATTCTTTAGTAATTCGCAGGTCAAATGGGGAATAGATTCTTTGAGATGGTTCCAGCGTCGTAAACAGATTGATCTTGGTATCATTTACCGTAAACTGAAAGCCCCAATTGTTTTTTTCCGGATTAAAGTTTATGGCATCTAGCGGAATTGCTATTTCATAATATTTATCATTTCCAATAACAGAGACCTCGCTTTGCCATACTGTATTCCAACTAGAATTAAGATCATTGATGTTTCCAACCAAAGCATCATACTGAACCCCACTTGCATTTACACCAAAAAAATAACCATTGTTTCCTTCATTGTAAGGGTCGATACTAACTGCAAAATTGTCACTTAAAAACATCGCATCTGAATAAAAATCACGCTTTAATGAACTTACATTATTTCTAGATTCTGTATCATGGTAAATCGCTGTAATGTAAAGAAATTCCCCATTGTGAAAAATCTTAACTTCTGTTTGATTCTCAGCAAGTCCAGTATCAATAGGAAAATAATTATAAAATCCAGAGTAGGATTCTATATCCGACCATTCGTTTTCAGAATGCTTCCCGTCAATTGTAATTTGCTTTTCAAGAAAGGCGATTTTGTTAGATTCATTTTCTTGAGCAAATAAACTAATCGAAAAAAACAGGATTATTATAAATATTATATATTTCATATCCTTCTTAGATTGATAAGGTTTAATTTTTGGCATCAAGTAACTTGTTAGAAGTTCTCTTAGTAAATGACTTATTAATTATCTTCCACCCTCCTTCTAACTTGAGCAATAAAAAATAGTCTACATATGTTCTTGGATTTTCGGGATGGGATATTTCTAATTTGGCAACAGCTGCATTATTTTCATAATCAATAGATATAATCTTCCCGGATTCCCCAGTAGGTTTTCCTTGCTTTGTATCTTCGATGTATTCAGTTCCTGACCAAACTTTAAGTGCCTTATCTTTCACATAAAATAGGTTTAGCTCAGGATGAAAAGCTTCTTTTAACAAATCAGGCTTCCCCTCAGTTGATCCTTCAACATATTTCATTAGAGTGCTGCTAATTGCATCAATTTCATTCTGTGCATTTATATTTATAAAGCATAGAAGCAGTAAACTTATTATCAGTGATAGTCTCATCTTATAAAAATTTAAGAGTCGTAAATAAAATATTTTTAATTCAACAGCAAGGTAGGATCTCCTAAAATCAATTATCGCAATAGTATACTAATGCAACTTGAGCGTATAAGAATAACATAGATGACGCTTATTTAGACAAAAAGCTCCATACTTAGATGTTTTGAACCTTTACGTATACATTAGCTACATTTATGTCCAAGTTGATTTATCTTTAGCCAATGCAATTGTTTGTCAAGCATCTTTTATTCTGGATTTTCATCTATGTTCTGTGGGCGTACCTTAAGTCCTATGGGAATATGCATAAGCCAGATTTGTTATTCAATCTTGTTAATATAGGTTTATTTATAGGCGTGTATTATTTATTGAGATATGTTCAAATTCCGCTTTTATATAATCGTGGAAAAAAGTTATTCTTCTTTTTAAGCCTTATTTTATCATCTATTGTATTTATTCTGATTTGGCGATTTGGTATGCTAAGTCTAGAAAAAATTATTCTTGCAAATTGTTTTGTAGCCAATATGAACTTAGGTTCTTACCTTATTGAAATTGTCCAATCCTACACTCCTGCAGTGGCATTATTAGCATGGGAATCCTTTGGCGAAAGAAAAAAGACAATCGAACTAAAAAACAAATTAGAGAAAGAAAAAATCGCCAACGAATTAAAGTTTTTAAAAGCTCAGATTAATCCTCAGTTTCTAATAAATTCTTTAAACAGTCTACATTCAAATGTATTGACAAAAGCACCAGATTCTGCAGATATGATTTTAAATTTATCTGATATCCTAGATTATGTACTTTACAAAGGCAATAAAGAAAAGAGTCTCTTAAGTGAAGAAGTTTTGATAGTAGAAAAATTTTTAACTTTAGAAAGAAAAAGGTTAAGTCCAGATATTCAAGTAGCACTTGATATTCAAGGAAATTTCTTATCAAGTATTTCTCCTCTAAGCGTATTATCTTTAGTAGAAAATATTTTCAAGATAGCCAATTTTGAAAATAAGATCTCAAAGTACGGCATTGAAATATCAGAAAATTTGAACTCAATCATATGTAGCTTGACCATTAAACCGAAGATGGCAAACAAAAGAGATATCACGACTATAAAGCAATCTCTTAAAGAATATACCAGGCAATTGGACCTCATTTATCCAGCTGCATATGAGCTTGATGTACGCATTGAAAAAGAGACTTACCAAATACTACTTACATTAAATCCAAATAGGTGAACTATTCAGAAACTCTAAAAAGGCAATATGGAATAAATAAAATATGGCAGCAACTGCTTCTTTGGTTAAGTATATATTTGATCTATAGCGGGATCCTTGCATTTACTAGTTCAAGTTTAGATCCTTTTATTTTTAATCTCATGAATGTGCCACTCTACATGATGGCTTATTACTTGTTAAAACATATCCAGTTACC
>CALIIW010000150.1 GCA_938018185.1 uncultured Saprospiraceae bacterium
AGATGTGCCGCCAATGCCAAGCAAGTATCAAAGAAAAAACCAGCATAGGCCCATTCTTTTAAAGTAGTGGACATTCGAGTCCAAATAGCTACCAAACCTAAAATTTTTGCAGTAGCTAAAGGGTAGATCAAGTAAGTGGGATATCCTAAACTTGAAAAGGCTCCTTGAATCATTTCATGATTAAAAAAGTACATGGAGGCAGAAAATAGCATTAGCGCAGTCAATAAGCCAGTTGAGAGGTAGTAGATTATCTTTGATGTCTTTTGATTCATAAAGTGTTCTTTGAGCACTTAAGGTAGCTAATTTGCGCTTATTTGCTTAATTTCCTAATATAAAAAAGTATTACTTGATAGACAAAGACAGTTAAAAAAATAGTAATTTTCTCAACTGATTGATTATTATTACGTAAACTGCTTATTGGGCCTCTTAGGCCTTTTCTTTATTTAAAACATTCATCGATCATGCTAACAAAAATTCAAAAGGGAGAATTAAGATCAGAACTTTTTAGATACCTAGATGGAGTAGCCACCGCTCCGGCAGCATATTGTTTGCATGATAAAGGAGTATTAGATTTTATATTAGAGCATAAAGAAGTCAAATTAATTGATTTAGCAAATCATTTCAAAGCAAACGAAGGCTATTTAAATGTTGCACTAAGAATACTTTGCTCCCAAGGTTGGCTAAATCAAAATTTGGACAATGCAAAGGATGAAATCATATATTCTATAAATGAAAAATCGGAAACAGCATTTTCTCATTTTTATTTGTATGAAGATGTAGTTGACTTACTCAAATTTTCGGGAAAGTATCACAGCAGATTGTTTCAACAAGAACCTTTCATAAAACTTTCAAAGATCTTTGAAAAGTTTCAAAAAAATTATGATATAAAATTTTCTGATGAACCAATTTACTTGTCTATTCAAAAGCAAATTTTGAAACATGTGGAAGGGATGATAACTGCTCCATCTATTGTGGCATTAGGCATGAGTGGGATGTTTCATAAGTACTTTATGGAAGCCTATTTTAGACCAGAGGAATTTCACAAAGAAGCAAAAAGTTTTTCTGTTCTTTTGGATTTCTTTGCACATCTTGGATGGTTTGAAAAGAAAAAGGAAACTTATGCATTTACAGATAAAGGATTGTTTTTTGCTAAACGGGCCTCAGCTTTTGGCGTGACAGTTTCTTACTGTCCTACCTTTAGACAATTGGATGAACTCATATTTGGAAATCCAAATCATTTGTGGGAAAAGCCCAAAGGAGCTGAGGAATTGCATGTAGATCGAAAGATGAATGTTTGGGGTTCTGGTGGTGCGCATGGAACTTACTTTAAAAAAGTTGATGAGATTATAATTGATTTATTCAATCAGCCCATTGAAGATCAACCAAAAGGAATCGTTGACATGGGGTGTGGCAATGGTGCATACCTTCAACATTTATACGAAGTCATCGAGCAGAGAACATTAAGAGGCAGCATGTTAGAAGAACATCCTTTATTCTTGGTTGGAGCCGATTACAACCAGGCTGCCTTAAAAGTGACTAGAGCAAACTTAATAGCCGCTGATATTTGGGCAAAGGTGATTTGGGGAGACATCGGTAGGCCAGATATTTTGGCAAAGGATCTGAATGAAAATTACAACATAGAATTAAAAGATCTACTGAGTGTGCGAACATTTTTAGATCACAATAGAATATGGGAAGATCCAAAAGAGCTAACAAAAGATAGGGTGAGTAAGTCTACTGGAGCCTTTGCTTTTAGAGGAAGGAGAATAAGCAACAATGCAGTGGAGGATAATCTAAAAGAGCACCTCATGAAGTGGGCGCCTTATGTAGAAAAATTTGGACTCCTTGTTATTGAATTGCATACCATTCCTCCACACTTAACAGCAGAGAACTTAGGACGTACTGCAGCAACGGCATACGATGCCACACATGGTTTTTCAGATCAATACATTGTAGAGATTCCAATCTTTAATAAGATTGCAGCTGAGGCTGGTTTGTTTCCTGATGAAAAACATTTTTCTAAGTTTCCCAATTCTGATTTAGCCACTGTGAGTATTAATTTGTTGAAAGGGTAGGTTAGTTGATAGTTGTTGGTTCTTCGGTTTTGCTTGTAGAAAATCGAACAACAAACAACCAGCAACCACCATACAACTATTTCACAACAATAACTTTCTTTGTTAAAAAGCTATTTCCTTGACTCACTTTTAATACGTACGTACCAGCATAAACTGCTCTAAGATCAAAATAGGCGATTGTAGATCCTTTGTGAATTTTTGAAGATGAAATTAGACGGCCAGTGTTGTCAAACAATTCAAGCAATACCTCTTCTTCTACTAATTTTTTTATTTGTATGGCCAATAAGTCTGAAGCAGGATTTGGGAAAATTTCTATTTGATCGATACTAAGTACTGTTTCTTTAACCGGGTTCACATCTGTATACACTGTAGTATTTTCATCTACAGCAGTGACATCTCTTCTTTCAGAAACACCATAGAAGCTTGGTCCAACAACATATGGGTATGTAGAATTCCAGTTTTCATCTACCGTTGCAAAATAGCAGTAGATGCCTTGAGGGTATTCCGGGGTGACACAAAACCTACCATTATGCTCATCTAAAAAATCTTCCTGGCCATCATGACTAATGTATTCGTAATCTTCTTTGTAGTATCCAAGGAAATATGTAGCATTAATTGCTGGTCCTTGATCTGAGGCATTTCCATTAGGATCTGTTGTTCTTTCTGTGATGTCTCTAAGTTGGTAAGAAGATTTAATTCGTTCAATACCTCCAGTACCATCTGCATTTTTGTATCCATATGCACCATAAATTGGGAAACCATCATAAGCATATCCAATTAATGGCGAATGTGTATTTGGGTCTATGGCATAAAGACCTTCAGCATCATAAAGATTGCAAATGTCAGAAATTACTTCTAGATCAAGTTTGAAAGCAGAAGGGTTTTGGTGGTGATGATAATTACCCATTGCTGGGTGAGCTTTTGAACAATCAAAACCATCTCTTTCTGCTGGGATAGCATCTCTATTCCAATCTTGCTGCGACATAGGTCCACCAGGGCACGGCGGATTGCCAGGGCCACCACAAGGGGCATTGGTATCGGGATTCCATGCGACACCGTCTCTATAATCGAACAAGGCAACACCATTGATAAAAATACCAATATTGCCAGGCGTAGTAGCGTTCAAGTTTCCGGTATTTTGAACTGGATTTAAGGGTATTTTGAAGATCTTATTTTGGCTGGTCGCCTGTGATGGATTTCCGTCTAAAAAAGGACCAGTCGTGTAGGCAGGTATTCCGTTTGTATGAACATATACAAAATCATCTGAGTACTCGACCAGCTGACAATTGACTAAAATGCCATTATTAATTGCAGTGGAATTGCCCTCTACATAATATGTTCCTGTTTGACTTGTATTCTGTATCCAAGCTGTTACGGCAGGATTCAATTGAGCATTTGTATGAAAACCAATGATGATATAAACTAAGCTTAGATAAACTTTATGCATAGAGTAGGTTTTTTTTATAAAATTGAAAGAAATCTTCCTTAATTATATGAAGACAAGATATAAGAAAAAAGACATACCTATTAAGTTGATAATTAAAAATTTGATTTTACAATCTTAAGGAACAAGCCCTTATAGGATTTGCTGCAATTCTTGTCGAATATTTTGTTCTTTTTGGTAAAAAAAAACTAAAATAGCCTTATACTAGATTTTAAATAAACTAGAATCTATATTTAAGCCAAACAAAAACCAAAATCAAGGATTATATTATTTATGAAAACTGCGATTAAATACGGCCTTATACTTGCTGCAATAACAATTTTGATTACTAGCCTAAAATACTTTTTTGCCAGGAGTACCCTAATCACTCCTTCCGGCTTAGATTTTATTTTTAGCCTTATTCTCCCGTTTGTTTTAATGTACTTAGCCTTGCGTGCCATTAAACGTACCAATGACGGCTTTCTGTCTGTTGGTGAAGGTCTAATGAATTCAATGCTTGTATACGCGATAGGGACGCTTTTGGGCGTTCTTTTTACTTTTTGTTTATTGAATTATATAGATCCAAGCATTATTGATGAAATGCCTGATTTTGCGAATACTTCTGAAGAGAGTTTTAGAGCTGGTTATCTTTTGAGTGGAGGAGATCCAATGACGGTTGATCAAGCCTATGAGACTCATATGCTTAAAGGAGGAAGCGCAATTTCCTCCTTTGCAAATCCTAGCTCTGCTATGTTCTTTATGTTTGGTTGGTTTGTAAGTTTGTTTTTCCCAGGACTCGTTTTTGCTTTTATAATTTCTTTTATACAAAAGAATGAAACAGGTCAAATCTAATACTCAAACATAAATTAAGTTATAAGAAATGGATGAAAATACAGAAAAACAAATATCTGACGAATTGAGTAAATCAATTTTTAAGGAATGGTTAGAAAAGTTGCAACAAGAAAGTTGGCAGTTAGAGCTAATTATTTCTGGTTTTGCATTGTTTGGTATTTATAGTAGTAAGGGCGCATTAGTTGACTTAAGATTATATGAGGAGAATGTATCGAATGATATGTTTGTAGAGCCTTTGTTATACTTGGTACAGATTGGGTGGAAAATATTTTTTATTAATTTATTGCTTCATGTTATTCTCAGGTCCTTATGGATAGGTGCCATTGGACTCCGGTATGTTTCGGCAGACATTGATTACAAGGCTTTAAATTATTCTGAATATTTCACAAACTTTCTTAAAAGAAAAGTTGGAGACTATGATGATTTTATTGAAAGATTAGAGAAGATATGTTCGGTTTTATTTTCCTATACTTTTTTACTATTCCTACTTTTTTTATCTGCGATTGCATTTATTATGGGCATTGCCTTGCCTATCATTATTTTTGAATGGGTGGGGATAAAGGAAAATGAATCTAACATGATTTATGCTATGTGGTGGATTTTTCCCTATTTATTTTTAGGAATAATTGTCTTTATTGATTTTATTACATTAGGGGTGATTAAGCGTATAAAAGACAACACTGTTTCAAAGATCTATTTACCCATATATAGATTTTTTAGTTTAATAACGCTTTCATTTCTTTATCGACCGTTGCTATATAATTTTATCGATGATAAGTATACAAGAAAATTATTTTACTTTTCCTTGCCTTACATTTTCTTCATTACATTCGGAGAGACGATGTTTGCTGAAAATACTTATCCTTTTATTCCTTCTGATCAACAGACCTTTGAAGAAGGACAGTATTTAGATTATAAATATTATGATGATCTATATTTAGAACGAAATGAGTATTTAACATGGGAAGAACAAAAGGATTATAAACAAACTGCTAGCATAAGATTATCATCCTATCGAATGAATAATAAATTTGAAAGTATTTTTATTAAGCATCGATCTATGGATAGTAAAATTTTACAAAAGAAATATGGGCTGACACCTATTTACGATCCAGGTTGGCATTTTACTTTATTTAATAAGGCGAAACTAAATGAAGATCTTAAATTAGATATTATTAAAAAGGAATTTGAAAAGAAATACCAACTTTTAGATAAGCAATATAGAGGAGTACGTGACTCCTTAAGAAGAAAACAATACCAAGGAGAAGAACTTATTTCGATTAAAACACGAGAAAAACAAAACCTACAAAATGCTAAATCAAATGTATTTAAAGACAAGACTAACAAAATAGCTGTCTACAAGCAAGAACAATCTGATATGGTTTTAAATGCATTAAAAGAACTAGTGGAAATTAGGATAGATGGAATTGATTACAAAGATAGTTTGACTTGCTTTTATACAAAACATCCGAATAATGGAGAAAAAGGATTAATTTGCAATTTTAACATTGAATCGTTAAAAAAGGGAAATCATATTTTAGAGTTAGATAGAGATTATGATTATGATATAGATCAGGATTCTGTGTTGACTTCTAAATTTAAACTCCCTTTTATTAAGCAATTTTAACAATTTTAAATGACTCGAATTGTACTTATTTGTGGTGTAATTTATGCACTAATTTCGGCTCTTATTTCTGTGCTATACTTCAATCAGACCTTTGGAATGTTAGCGATGACGGGTCTTGGAATTGTGGTGTTGATTCTTACTTTAATAGTTGGAATAATGATGTATCGAAAAGGGAATAATGGCTTCTCTCCCTTTAAGGATAATCTAAAATTATCCGCTGGTATTGTGTTGATTGGAGTGGTTTTATCTGGAATTTTAGGACAAGTATATAATAACTCACTTTCTGATGAAGCTAAAAGTGAATTTCAAGACAGCTTTATTGATAATCAATTAGCAGGCTATGAATCTTTGGGTTTGCCCATTACATCAGAAGTTGAAGAAAACCTAGAAAATCAAGCAAAAGCAATGTTCTCATTCAAGCTAATACTAATGGGTTTACCTTTTGCTTTGATGATGTATGGATTAGTTGCTTTCATTGTAGCCTTGATCTTTAGAAAAGATCCCATAGAGCAGCAAGGAGCTGTATAGATTAAAATTACAACAAACCAAAAAGGATAAACAGAATAGTCAGATGACTCGAATTATATTAATCATTGGATTGGTTTACGGTTTTGTAGGCCTCTTATTGTCGATCTCATTTTACTTGCAAATGGCCGGAACTTTTACCATGCTTCTTCTTGGTATTATTATAATGATTGCTTTTTTTGTATTAGGAATAATGATGTTCAGAAAAAGTAATGCAGGCTATTCGGTCTTTATGGATAATATAAAACTGTGTTTTGGAATAATGTTTTTGGGAATGTTTATTTCTAACTCTTTGAGTTTCGTATATACTTCAAGCATACCTGAAGAAAAGAAACTTGAATTGCAGGATAATTTTATTGAGAAACAGTTAGAATTCCATAAATCTATTGGGTTGCCCGCTACAACAGAAGTTGAAGACCAATTAATTAGTCAAGCCGAAGCTATGTTTTCATTGAAAGCAATTCTAATGGGTTTACCAATCATACTAGGGCTGTATGGGATCTTAGCATTCATATTATCCTTGATCTTGACAAAAAATCCTCCAGAGCAAAATGTAGTGGAATAATATGTTAGAGCCTGTTGGTTTTCATGCTTTTTTAAGGGTATTTAGAAGTAAGGCTAAAAAACGGCAGAGGCGTGATATTATTATAGCCCAGTGTGTAAACACTGGGTACAGGAAATGAGCTGAATTCATTTGGCGTGATTTTTTAAACGACTGACTGATTTTTTGCTTTAGCAAAAATGAAAGTCCGGTGGACTTTCAAAGGAGGGATCCCGCAGGGAGACAAATGGCTTTCGAGGATTATGCGGTTTTCCAGCCCTTTCCGCTAGAAACGAGGTATAGAATTTAAGTTACACAATTATCAGAAGTTGATTTTTAATGATTTAAGTTTTATCTGACAATCCCTTTTTTAGACTAAATATAATATTTTTTGGAAAGCCCTCATCTTTTCTATCTGGAAGTAAATTAAATCCTTGTTTTTTCAAAAGCTTTATGGAAGCTTTGTTTTCAAACTGCGTATATGCTTCAATGGTTTGTAATTGCAAATCCTTAAAACCATAATTCAAAACTGCTTTTAAGGCTTCTGTCATTATCCCTTTGGCTTGTGAATCTGTATGCAGGTCATAGCCAACTTCACCAGTTAATTTATCTTCAGAAAAATGCCATAAAGAAATGGAGCCCAACATCTTCGAAGGAGCAAGCTTATTTGCAATACACCAGTAAATGTTTTCATTGTTTTCAATACCAGTATTTACTTTTTTGATGAATGCAAGCGCATCTTCTAAAGTCTCTGCCGTTGGTCTTACAATAAATTTATTCACCTCCGGATCAGAACGTAAAAATTGAATCACAGCTGCATCACTTGGTATAAGCTGTCTAAGCACAAGTCTTTCTGTTTCTATTTCTGGAAAAGGTGTAAAATTCATAGATTTTAATTCACTTGAGAGTAAGTTGAAACCTAAATATATAGAATTTTAAGTTGTCAATTTTGTTTGACTAAGTGCGTGTTAAATCTATCGCAACAAGGAGAGATTAGATCTAGAGAATCACTCCTGAATTCAATATATTTTTCATTGTCTATTATCAACTGATAAGAGAATGGGTTTGGGTTAAAGTCTGCTTTAAAGAGCACAGCTATTATACCATCTGTTCTGGTGATCCTTTGGATTTTTCCACTTGCTAGCAATTCATTAGCTTTTTCTAATCCAAAAATTCCATTGGATTTTACCAATAAATGATCAAAGTCTTTCCCATATCCGGCCCCAGTTTCTCCGCCAGAACTACTTTCCACTCGCCATATGCCTCGAATATCAGCTTCTTCTGAAAGATCATCAGTCGGATAATAATGGTCGAATGGAATGTGGTCTAATAGGCCAAGGAGTCCAATATCTGGTTCTTGTTTGCTACAAGAGAAATTCAAAAGTAAAAGGCAAAAGAAGATATAAAATTGAATTCGCATAAATATGGATTAAAGATTAAGTTTGAAGGGGCTTTAGTAGTGTAGACAGTGGATTGGGCACAAATGGTTGGCTTAAAACTTAAAAAGAGCTGCCCATTCTTTGGGCAGCTCTTTTTAAGTTTTAAGCTTTTAAGGACAAAAGAATAATTTATGTAAATTGACTTCCGTGTAGTTAATCCATTTTGATCAAATGGGTGTTATACCGATCACAACAATCAGAACGCAGTTCTAAAGAATCATTCCTCAATTCAATTAACTTTATATTATCTATAAGGAGTTGATAGCTTAAAGGATTAGGATTGAAGTCAGGTTCAAATTGAACATAAATGAAACCATCAGGTCTTGAAATTCTTTGAATTTTTCCACTAGCTACTAATTCATTGTCTTTTTCCAAGCCAAATATGCCATTTGGCTTAACTAATAAATGATCAAAGTCCTGTTCATATCCACCACCTGAAAACCCTCCGGAGGTTCTATCTACGCTCCAAATACCATTAATATCAACTTCGCTAGATAAATCATCTGTTGGATAATATTTATCTGCTGGGATATCATCTAATAGTGTTAATAAACCATTGTCCACTTGTCCGAGGCTAGCATCTTCATCATTGTTGCCACAGGCAAAGAATAACGCTAATAAACTAAGGAATGCAATCGTTTTTATTTTCATAATAAAAGGTTTAAAAGTTTAAAAAGAAGCGCTTTTATTATTAGAGACAGTAGTTCATGACTTTTTGGTTGGGTGAAATCATTTTTAATGAAGATTGCTTTGGTTTTATTGTTTCCAAGAGGATATTTACCAAGCTTTTAAAGCTCAGTAAATATAAGGCATGGCATTACTAATAATCATTTATTGTCAATGGAAGCAGCTTTAATGTACCTCTAACTTCATCCTGTAATTGAATAAAATATAAACCTGCTGGCATATTTGAAATATTATATTGTCCATCCATGCTGTAAGAATAATTTATTATTTCTTGACCGAGGATATTTCTTAAGGAGATTGAAGAAAAGACTTCGGTTGTAGTTAAATTAAAGTAATCCTTAGTAGGATTCGGAAATACTTTTATGGGGGCGAGTTCCGCAGCATTTTCAGTATTTAGAGGAGGTATCTCATTTTCGCAATTTTCATCCATGTTTACATTTGCGTTTATTACAGTTGTAGCTAGAATATTATCTGGATCGTCTGCTAAAGAAAAATGCATTTTGATTTCGCAACATGCTGCATTTGATCTTGGGTATATTTCTACTTGAAAGAAATCATAGGTTTCTAAGGAATCTAAATACATAGGTTGGTTTACATCTGGATCCAACTGGATATTTGAAGAAACCGCGGGAAAATAATGAATATTATTATCGCCTATAGGAATGTCCCAGCTATCACAAGCTTCATCTACTACTCTCAACCATTTTATACCAATTGTGTCTGCAGTTAAATTTGCAACTTTAATCTTTAATCTTACTACTTCAGAATTATTTTCAAGATCTAGGTCTAGAAAAACAGTGTCAATTGCTGCGGGAGTCACTGAGATGATTTGACTTTTAGAGGTAAAAAAGGACAGAATTAGAAAGCTTATAAGGATCGTTTTTTTCACAATAGAATTTTTAATAAGGTGATAGCAAGTTTGAAGTGTATGTTTCCGATACTTTAGGACAGGTAGGAAACAAGCTTGTTGTTCGACTAATTAGCGCATATAGCTAATTGAAGCATTTTCAAAGTATTTGCATCCTTATCTAACAATTGAATAAAGTACAGACCAGCCTCCATTTTTGAGATATCATATTGTTCGTCTATGTCGTAATTATACAGCATCACTTCTTGTCCCAAAGCATTTCTTAATAAGATGGTAGACGCATCTTTAATAGCTGATAACGTAAAGTAGTCACTCGTAGGATTCGGAAATACTTTTATGGCGGCGAGTTCCGCAGCATTTTTAGTATTTAGAGGAGGTATCTCATTTTCGCAATTTTCATCCATGTTTACGTTTGCATTTACTGTCAAAGTACCCAGAATATTGTCTGGATCATCAACCAAAGAATAATGGACTTTAATTTCACAACAGCCTGCATTTGTTCGAGGATAGATATGCACGGCACATTCAGGGCAGCTTTCGCCTGCCTCTAAGTACATAGGTTCATTTAAATCTGGAAGTGTAATGTTTGATGAAATAAAGGTGGCATAGCATTTATTATTATCACAAATAGCAGTCTCCCATCCATCACATTCTCCTTTAACCTCACGAACCCATTTTAAAGCAATCTTATCATCTGTGATATTGGTAACGTCGACTTTTATTTCTAAATCAAGATAAGAAATGGAAAGGTCTTGGTCTTGAAATATAGTATCTGTCACTAAGGGATTTATTTCAATAACCTGGGCTATGGAGGTGAAATAAGCAAGAATGATAAAAGAAAAGAGTATGGTTTTTTTCATATTGATATATTTATTTTGTCAAGGAGGTTACTAAAAATAATAAAAATATTCGAGAGTAATTAAGAAGATTTGTAAATAGAATTTATCACTAAATAATATTTGTTTGATGCCAAGCAAAAAAAAGAGCTGCACTCAGAAAGTGCAGCTCTTTTTTTTACTAGTAACTATGCGTTAGTCTAGTTTGCATTAATTGTTAATGGCATAAGCTTTAAAGTAGCACCTGACTCATCTTGCAATTGAATGTAGTAAAAACCAGCTGACATATTTGAAACATCATATTGTCCACCTTCATTATAAGAATAATTCATCAATTCTTGGCCTAAGGTATTTCTTAATATGATTGTAGAAACAGCTTGCGTGCTTGTCAATTTGAAATATTCATTCGTTGGATTAGGAAAGATTTTGATTGCATCAATTTCTGTAGCATCTTCGATAGATGAAAGAATTTCATTTTCACAATTTTCGTCCATATTAACATTTCCATTTACAGTGGCAGTAGCCAAGATATTATCTGGATCATCAACAAGGGAAAAATGTAATTTGATTTGGCAACATCCTGCGTTTGTTCGAGGGTATATATGAACCGCCATTTCATCAAAAGATTCTTGAGCCTTCAAATACATTGGCTCATTTAAATCTGGAAGCATAATGTTTGAAGATATGGTTTGAAAGTAACAAGTGTTATTGTCACAGATAGCTGTTTCCCAACCTGCACAATCGCCTTCCACTTCACGGAGCCATTTGATGGCAATTTTATCATCAGTTAAGTTAGCTACACCCATTTTTACTACTAAATCAAGATAATTTATCGATAAATCTTGATCTTGAAAAGAAACATCAGAAACCTCTGGAGTTAGACCAATAATTTGTGCTTTTGTAGCAAAAAAAGCGAAGCACAAAAAGCTTAAAAGTATAAATTTTCTCATATGATAATATTAATAGATTTAATAGATAATGCAATTTAAGCTAAAAGATCGAATTTTAGCTTAAATTCGATTCAAATTACTTGATTTTTTAGCAATTTGGACTACATTTTGGCAAGAAAAGGAGTTTTGATTGGCTTCATCACAAGGAATTATGGTGCTTTGGTTTGTGATATCAAACCCTATAATTGTGAATTAAAAAATTCATTTAGGTTTACAGCTCGTTCAAGATTCAATTTTTTCCTCAAACGGTACCTACTTATTTCCACACCTCTCACTGAAATGTTCAATAAAGGAGCAATTTCCTTTGTTGTTAAATTCATTTTTAAATAAGCACAAAGTTTATGATCATTTGTAGATAATACTGGGAACTTGACTTTTAGATTTTTAATAAAATCTTGATGGACTTGATCAAAATGAAGACTAAATTTATCCCAATCTTCATCAAGTCTTAAATCATTCCTGAAAATTTTCAAAATGTTATTTAATTCTTTACGGACTGCGGGGTTTTTGACCGATTCATTGAGGTCGTCAAACTTTTCTCTCAGTGTATCTAGCGTTTGGTTTTTTTGTAAAAGTTGAAGTGTATTACTTGCAAGTTCTTGATTTTTAAACTTAATTTCATTGAGTAATTTTTCTTTTCTGATCTCTTCTAAATGCTCTTCAGTTTTCCTTTTCTCTTCTTCTAACTGAGCGGTATTTTCTTTGTACCTCTTTCGTGGTATCAAAAGTAAAGCGGCTATTAAAGCAATAAGTATCAAAAGATAAATAATTTTAGCCAGGGTTTTTTTATACCAGGGAGCTTGTATGCTAAAATTGATCTTATTCACTGGAGATTCTAACAAAGAGACAGTTCTACCTTTTATTTCGAAGCTATGATCTCCAGAAGAGAGATTGTTGTATTCTTTGGTTGTGTTGCTTGTCCAAGAAGACCATTTTTGATCATTACCTGAAAGTTTATAACTATATTCATGATAATTATTTGTGTTTGGATAGTTAGTCTGAAAAGAAATTCTAACAGCATTTTCAGAGGCCTTTAGATTTATTTCTTTTTTATTTTTGCCAATACTACTGAAAACTAAACTATCTTTTTGCAAGGGAAGGGCAATGGATTTTATGGCAACATCCAAATTGTTATTTGGCTTCGCTTTCAAGTCATATTCAATAGCGCCATCTTCTGTAGATATAATTAAACTATTATCTGCAATAGGAAAAAGTTCTTCGAAGCCCCCAATGTAAGTGGCATCTGTATTTAGATTTTCTAATTTTTTTTGAGAGATTTCATTGTCTAAACCATTATTTTCTAAAGTTAAGCAGATACTGTTTCTATCAGAAATGCACCAAATATCATTATTGTTTTGAATCAACCTTCTAACATGGTTGCTTGATTCAAAATATTTATTTAGGATATTATCTTTTTCGAATCGATCGTTTTTTTCATTGTATTTATAAATTCCAGTTTCGTTTGTTAAGTAACAAATGCCATTTATATTGAAGACATAATTTCTATCATTGGCTGCAAATCCATCTTCCATTGTATATTCTTGGACCGTTTCACTGCTAAGATCTTGATTGAATTTAATTCTATAAACCTTTTTGTATGGATGAGATACCCATAGATTGTCAAATTTATCAAGAAGCATAATTCTTGCTGACTCATCCATTCCCCTGACCATTCTAATAAATTCTAAGTCTCCATTTTGTTTAATGCTGTAAAGTGCCAATCCATTATAGTTTCCTAGTACTAAAGTGTTTTTATTTAGAGCTAAAAATTTCCAGGCGCTAAATGTACCAGGAATACTTTCAGCAAGTTCATCAATCTTAAGAGGCCCTTCATGATGAGCACAATAAAGTTGATCATTGATAATATCTGTGCCCCAGGTTTGTCCTTTAGTACCTGGAACCAATTCGAAATTGTAATCCGTCAAGGGATTGTAATACTCTTTTTCGTTGATACTATAGAGACCATGAGAAGTAGAAAAGTAATATTTTCCTTTCCAGATTTCTACGTCGTAAACGGCACCTTCCAGTTCGTTATCGGGGAAAAATTTTCTTGAAAGAGAAGAGAAGTCGATTTCGTCAATACCATTATTTGTTCCAAGCCATAGAACATCATTGGGTGCATAGGTTAAGGTGTTTATGGCATTGTTTTGCAGACCATTTTTTTTATTTAAAGCCAGGGTTGTTTGACCCAGGTCATTAATTACAACTAGCCCTCCTAAATAAGTGCCAACAATAAGTCCATGTTTGGAATGGTAGATGGCTGAACTGATTCTTTTTTCTTTCAAAAAATGTTGCGCATTGTTAATCCACTCTGTGCATTTTCCATCTTTGTAAATATAAATGCCCTTTTTTTCTGTCAATAAAAAAACACGGTCATTCGTTTGGTCCGGAACGATCTTAATGATTTTTTTGTCTTTGAAGGTCTCGCTTGTTGGAATTATGGATTCTTTGCCTTTTACAATTTGAAAGATAGCTTGTCCTTCAGAATGGTACCAAAAGCTGTTCTGAATTTTAGCAAAGGAATAAATGTAGGCGTTTTTGCCAAAGGTGCTTATACTGTCATTCCTAATAAGGTATATTTTATCGTTTGAAGAAAAGGCTAGATTTTCGTTCTCAATTAAAAGGTGCCAGACTTCAGCTAGATCTGATAGCTGGCTTCTGAACTTATCTCTCAAATTTTCATAGGCTAGACCCCCTGATGAATTTGGATAGAAATATCCAAGCTCATTTTGAGCTCCTATATAAATTCGCTTGGATGGTGAAATTGCTATCGATCGCATGATGGTATTTCCTGGGGTAGGAAAGCTACGCCAGGATATGCCATCAAAAGACAATAAGCCCCCATTGTTGGCAAAAAAGATGTTACCATTGCTGTAAGAGGCAGACCAATTTTGAGGTCCTGCATGATAAGCGTCTTTAGAATGATTATATATCTTTGGTGTACCAAATTTAAAATCCTGAGAAACTACATTTGACATTGACATAACAATACAAATACATGAAAGAGTCAATAGCTGAAGCCCTTTCAATGAGGTGCTGAAAGTTTTTAATGATGAACCTTTGATGTATAGTATTTTGGGCATTGATGTATTGATGATGTATTGATTTAATAAAGATAATCAATAGTTTGGTGTATTTTCACAACCATATTTAAGAATTGATTCGCTGAAGTGAACTTTTCAACATTTCTTGCTTTTCTTTGTTTAAATATTTCAAACATTAAAAACTTAATAATATGAAATTCTACAATTTACCCCTCTTACTAAGCTTAATATTAAGCTTATTCTTAATTGGTTCATGCAGTGATGATGAAGGCGATGGCCCGGGTGTATCATCAACTGATCCGATAGCAAGTTTTCAGTTTGAAATTGCTGAAAATGATTTTAACACAGTAAGCTTTACAAATTTCTCTGATAATGCCGATTCTTATTCTTGGGATTTTGGTGATACCAATATGTCAACAGAAGAAAGCCCAACGCATACTTATGCAGATGCAGGCGATTTTGTTGTTACTTTAACTGCAACTAATAGCTCAACATCCCATACAGCATCAAAGACTGTAACAATTGTTGACCCTAATTCAGCAATTAAAGATTTAACTGGAGAAACCTCAAAAGTTTGGAAATTATCAAGAAACATTGCGGAGGAAGAATACCCTTTACAAGTAGGACCAGCAGATAAATCTGCCATTTGGTGGGCATTTGGATTGAATGATCCAATTGGGGCAAGACCTTGTCTTATGGAAGAAGAGTATATTTTTAGTACAGACGGTACCTTTACATACGATAGTAAAGGATCTGTTTTCGCAGATTATGGAATTTGGAATGAAGATATAGCTGGTCAATGTATAGATGATTCTGATGCAACGCTTATGACTGGACCTAATGGTGAAGATTTGTCAGCATGGGGATCAGGAACATTT
Source organism: uncultured Saprospiraceae bacterium (assembly GCA_938018185.1). Taxonomy (GTDB): domain Bacteria; phylum Bacteroidota; class Bacteroidia; order Chitinophagales; family Saprospiraceae; genus JALZVN01. Next base: position 15,746 of record CALIIW010000150.1, read on the forward strand.
AGTTTTAATTACGATCCAGCAGCTGGATCTTTAACTGTTACGGGATTGGGAGCTCATGTTGGTTTACCTAAGGTAGGTTCAGATGCAGAGTATTCAACGCCACAGAGTGCAGTAACCTATGCTGTTACTAGTTTAGAAACGGATGGACCTGTTGATAAAATGTATTTGGAAACAACTATTGATGGTGGATACTGGCAATTTCTTTTGGTGAGCTATGATGACCCTTCAACTGAACCAGACTTACCAGGTGCTCCTCCAACAACTTCATTTAATTATGAGATTAATGGACAGACAGTTAGTTTCACAAATAGTTCTATCAATGCGGATTCTTATTCATGGGATTTTGGAGATAACAATACATCTATTGAAGAAAACCCAACTCATACCTATGCAAGCGATGGCAATTATACAGTGGTTATGACAGCAACAAATGCGAATGGCTCAAATGAGAGTACAGTTAACTTAGTTGTAACTAGCGCTGTATTTTCAGCAGAAAGTTTCCATGGAAATGGATTAAAAACTTGGAAGTTGAACCCAGAAGCTGGTGCATTAGCTGTAGGTCCTGCAAAAGGATCTGGAGAATGGTTTGCAACTACACTGGATGATGTAACTGTTAGAGATTGTGCATTCAATGATGAATACATTTTTAATAATGAGGATAAATTTATCTATAACTCAAATGGAGATTTATGGGCGGAGGCTTATATGGGAATCGATCCTCCTGGTTGCGTATTGGATGGAGATCTTCCTATTGATGCTGCACCTTGGGCTTCAAGTTCGCACAGTTTTACAATAACTGAAGCAACTGCTAATGAGCCTGCTTACATTACCGTAACAGGAACAGGCGCATTTATTGGATTGGCCAAGGCGTTTAATGGTGGAGAGCATGCTGCTCCAAATCCATTGGATGTTGATGATATTACTTACGAAGTTTTAAGTTACGTTAATACAGGAAGTTCAGAAATTCTTGCATTAACCATTGATATAAGTGATGGTCAAGTAGGTGGAGCTTACTGGACATTTACTTTGATTTCTGAATAATTTTTTTTCAAAAAGCAATAGTAGCCTACTGGCTACTATTGCTTTTCTTTTTTTATTCCAATACAATCTGAATATGAAATACCTCATCCTGTTTTTTGCAACAGCCTTTCTCTTCTCATGCCCAAACGAACCTGACGATGGCTCTCTTATTAACTCCGATGATCCGACAGATTTAGAACTAAACGTCTTGTCTTATAATGATGGATCCGGCATTGTAGTGATTAATGCCACAGCTACAAATGCAAATTCGTTTCATTTTTTCTTAGGAGAAGGGACAGCAGATCCTGTCATTAAAAATGAAGGAATTCATGAACACACCTATGTTACTTATGGCTCTTACGAAATAGAAGTTAGAGCATATGGTCCATCAGGAAGGTATGTTTCAAAGAAAAAACGTGTTCTAGTTGAAGCGGCTGATCCTGTACCTGTAGGCAATGGTTATTCTACACCTTTTAGTTATGATGGAATGGAGCTCGTTTGGAATGATGAATTTTTAGGATCAGAACTAAATGAAGCAGATTGGTCTCATGACATAGGCAATGGTTGTCCAGATTTATGTGGTTGGGGCAACAACGAATTGGAATATTATAGACCTGAAAATTTATCGGTATCCAATGGCGTATTAACCATTGAAGCAAAAAGAGAAGACTATGAGGGCTTCAAATATACTTCTTCTAAAATTGTTACTAGAAATAAACAAGCTTTCCAATATGGGAGGATAGATATAAGAGCCACCTTGCCAAAAGGACAAGGTTTATGGCCTGCACTTTGGATGTTAGGTACAAACCAAGCTACTGTTGGGTGGCCTAAATGTGGTGAGATTGATATTATGGAAATGGTCGGTGGTCAGGGTAGAGAAAACACAATTGGGGGAAACGTATTCTGGCATAATGGAACTGAAAGAGATGATGATCCTAAATCATATAAGTTATCTGAAGGTACTTTTGCTGATGAGTTTCATGTGTTTTCAATTATTTGGACGGATACTGAAATCACATGGATGGTAGATGACAATGTTTATCACAGTTTTAGCACAACTCCAGCGGATAGATCTGAATTCCAAAATTCATTTTATTTAATATTTAATGTAGCTGTAGGCGGAAATTGGCCAGGCAGTCCAGATGACACGACCGTTTTTCCAACCCAAATGCAAGTTGATTACATCAGAGTTTTTCAAGAAATTTAAAGAAAACCAATCTTAAGAATTTAGAGTAAAAAAAATATTTATGCTTAAAGCCATATGCAAAATAAGTTTCCTTCTCGTCATTTGCGTTTTAGGATCTTTATCCTCCTACGCTCAAAAAAGTGAAATAAAAGGTGTTATCACTGATGGTGAAACTGCTGAAGCAATCATAGGAGCAACTGTATTAATTAAAGGAACCTCAGAAGGTACGGTCACCGATTATGATGGATCCTTTTCTTTAATGGCTGATCCGACCATAGATGTGTTGGAGATTTCATATATCGGATTTCAAACCATAGAGCTGCCATTAAATGGAAAGACATCTCATATCGTCGAAATGAATTTGAACAACAATGAACTTGATGAGATCATAGTCATTGGATATGGGAGACAAAAGAAAAAAGTTGTTACAGGTGCAACAGCTACAGTAACAGCAGAAGAAATTGGTTCTACGCCAGTTTTGAGAGTTGAACAAGCCTTGCAAGGCCGTACACCAGGGGTACAGGTCACTAGTAATTCAGGCCAACCTGGGGATGCACCGACCGTAAGAATTAGAGGTATTGGAACTACAGGAAACTCAAATCCATTATACATTGTGGATGGAATTGCTGTTAGTGGAATAGATTATTTGAATCCAGGGGATATAGAATCCATTCATGTTTTGAAAGATGCCGCATCAGCTGCTATTTACGGAGCTAGAGCTGCCAATGGTGTTGTGTTGATTACAACCAATGCAGGATATGTTGGCAAAATGAGTGTAACTTATTCTGGTTATTATGGCATCCAAAACTTTAGCAATCAACTTGATATGTTGAATGCGGATGAATACAAAATGATGATGAATGAAGGGGCAAGAAATGCTGGCTTGTCAGAGCCTTTTGACCTTTTAGAAATATCTCCGCATAATACAAATTGGCAGAATGCCCTTTTTGAGAAAGATGTGCCCATGCAAAGTCATCAAATTTCTATTGCTGGAGGAAACGAAAAGTCAACCGTAGCTTCCTCAGTTTCTTACTTTAGACAAGACGGGATTATAGGAAGGGAAAAATCATCTTTCGATAGATATACCGCAAGATTAAATGGAAGACATAAAGCAACAAGCTTTTTTACAGTAGGAAATAATTTGGCTTTTACACACTTAACCAAAAGAGGTATAGGAACGAATCAATCTTTTAATGGAGCCTATAGTTCGGCTTTAAATTTAGATCCTTTAACTCCTGTGTATGAAACGGATGAAACCAATCTAAGTGCTTACCCATATTCTTTAGAACCTGTGGTCAATGATGAAGATGGAAATATCTACGGAATTTCTCAATACGTAGGAGCAGAGATTGTCAATCCATTGGCTTTGATTCAAACACAAAGCCCTAAGACTAGGAAAGACGAATTGGTTGGAAACATCTACGGAGAGTTAGAGCCAATTAAAAATCTAAAATTTAAGTCTAATATTTCTATGGACTTAGCTTATGTTGTATCAGATAATTTCAAACCTTTATTTTATTTGAATGGCGCACAACTAAATGATAATAAGACTACAGTTAATAAAACCATAGATAGGTATTTTACTTGGCAATGGGAGAACACTTTGGATTATACGAAGACTGTTGGAGATCATGAAATTGGTGGTTTGATAGGCATAACATCTACAGAGTATAATTTTGAAAACCTGAGTGGATTTAATGCAGATGTGCCAGTTGATGATCCAGATAATGTTTATTTAAATTTAGCAACGGATACCTTGTGGACAGCAGGTGGAGAAGCAGTGCATTCTTCTCTGTATTCTTTATTTGGAAGAGTAACCTATAATTTTAAAAACAAATATTCCTTTACTGGAATTTTAAGAAGAGATGGTTCTTCTAAATTTGGTGCCAATCAGAGATTTGGAATTTTCCCTTCTGTTGGATTTGCCTGGGTGATGAGTGATGAGCCAATGTTTTCAAATTTAGGTCCAATAAACTACATGAAAGCAAGAGCATCATGGGGTGTCAATGGAAACCAAGAAATTGGAGATTATCAATTTTTGTCAGCAATTGACAAGACAAGAGGCTATACTTTTGGCGACGGACGTGAAGTGGGATCTTCTCCACTATTTGTAGAAAACGCAGATATTCGTTGGGAGGAATCGGAGCAATATAACTATGGATTGGATTTCGGTTTTTTTGAAAATAAGCTTCAAGCCACCTTTGATTATTATATAAAGAATACAACAGGCTTATTAGAAAAGGCACCTATTCCAGGACATGTTGGAAATGATGGACCTATTGCAAATGTAGGTTCTGTCCAAAACAAAGGTCTTGAATGGGCAGTGACATGGAGGGAAGTAAAAGGTGATTTCAAATGCAATATTGGAATCAATGGAGCATTCAATGAAAACGAAATTACTTTTATTGGTAATTCTGAGAAAGTATTAACAGGTGCTTCTTGGGCTTTGGCTGGTCCCGTAACACGATCAGAAGAAGGTCAACCAATCGCTTATTTTTGGGGCTACAAAACGGATGGAATCTTTCAATCACAAGCAGAAGTTTTTAAACACATCAATAGAGATGGAGAATTGCTTCAAGAAAATGCCGTTCCTGGAGATGTTAGATTTGTAGATTTTAATGGAGATGGAATTATTGATGAAAAAGATAGAACGCAAATTGGAAACCCAACACCTGATATGACCTTTGGTGTTTTTGCTTCCTTTGAAAAAAAGGGCGTAGACCTATCACTGTTTATCCAAGGTGCTACCGGCAATGAGATTTTCAACGGGACACAAAGAAGAGATCTAAGATATACAAATAGTACAACTGATTTATTGGATAGATGGACAGGAGAGGGAACTTCAGATTCTGCCCCAAGATATACTTGGATAGATTCTAATAATAACAATAGAGTTTCTGATTTATATATTGAAGATGGTTCTTACGTCCGATTAAAAAATGTCCAATTGGGTTACAACTTTGGCGAGAAATTACTTACTAAGATGAATGCACAAGCTTGGAGGGTTTATGTCTCTGCAGAGAATCTTTTCACCTTCACAAAATATACTGGAGTAGATCCAGAGATAGGAGCCTTGGTAAATTCTAACAATGAGATAGAGTCCTTCAATATTGGAATTGACAGGGGAGCTTATCCGCCATCAAGAACTTTTAGGTTAGGAACAAGCATTACGTTTTAAATAATTATATCAAGTTGCAAAACTTCATATAACGATAAAGAAATCATAACATGAATAAATATATAATTTTATCTAGCATTATTCTTTGTATTCTTTTGATGTCCTGCAAAGAGGACTTTTTGGACAGACAGCCATTGGATCAAATTGCCTCATCAAATTTTTACAAAACAGAGGATGATGCCAAAGAAGCATTAGTTGCCGTCTATGATGCCTTGCAATATCAGTCATCACCGGGCATATCTTGGGCACCTTTTTTAACAGTCTCAGACATGTTATCAGACGATGCATTTGCAGGAGGAGGAGACGCCAATGATGGTTTGGATGAAAACGAATTGAATTTGTTTAGAATCCCAACCAACAATAAATTAGTGCATGCCATTTGGTTAAAAAATTATGTAGGAATATATAGAGCCAATTTATTACTCGAAAAAATTGAAGACATAGAAGCTTCTGATGAATTTAAAACAAGGGTAATAGCAGAGTGTAAATTCATGCGCGCTTATTTCTATACAGAGTTGGTTAGATTTTTTGAAAATATACCGCTATTGACAAAAACGATTGGGGGGCCATCAGAGTATTCGCAAACGCAAAATACTGCAAAAGAAGTTTACGATCAGATTGGTCTTGATTTGGTTGAAGCGATTGAAGATTTGCCTACATCCATTCCTGCTGCTGAAAATGGAAGAATAACAAAATGGGCAGCAGAAGGATTATTGGCGAGGGTATTTTTATTTTACAATGGAGTCTATGGAGCTGATATACAAGCAGGTTCTATTACGGTCAATCGAGCAAAGGCACTTGAATATCTAGAAGACCTGATAAATAATGGTGGTTTTGTTTTACATCCGGAGTACAATGAATTGTTTAAATTAAAAACAGAATTTGGCACCGAGTCGGTTTTTGAAATTTCACATGGTGATAGCCCAGCTTGGTGGGATTGGCAATATTTAAGAGGGTCAGAAGGCAACCTAGCTGCTCAGATGCAAGGGCCAAGAGTAACAGGTTCTGATCATTTTAACAGAGGCTGGAGTTTTGCGCCAGTGACTGAAAAACTAAAGCAGTTTATGGGTAATGATCCAAGAGTGGAAGGAACGATTATAAAACAAGAAGATCTTGATGGCAATTTGATTAAGGGATATCAACATACAGGTTATTTCTCAGCAAAGTACACTTCGGATTCAGAACATTGGGGATCTGATGGGCAGTTTGAGCACAATAGAACTTGCAATTATAGAGTCATCAGGTTTGCTGATGTATTGCTAATGGCTGCAGAATTAGGAAGTCCATCGGCACAAGATTATTTAGACGAAGTAAGGGCAAGAGTAGGTTTAGCTTCTGTACCAGCAAGTATAGAAAATATATTGAAAGAAAGAAGATTAGAACTTTCTCTAGAAGGCATCAGATATTTTGATATCTTAAGGCAGGGATTATCCTATGCTAACGAACAACTGACAATCACTGGAAATCGTGGTCCAAATTATGAGGGAGATCAACTTTTATTTGAAGTCGAATTTAATTCGGCAACAAAAGGTTTTCTACCGATTCCACAGCAAGAAATTGATCTTTCAGGAGGTACATTTAGTCAGAACGCTGGCTATTGATATAGCTTAACTTAAAAACCAAACTTACAATGGCAATAATATCGTTTATCGCATTCACAGCAATGGTAGCAGCTGTCTCTTATTGGCTTACGGGCAAAACGGAGGAAACAGCAGATGGCTATTTTTTAGGAGGCAGAAGTCTTACTGCTGGTGTGATTGCAGGATCTTTGCTTTTGACAAACCTTTCAACGGAACAAATAGTTGGATTAAACGGTCAAGCCTACACGGAAGGAATATTGGTAATGTGTTGGGAAACTCTAGCGGCCATTGCTATGGTAATCACAGCTTTATTCTTATTACCTCGATATTTAAAAGGAGGGATTACGACAGTCCCTCAATTTTTGGAAACTAGGTATGATACAATGACTAAGACCATTGCTTCGGTCTTGTTCTTAAGTGGATATGTCATTGTCTTATTGCCAGTAGTGTTATACTCAGGCTCTTTAGCCTTAGTCACCATGTTTGATGTTCCTGCAACATTTGGAATATCCCACACCACAGCTGTATGGATCTTCGTATGGGGAATTGGTTTGATTGGATCTGTCTATGCAATATTTGGTGGATTAAAAGCAGTTGCCGTCTCAGATACAATAAATGCAGTTGGTTTACTGATAGGAGGAATAATGATTACTGTTTTTGGATTGACTCACATTGGAGACGGATCGGTTGTAACAGGTATAACAAATTTATATAATGATGCTCCAGAGCGATTCAATGCCATAGGAGGACCGGAAGCCTCAGTTCCATTCTCTACAATATTCACTGGAATGATGTTGGTACAATTGTTTTATTGGGGAACCAATCAAGCAATTATACAAAGAGCCTTAGCTGCAAAGAATTTGAAAGAAGGGCAGAAGGGATTATTGCTTGCAGCCTTTTTTAAAATATTAGGTCCTTTGATTTTGGTCATACCAGGAATGATTGCTTTTTATATGTTTAAAGGGCAATTAGATATTCCAGATCAAGCCTATCCAAAATTGGTAAAAGAAGTATTGCCAGTAGCTATGGTTGGTTTTTTTGCTGCTGTTTTATTTGGGGCCATATTAAGTTCTTTCAATTCTGCTTTGAATAGTTCGGTTACGCTTTTTGGGCTAGACATTTACAAAGAACACTTTAACCCTGATGCAGATGATAAAACCGTTGTGAGAATGGGTAAAATGTTTGGAATATTGTTGGCTATTATGGCTATGTTTATCGCTCCGATGATAGCAAATGCCCCAGACGGATTGTTTGGATATTTGCAGGAGATAAATGGGTGTTACAGTATACCGATTTTAACAATTATTATTGTTGGTTATCTTACAAAATATGTTCCTGCAATTGCGGCGAAAATTGCAATCGTTTTGGGAGCAGTTCTATATTCAATCTCTCAATTTATTTTAAAACCTCATGTTTTTGGTGAGGAAAATTATCCACACTTTTTGCACGTGATGGCAGGTCTTTTTGTGATGAATGTAGTCATCATGTTGGTCATTGGAATGTTTAAGCCAAGAAGCGAAGCATTCGATCTGCCTTATACAGAACAAGTGGATATAACCCCATATAAATATGTCAAACCTGTAGGTTTAGGCATTGTGATAGTTGTCATTTTATCTTATTTATATTTTTCATAGAGAAGTAAATAATTCATATTTATGCTTAAACTCAAGATTGTAATGTATATGATCCTGGTTGGACTGCTGTGTCTAACTTGTACTCCAAAAGACACAGGATCAATCAAGAAAACGGATGTAGCAAAGGATACTAAAACAAAGCTATCAAAAATTGACATGCTGATGTCAAAGATGACCTTAGAAGAAAAGATTGGTCAGATGAACCAGTATAATGGATTTTGGGACGCAACGGGTCCTGCGCCAGAGGGAGGAGATAGCAGGTGGAAATATGATCATCTTAAATCGGGCTTAGTCGGCTCTGTCCTGAATGTGACTGGTGCAGAAGCTGTTCGTGCCATGCAAAAGGAAGCAGTCGAAGGTTCAAGACTAGGCATACCTTTGATCTTTGGATTGGATGTCATTCATGGGCATAAGACTTTGACGCCTGTTCCTTTAGCGGAGACCGCTTCTTGGGATTTGGAGGCAATAGAATTGTCTGCAAGAAATGCTGCGATTGAGGCTTCCTCGAGAGGAATTAATTGGACGTTTGCACCGATGGTGGATATATCTCGAGACGCAAGATGGGGTAGAGTCATGGAAGGCGCAGGGGAAGATACCTACTTGGGTTGTCAGATTGCAAGAGCTAGAGTAAAAGGATTTCAAGGTAAAGACCTAAAAGCTAATAATACAATTGCCGCTTGTGCAAAGCACTTTGCAGGCTATGGTTTTGCAGAAGCTGGAATGGATTATAATACGGTAGACGTGGGAACTTCCACTTTATACAATGTCATTCTGCCGCCATTTAAAGCATGTGTAGATGAAGGGGTTTTGACAGTCATGAATTCGTTTAATATTTTAAATGGTGTACCTGCTACTGGAGATAAATTTTTACAAAGAGAGGTGTTAAAAGATCGTTGGGACTTTCAAGGCTTCGTGATTTCTGATTGGGGTTCTGGAAAAGAAATGATTGATCATGGTTTTGCCAAGGATTTGAAAGATGTTGCAATTATTGCCACCAATGCTGGTTCAGATATGGACATGGAATCTTACGGAAATATCAGACATCTAAAGGAAGCAGTAGAGGAGGGAAAAGTTGATGTAAAATATATTGATGATGCCTGTCGGCGAATTTTACAAGCAAAAGAAGACCTTGGTTTATTTGATGATCCATACAAGTATTGTAATGTAAAAAGAGAAAAAGAGCTTTTATATAATGACAAGCACATGGAGGATGCATTGAATTTAGCGAAGAAATCTATCGTACTTTTAAAAAATGAAAATAGCATATTACCCTTGTCCAAAAAGGAAAAAGATTTAGCAGTTATTGGTGTTTTAGCTGGTGAAAAAAATTCACCTCTTGGTAACTGGCGTATGGGATCAGATGATAACTCAGCCATATCTGTTTTAGAAGGATTAAAAGAAATAGGCTTAAAGCATAAATATGAAAAAGGCCCAGACTTAATAAAAGGAAATACCTCATTCATTCATGAAGTAAAAATAAACGAAACAGATCGTACAGGTTTTAAGGAGGCCGTCAAATTAGCAAAGAAATCTAAAAAGGTTGTTTTAGTTATGGGAGAGCATGGCTACCAATCTGGCGAAGGTAGATCACGTGCAAAATTAGGACTCCCTGGATTGCAACAAGAATTGCTGGAGGCGATACATGAGGTGAATCCTAATATTGTTTTAGTGACAATGAGCGGTCGACCTTTGGTTTTAACTTGGGCCGATGAAAACATACCTGCCATATTACATGCTTGGCAATTGGGGACACAGAGTGGTCATGCGATTGCAGCTGCATTGGTGGGCGATTATAATCCTTCTGGAAAGATACCTATGACTTTTCCAAGATCTGTTGGCCAAGTGCCAATCTATTACAACCACATGAGTTCAGGAAGACCTGGTCCGATTGATCTCGTTTTTTGGAGACATTACACAGATGAAGTAAACGCACCACTTTATCCTTTTGGTCATGGATTGAGTTATACTGATTTTGAATATTCCGATGTGACGGTAACAAACAATTTTGCTACGACAGGAAAGGTGGACGTGAGTGTACAATTGAAGAATACTGGATCAGTGAAAGGCAAGGAAGTTGTGCAACTTTACATACGTGACCTGGTCGCAAGCACTGTTCGCCCCATTAAAGAACTGAAAGGTTTTGAACTCGTGCCTTTGGAAGCTGGTGAGAGCAAAACAATTACCTTCGATTTGACTAAGGAAGAATTAGGTTTTTTCGATCCTCAAGGAAAATTTATTTTTGAAGCAGGCGAATTTCATGTTTTTATTGGAGGGAGTTCAGATTTGAAGGAGTTCAAGAAATTTGAGATCCAATAATGACCGATTTTTTGCGAAAGCAAAAATCAGTGTCAAGGGGAGATTGAAGGGATGGAGTGAAGAAATACAATAAAGAAAGGATCAATCGGCAAAGCCGATTGATCCTTTCTTTATTGTTTCTGTTTTACAGAATTATACGATCTAGAAATTTCAATTCTCTTGTTTGATCCCTTTAAACTTTTCCGTTTACAATTCACCATTTTATCTTTTATAAAGCCTCATTCTCCCAAAAGCAGATTCCAAATGGAAATTAGGAGTTTCACTTTCTGGCGTTTGCCAGCTTATCCATTTAACTTTTGTACCATCCTTATTGAAGTCTGCTCTAAATACACCAATTTGAATGGTTCCATCTTCTAAAATTAGCTTCTTGCTTTTCATCCATTCCTTTGATAATTTGCCTTCGACAAAATAACCAGATTCATTTATACTGGCACCGACTTGTATATCTTTTGAAGGAATACTCCAATCCGCATCGATGATCTTGCCAATCTTAGCTGTGGAGTCAAATAGACGTGCTGCGGCATCAATTTCAAAGGAATAATAATCTCCTGAGGGACTTGCCAAAAAGAGTTCCACACGATCCGAAAGTAATACTTGCTTTTCGGCGAATTTTCTTTCCTTTGTTAGGAATAGATCCCCGTCTATTATTTTAAAGCTAAAATATAGAAAGGCTTCATCATGCAAGGCTCTAAAAATTGTTTCATCATTCGCGGCAAGCGAATCCCAAGGAGATTTAAAATCACTAAGTACAGTTGCTTTATTCCAAGCCTTATCTATTTTTCCATCAATAATGATTTTGTGGCTTGTATTTTTTCTATATATCAAATAGTCATTTCCTGAATGGCTTGTTGTCTTTGATTGAAAGGACGATTGGCAAGCATTCAGAACAAAGAGCATGCAGAGTAGCAGGAGTATAACAGGTTTATTCATTCTAGATAAAGGATATAATTTTCTATTCGCAAGCTAGCAATTTTGCAAAAGAAAAAGCCCACTCTTTCAAATAGAAAAAGTGGGCTTTAATGGTTGATTGCTGTTCGTTGCTGGTTGTTCGAAACGCCGAACAACCAACAACTATCAACCAACAACTAAGCTACGCTTGATCATCCGCATCAACTTCTTCAAACTCTACATCCTCTGCTTCGCTTGTTGGATCAGTTGCAGATTCGCCATTATCAGCGCCTTGAGCTCCAGCATCAGCTGTAGCTCCTTCTGCATTACCTTGTTGTTGTGCTTGATAAATGTCTTGAGAAGCGGCTTGCCATGCAGCATTTAACTTTTCAGAGGCAGCATCAACAGCAGCGATGTCTTCAGATTTGTGTGCTTCTTTTAATTCAGCAACACCTTCCTCGATTGCTTGCTTCTTATCAGCAGGTATCTTGTCGCCAAATTCTTTGATTTGCTTTTCTGTTTGGAATATTAAAGAATCAGCTGCGTTCATTTTGTCAACTTTCTCTCTTGCATTTTTATCTGCATCAGCATTTGCTTCAGCTTCAGCCTTCATTGTTGCGATTTCTTCTTTTGACAAACCGGTAGAAGCCTCGATTCTGATGTTTTGTTCTTTGCCTGTACCTTTATCTTTTGATGTAACTGTTAGGATACCATCCGTGTTCATGTCAAAAGTAACTTCGATCTGAGGAACACCTCTTGGCGCTGGAGGGATACCATCTAAGATAAATCTACCAACTGTTCTATTGTCTCTTGCCATTGGCCGTTCTCCTTGTAAGATGTGAATCTCAACAGAAGGTTGATTTTCAGCAGCTGTAGAGTAGATCTTTGACTTCTTTGCAGGTATCGTTGTGTTTGATTCAATGACCACATCATAAACGCCGCCCATTGTTTCGATACCTAGAGATAATGGTGTTACATCTAATAAAACAATATCACCAGTATAATCTCCTGACATTACACCACCTTGGATAGAAGCACCTAATGCTACAACCTCATCTGGATTAACAGATCTGTTTGGCTCTTTACCAAAGAATTTTTTTACAGCTTCCTGGATAGCAGGAATTCTTGTTGATCCTCCTACTAAAATAACTTCATCAATATCAGACTTAGACAAACCGGCATCTTTTAGAGCGGCTGCACATGGCTTTAAAGTTCTAGCGATTAGATCATCTGCTAACTTTTCAAACTGAGCCCTACTTAATTTTAGTGATAAGTGCTTTGGCACACCATCAACAGCAGTAACGTATGGTAAAGTTATTTCAGTTTCTGTAGTGGAAGACAATTCAATTTTTGCCTTTTCAGCAGCTTCTTTTAATCTCTGTAAGGCCATAGGATCTTTCTTAAGATCTATGTTTTCTTGCTTTTTGAATGCTTCAGCTAAATGCTCAATGATCACTTGATCAAAATCATCTCCACCAAGGTGTGTATCACCATTTGTAGATTTTACTTCAAATACGCCGTCTCCTAATTCTAGTACAGATATATCAAAAGTACCCCCACCAAGGTCAAATACAGCAATGGTTGAATCCTTTCCTTGCTTATCTAATCCATAAGCCAATGCAGCAGCAGTTGGCTCATTTATAATTCTCTTTACAGTTAATCCAGCAACTTCTCCAGCTTCTTTTGTAGCCTGTCTTTGTGAATCATTAAAATAGGCAGGTACCGTAATAACTGCTTCTGTAACTTCTTGACCTAAATAGTCCTCAGCTACTTTCTTCATTTTTTGTAAGATCATAGCAGAAATCTCTTGCGGCGTATATTTTCTTCCATCAATCTCTACTCTTGCTGTATCATTGTCACCTTTGATCACCTTGTATGGCATTCTACCAGCTTCGGTTGCAGATTCTGAATATCTACCACCCATGAATCTTTTGATAGAAGCTACTGTTCTAGTTGGATTAGTGATGGCCTGTCTCTTTGCAGGATCACCTACTTTTCTTTCTCCACTTTCCATGAAAGCCACTACAGAAGGAGTTGTTCTTTTTCCTTCGTCATTAGGAATGACAACTGGCTCATTTCCCTCCATTACAGCGACACATGAGTTTGTTGTTCCTAAATCAATTCCAATAATTTTACCCATTTTTATGAATTTTTAGTTTAATGTTTTAAAATTTATCTGTCTCAAATAATACCTTTTCAGGATTTATATCTTTGGGACATATTATATACAACCTTACTGTATCAATGTGCGTACCATCCTATATTTTGTGCCAAATTGTAATTTTTAACTCTTATTTTAGACCTTTTTGATGACATTATAGGACTTTTGTGTCATTTTGGCAGACATTTTGGCAGGTATAAAAAAGAGGAATAAAATATGGAGCCTATATATCTAATAAGCCAAAAAATTTAAGACAGCCTATGAGATATTTGTAAAAATGTATTGAAATTGTTTTATGCGGTTATTTGTTGATGTGTTTAAGATAATCTTAGAAAATTTGTAAACAAATACACGAATAAACAATAAGCAATTTATATTAAACACATTTGAATGTATTACTCTCATAATTTATATTTGGTGTACTAGGTATATAGTTCCCTAAAATATTTAAATTCGCCTCATCTAATTGATAAAAAAACCTAAGTAAACCTTAATATGAAATTCCAATACTATTTACTATTAACTTGTTTTTCGACCATTCTAATATTATCCACTTTTAGCTGTCAATCAGATCCTAAAGCAAATACAACTGAAACGGGCACTATTCCCAAAACAGCAGGCGTGACAACTGCAAATGGAACTGCGGATCTATCTAATGTACCAGAAGGATTGCAAGAATTGGTGAAGAAGGCGGTTGCAAGAGCTAAAGTACCAACTTCTGTCAAAGTAAATTTTGGTTCTGGGTATTGGCATTTAGGTGCAGCAGTGAACACAAAAACACCCGGTGATAGATCTGGCTATGAAGGCATTTGGTTTAAGCTTGACGAAAATCAATTAATGACTGTTGGGCAAAACGAAAAGGATTTATACCAAGGCGCTTGGGCATGGGACGAAGAAAAACAACAAATTACTTTTATGGCTCCAATGAATGAAGATTGGTGGCTTAACGAATGGAAAACTATAAATCGTGGGGACCTATATATATGTATGGGCAATACGGAAAGAAATTCTAAAAGCACGCAGTTCAAGTTAGTTAGAAAACAAGAGAAAATTAGTAAGGAGTAGGTTCCTACTTCTGTCTCTTCAAAATTTATAAGCAGTAGAACTTTTCTTTTTGTGAGATGTTTATTGTACTTTAATAAAGACCAAAACAAATATCTTGCAAACCCATTACCATTTGATTTTTTTCGTTTTACTGCTTCTTGGATCTTGCAAGAACAGCAGTCCTGCTGAAAAAACATTTGATGCTATTGTCGAAACAATAAGTCAAGAGGATTTGAGACCTGCTTGGACGCACAATGCTGCCAGTTATCAAGTTAACATTCAACAGTTTACCAAAGAAGGGACTTTTAATGCCTTCAAACCACATATACCTAGATTAAAAGACCTTGGGGTACAGATTGTTCTCCTGATGCCAATCTTTGCCAAGGCAAATAAAAAACAATCAGAGACCATCGATTTATATAAGGATATTATGGATTTCAAATCTATAGATGAATCTTTGGGAAGCTTTGCAGATTTTCAAAGCATGGTTAAAGAGATTCACAGGGCAGGAATGTTTATTGTTTTAGAATGTCCTATCCAACATACTGCTGCAGAACATAATTGGAAAAAGGTGTATCCAGCTTTCTATAAAAAGGGAAAAGATCAGAATCTAGCTTTAGATTATTCCAATAAAAAATTAAGAACTAGAATATTTGATGACTTAAACTACTGGACAAACGAAGTAAATATGGATGGCATCTGTATTGACAAGTCCAATGAATTTGCCGTTGATTTTTTAGAGGAGCTCAAAGAAAAAATTTGCATTAAAAAAGACAAATTTTTAATTTTTGATTCGAACATCAATAATCAAATCATCGCAGATAATTTTGCAGAATTTGATGATTCAATGTTTACAACTTTACAAAGTATTGCAAATAAAAAGCAAGATGCCAATCAATTAGAAAAAGTTTTGAAATCGAAAGACAACAATAAATTATATTTCAATTTCACTTCGAATGATTTTTATAACCGAAAGGGTACCGAGTTTAATCGCTTTGGAGACGCACATAAAGCCATGGCTGTTCTCTGTGTTACTTTGCCAGGAATGCCTTTAATTTACTCGGGTCAGGAGGAACCCTCGAGAAAGGCTCTTTCCATAAATAGTTCAGATAAAATAAACTTCAAGGATTACATTTATACGGATTTCTATCGAAGTCTACTCAGCCTAAAGAAAAGAAACAAGAGTCTATGGAATGGAAATTTTGGAGGGAAACTTCATAGGATCAATACTTCAAAGGATGCATCAGTATTTGCCTTTACGAGAGAAATGGATGGAGATAAAGTAGTTGTCATAGTTAACCTATCAAATAAGCCGCTGGCCATTAGTTTAAATGGAACTGGCTTCGAAGGCGATTACCAAAATGTGTTTGGCAATAGTACGCTGAGTTTGAATTCAGGAAGCAATCTTAATTTGAGAGACTGGGAGTATTTGGTGCTCAGCAATCGGTAGCTGCTTGCCTTTGGTTATTGGCTTTTTGTCATTAGTTTTTTACTTGATTTAAACCAACAGCTCAAAGGAAATAGCATCACGAAATTACAATCTCCTTAAATAAGTTATTCGTACTAATCCTAACAATTCCATCTGTCCTAGTAAAAGGTACACTCTTACCATCAATACTTATTTTAATCATCTTTTCAGGTACACCGTAGAGCTGATAAAAATAATTTTTATAAGGCATTTTGTACAGACCAAAAGATTTGGAAGTTCCTACAATTTTCTTTTTTGTAGCATTAAATTCAAATTGAATTTCTTTGTATTCATCTGCTAAATAGTCGTAGCCTTCTCCCTTGTCTTCATAGTACCAACTATCGAAATTTCCTTCATCAAGGAAAATTCTAAACTGCAATTGGTTAACTTTTTCCTTGGTGTGTTGTCTAACTGGATGCATTGGGATGACAGCGCCAGCTCTTGCAAATACTGGAATTCGATCTGGAGTTAAAGAAACTTTGTGTGTATCTCCACCGATATATTTTTCACCAGTTTTAAAATCAAACCAAGTTCCTTTTGGGAAATAAATTTTTTGAGATTTTGCTTTAGCCCTAGTTACTGCGGAGATAAACAAATGCTCGCCAAATAAAAATTCTCTTTCTGTGTTGTACAGTTTTTTGTCCGTTTGGTCTTCAAATATCAAACTTCTAACCATCGGTTTTCCTTCAACCACATAGTCGTTGAAAGTAGAATATATATAAGGCAGTAATTTGTATCTAAATTCAATTGCCTTTCTCGTAAGAACAGTTGTCTCCTCTCCAAATGCCCACGGCTCTTGGTCTAGTCTTTCCACTTCTTTTAATTCTTCCGGATTGTCATCAATCCCAGCAGAACCATCTTCTCGATTTCCAATAGAGTGCACCCTGAAGAAAGGATGGAAGACAGCTAACTGCAGCCATCTGCACATTAATTCTGGCGTCGGTTGATTAACAAAGCCACCAATGTCTGAACCTACAAAAGAAAAACCCGATACACTCATTCTTTGAGTTTGAGTATTTGCTAGTTGCAATTGTTCCCAAGAAGCGATGTTATCACCAGTCCAAACGGAAGCATATCTTTGGCCACCAGAATAAGTCGCACGAGTTAATACAAATGGTCTTTTATTTTTTCGCAACTTTTTTAAACCTTTAAAGGTCGCTCGACTCATTTGCATGCCATAAATATTATGAGCCCTTCTGTGGTTTGTAGGGTTCCCTTCCATATGGTGCATGACCTCATCAGGGAATGTTTTCGAATTGACTTTAAAGACAGCAGGCTCATTCATGTCATTCCAGAAACCAGAGACATCCTGATCATTGTAAAGCTCCTTGTATAAATTTCCCCACCATTTACGGACGGCCTTATTTGTAAAATCTGGGAAAACACAGTTCTCTGGCCAAACAGGTCCAACCATGAGATTTCCATCTGTTCTTTTACAGAAATATCCATTTTTTATTCCTTCTTGATAGACAGAATAATTTTCATCTTCTTTAATCCCTGGATCTATCATCACAACTGTGTCAAAACCTTTTTCTTTGATCTTTGCAATGACCTTTTTTAGATTTGGAAATAGTTTTTTGCTCCAGGTAAAACACCTAAAGCCATCCATATAATCTATGTCTAAATAAATGGAATCGCAAGGAATTTTCTTGTCTCTGAACTTTTTAGCTAAATTTAGAACCCGTTTTTCTGGGTAGTAGGACCAACGACATTGATGATAGCCAAGACCCCACATTGGAGGTAGTTCTGGTGTGCCAGTCAGCAGGGTGTATCTTTGAGCCACATCGTTTAAATCAGGACCAAGAATGAAATAGTAGTTTAATTCACCACCTTCAGCTCCAAAAGATAATTCATTTTTATTTTTGCTATCAAAATCGAAAAAACTTCTGTGACTATTATCAAAGAATACTCCATAAGCAATATCATTTTTTAGACCGTAGAAAAAGGGTATGGTCTTATATAAAGGGTCGGTCTTAGGACCATACGCAAATGCATCTGTATTCCAGTTCTCAAACTTTTTCTTCCTTAAATTAAGCGCACTACTTTTATCACCAAGACCATAGAAGTTTTCCGTTTTCGTAATACTTTTTTGGAGGGACACATGCGTGTCACCTTTAAGAATAGTAGATCGGTGAACAAAGCCACGCTTGTCCTGAGATAAAAGTTTCCCTTCAGTGTTATAGATACTTACCTTAAGGTTTTTCTTAGTTACTAATAGTCTAGCCGTTGGGCTGACAATTTCAATAGCATTTTTTAATTCTGTAATTTTTAGACCAACATTTACCTTTTTGTAATGCTTTGAAATGGCATAACTGGTATGTTTTTCAAATGCTTTTAGAGCATATCTAATCCTAATGATGTTTTCATCTATGAATTGAATTTTTAGAAGCACATTGTTCTCAGATTTAATGAGAACTGCGTTTTTTTTCAAGATATGTGATTCCCATTTGCCTGGAGTAGTTTCTGAATAGACATCATCGTAACGATCATGATTTTCCGTGTCTTTTATATTCACGAATGAAGGAGCTTCTTGCTTTCTTTTTTTCATAAAATTGGTACTGAAGTAAATATTAACCTTTATACAGTTAATATACGCGCTAATGGTGGCTTTGTTTGTATTATTTAAAACTCGGTTTCAAGATATTAAATAATAGATATATGCCTCTATTATTTTAATTAAAAAAGCTTGATACTCAATTATTTGTCAAAAATTATGGGTGGATTTAATAAATAATAAGCTTTAAAGTATTTTTAGCAATTGAGTGTATAAATACTTATCCACCAATCATTTAGCACAGTTTAATCTCTTAGAAATTGGTTTTAATTTAAATTTCAATAAATTTGATACAGAATTCAATTTACATTTTACATGAAACGAAATATACTTATACCCTTCATTGTCATTGCTTTGCTCGGATTTTTGGTTTTTGGAGCCAGGTATGTCGGAAATTATATGTGTGGCGTACCAACAGTAGGGACTGCAATCACTGGGGCTGCAACAAGTAGTATCATACCAACTAAGGTCAAAAAAGGGCTTTGGTATGTTGCGGATAATACCGCTTTTCAAGGTTCTGCTAACAGCCATTTTAGTTTTATAAATTCAAGCTTTGATTACACCAAGCCAGTCAATACGGAGGTAGCACAATTGTGTGATAAAACATCGACATACTTGAAGAATAACCCTGACCGTAATTTGAATATTATTGGTTATTATTCAGAAGATGAAAACGATGAAAGTATTTTTCCAAATTTAGGATTAGCAAGAGCAAACACTGTAAAGGAATACATGGCTTCGCTTGGTCTTTCAAAAAATAGAATCAATACTTCTGCAGAAATTGTAGGCCCTGATCGTTTTAATATTAACAAGTTGGAAAAAGGTATTGAATTCACCTTCGCTGCAGCTTCAACTAAGACGGCAAATACTCGAATTGATGATATTAAAAATAGACTCTTAGGGGAGCCATTGATTTTGTATTTTGGAACTGGGGAAAATTACTTACGTCTAAACGACGAACAAAAGAATAATATTTCAGACCTTATATATTACCTAGACAATGTTTCAGAAAGTAGCTTAGAGATAAATGGTCATACGGACAAAAAAGGTAAAGCTGCAAAAAATATTATCTTATCAAAAGAACGTGCTCAATACGTCAAGAACTATCTATTTAAGAACGGAGGAATTACAATGAATAGAATGAATACAAATGGCTTTGGTGAAGATCAACCATTGGTTAAAAATAATTCTTCTGCCAATAGAGCTAAGAATAGAAGGGTAGAGGTGATTTTGAAATAACATTTGTGATAAATATTTTTATAAAGGAAGGTTTTATAATCACCTTATTAAGCTTCACCTCAATTATTGCACTTGCACTAAAGGGCCACTACCACATAAAGGCCCACGCCCTTTTGATAAAAAGAAATTATCGTGGCTACATTATTGAAATGATCTTTTATGAAGATTGGAGAGAAAAATTCATTCTTTCTTTGCCCATTCCTTTTATTAATATTCTGGGCAAAAAAATTAATCATCAAATTGTAAAACTTATAAGGATTGGGAATTATTTGCTTGCTTTCTTTTATGTTCTATTTTTATGCCTGCTTTATTTTTTACTAAAATAGCCATTGCTTATTCACCTTGCCTTTTGTCCAGATCACGCGGAACTCGCTTAAGTTTCCAAACTTGGGCTAGACCTTTCAACCTCAGGTAAAATTAAAATACTTGTAAGAAATAAAAGACTGTAATAGAATTTATCTTTTCTAGGCTTTTGGTTTAACACTTGTTAAATAATTGATTAGAAAGACCATCTTCGTATAATACTAGTTTAAATGTAAACCAACATGATTAACAAATATGAAGTACCTAGTTTACAGTTTATTTATCATCCCTTTCTTTTTTAGTTGCAATGACGACGATCAATCGGGTTCATCAATCCCAGACCCTATCATAGAGGAGCCTATATTGTTTCCTTTAGCCTTAGGCAATTATTGGGTTTATGAAGTTGCTAAAGTAGATGCTCTTGGAAATGAAGAACTACTTCCTTACAATGATACCATCCGAATTGTTGGAGCTAGCTTTATCAACGACGAGACATATTACACAATAGAAGACAACAACTTTGGTTTTGGCAAAGTAATGAGACATGTGAGAGATTCCTCTGGTTTTTTAATTAATTCAAGGGGTAATATTTTACTTTCTACATTGGACTTTGATCAAGTAATATATACTTATGAAGCTGGGCCTGTCAGAATTGAGTACACCATGCAAAGTGAGGTTCAAAATGTAAATGTACCGTTTGGTGCATTTGATTGCTTGAATTTTGAGGGTATTCTTTCGGATGTTAATGATGAAGAAAACACCCCTAGAACACTATTCAATTTATATAGCGATGAAGTTGGGCTTGTTGCAAGCAATATTTTCTTTTTCTCTAATCGAGAATCTACCTGGGAAAGAAGATTGATAGATTTTAAACTTGAGTAGGTTTTATTAGAAAATGAAAGAGCTTGAGATGGAGTCGATTTCCCAATTGCTTAAGTTTCCAAATCTGAGCTAGACCTTAATCATGTAGGACGAAATTAAAACATTCCACAGAAGGGCTAAAAAAAAGAATGCAATAGAATTAATCTATTGCATTCTTTTATCAAATTAAATTAAAATTATTTACTCACTGTTCCAGTAGGGTTTGTAGCAACAGCATTATTACTCATATCTAGCGCAGTATGTATTTGTACATTCGCTGGAACTTGACCAACAAGTGGCTTAAGTACAAAAGGAGCTGGAGAATTATCCGGGACCGGCTCTACTGAGATTACAACTGTTCTTGAAGAAAGACTTAGTGGAAAAGTAATTCCATCAGGAGCATTATTTAAAAAATCTTCACCCGGAAATGGAGGCCCTGCCACTGTACCGTTATAGATACCAGAATTATCTGAACCTGAAACTGAGGTGAACGTACCTGTACTCAATGGCGTACCATCAACAACAGCCCATCCTTCGTATGCCCAGCCGGCTGGCAATGTCGGTAAATCCAAACCTGCTTCAGCAGAACCAGAAGAGTTGTCCAAAAACCATACACCGCTTAATTCATTCATATCAGCATTTCCATCAGTAGCAGTTGCTATAATATATTTCCCCGTAGCTGATTCAAAATTAGTACCTAATGCCGCAGGATCACTAACAGACAAAGTAGCTGCATCTCCGCTAAAATCACCAGCTAATACTTTTACAGCACTTGGTGCAGGATCGGTATCAGGAATAGGTTCTACACTTATTACAAACTTCGTAGCAGCTGCAGCATCTTCTTCAGAAACCTGGAAAGCATTATCTGAAGTATTGCCATCAGCATCAACTGTAAAAGTACCTGTAGAAACAGGTGCCCCATCTACTATGATCCACCCTTCATATTGAAACGCTGCTCCTAGATCTTCTAGGCCACTTATCTCCATATTCAATTGCTGGGTGCCGGCCATTGCCGTTTCGTCATCTGAACAAGAAGCAAATCCAATAATTGTTGCCATTCCTAGACATTTCAAAACATTCTTTAAAACCATCTTATATTTTTTATTTGATTGAGCAATATACTCACACCCTATACTGTCAACTCCTTGCAGATGGTTGCCTTGCAAATAGTAAAAAATAGGTCTTTAAAACGACAATACAAACAGTTAAGAATTTAAACCGAATCGAACCGCTCGCTTAAGTTTCCACACTTGAGCTAGACCTTTCTGCGTCTAGATAAAAATTCCTAATAATGGTTAATAAAAAAGAATGCAATAGGACTTACCTATTGCATTCTTTTTCAAGTCTACTCCCGAATTTAACCGCTCGCCTAAGTCCTCAAACTTGAGCTAAACCTTGATCTTTATTTTTCGGTTTGCTGCAAATGAGCATATAATCTTCCTGTCTCCGTCTTAATCAAATCAATCTGCTCATTCATTTTAGTGCCAACTATTTTGAAGAGGGCAACAAAGGAATCTTGTTCATTTGCTTTAGCCATTTTTTCTAAAATTTCAAATTGTTTACTTAAATTGTCGAGACCAACCATGGTGAATATTGGCTTCATCTTATGACTCAGTTTTCCACATGTTTCCATGTCATTTTTTTCAGCTGCTTCTACAAGAGACTGGTAGTCAGTGTTTACAACTTCCAAAAACGTTTCAAACATATCAACAGCATGGTCTAAGTCATCCCCATAAGCTTCCTTCAAGAAGACCTCATTCAAACTTGTATCAAATCTAAACTCACCTGTAATTTCAACTGTTTTTTCGTCTTGATGTGCGCTAGGTTTAAGATATGTACGTAGCATTTCTGCCAATTGAAAGGGATTAAATGGCTTGGCAAGGAAGTCATTCATTCCTAATTCAAAAGCCTTGTTTTTCATTGAAATCATGGAAGATGCTGTCAAGGCTATTATAGGTGTATCTAGATTTGGGCTACATTCCTTTTTGATCGTGCTGGTTGCTTCATAGCCATCCATAACAGGCATTTGAATATCCATGAAAATAAGACTATACTTTTTAAGGCTACATTTTTCAACAGCTTCTAGACCATTTACCGCAATTTCAAAATCCAGAGACCATTTGTTTAATAGTCGTTTTATGTATTTTCTATTCATTACATTATCTTCAACAACGAGAATTGGGTGATCAGCTTTTAAAAATTGCTCAGATGTAATCATAACTTTATTTGATTTATTTAAGGTCTTATTAGTGTTGGTTAAATTTATTTCAAAGAAGAAAGTTGTTCCTTCGTTTAATTTACTTTGAACTTTTAGTTCACCTCCTAGTATTTCTAAAATTTTTCTAGTAATTGCTAAGCCTAGTCCTGTTCCTCCGTATGAATATTTTCGTTCTTCACTAACTTGTACAAATTGTTGAAAAATTTTCACCTGATCTTTTTCTGAAATTCCAATACCACTGTCTGAAATTTCAAATCTTATTTTGTAGTTGGATTCTGTTTTTTCTAATACTTTTAATGCGAGCTTAATTACTCCTTCATCAGTAAATTTTTCTGCATTTCCAATAAGGTTGAAAAATATTTGATTCAATAATAACTCATCTGCCATTACTAAACTATTCAATTCGGAATCGATTTCACAGATAAATTCTATGGGCTTATTCTCGAGTTTTAATGAAAATGTCTTACGCAAATTGTCAAGAAGCATAACAAGATTTACTTCCTTTTCGTGCACCTCAATATTGCCAGAATCAATTTTAGAAAAATCTAAAATGTCAGAAATTAGGGAATGAAGAATATTAGCAGAAGTGGATAAAATGTCAATATATTCTTCCTGCTCCTTAGACATTTGGGTGTCTTGAATTAAGTGAGACATTCCAATTATTGCATTAAGTGGTGTTCTAATTTCATGACTCATATTTGTCAAGAATTGTTTTTCTGCTTTTTGAGAAGCTTCAGCAAATGCTTTTGCTTCTTCAAGCTCTAGCTGCATTTGTTTGGGCTTAGTAATGTCTCTTGCAACTGCAGCAAATTTTACTAAGTGCCCATTTTCTCTTATACCAGTTACGCTTTGGCCAACCCACTTGACCTTTCCTTCTTTGGTCATAACTCTAAATTCAAAATAAGATTGATCTACTTCATTTTGAATCATCTCTTTATAAAACTGCTTAGTAGCTTTGAAATCTTCAGGATGCACAAATTCGCTATAGTGTTTGCCAGAAAGATCTTCAAAAGAATATCCAAATTTCTCAGGCCCTTTATGATTCATAAAGATAAAGTTGCCATTAAAATCGGCATAGTAAATGAATTCTTCTATCGATTTAGCAAGATCAACATATTGCTTTGCATCGGCACTTTTTTTACATTCTGGAATATCTATTGGTCTTGATTGGAATTTATTTTCTAAAAGGAGCAATTCTGATTCTGCTCTTTCTAGTTTTATACTAGTAAGCTCTAATTGATGTTCTGCCGTTTTACGAGCTTGTCGTTCTTTTTCTAATTGAAACTTGTAATCCTCTGTGACCATATTATTTGCCTAATTGGTAGTTTTAAATTAGTATTTATTTCCAGTTAATAACTATTGCAATTCTTCTTCCAAAATTATAGTTGATACAGAAATCTGTGACAAAGCTTTATCCTTAGATATAATTTAAGGACATATTTCCTTTCTGAGGTTATGAAGTTGAATTTGGCAATTGGTTTTTTAGATGACTGACGAAATAGATGGCGGAAGCGTAATTTTAATGGCAGATGGGTGTTGCAAAAATTTGTATGTACTGGGATTGATTCTTAGGATTTTCGGATTCTTCATAGTGGTCAATAGTTTGTTCAATCTGTCAATTAACCACAACTCACCTTATCTCATCCCATACAAGGAGCCACTCTTTGCAAAAAAACGGTCTACCTTTTTCTCAACAGCTTTATCCGTTATAAGTGGAGGTGCATGGTGCTGCTTTATTCTAGCATCTATTATTATCGCATCCTTACAGCCCCAATGTTTGTTTTCCGTTGTTGCATGTAAACCATAGACATCATGAGAAGGATTGGATCGAGTGAATGTTATCCAAACAAAGTTGTTTGTGTTTGCTGACAAAAATTCAGAGTCATCACATAGGATGATAAGCGGAATTTCTTTAAAATTGCTTTGTTCTAAAGCATAGAGGAGTTGAGTTATTGAAGTAGAGGCTTCACCTTGGATAGCCAAAATTCCTTTTTGAAAAAACTTTGGCTTTGAAAAACCAGCGGGCAGGTTTAAGTTGTCAGGAAGTTTGTTTGAGAGTTTTCTGACAGCCTTCCCTCGAGCAGCTATAATAACTTTCGAACCAGCATTCCAACCTGAACCAGAATAATCCAAAGTATCAATTGTCGTTTTCGTTTGAAAATGTAGATCCCTTTGCCAGTCAACCCTTTCTAAGAGGTGGTTGAAAAATGCAGGAATGTTCTTGCAAGTTAAATTTGGCGCATCAGCTTTGTTGCTAATGAATAAATATTTTGCCAAGGAGGTTTGCCCAGAGCCTAAGATTCTTGTAGCTTGCGTAATTATTTCTTCTGGCACTTCCTCTCTAAAAGGCATATATCGCTCTGATCCGATCGCTAGAAGTAGTGGGTGAACGCCAGCTGCATCGACTGCGTGAATCTCATGAATCCCTGGAAACTCTCCAGCAGTCAAAGGCACAACCAATTGGTGAATCAAATAACCAAAACTTGAATCCTCTTGAGGCGGCCTTCCTACAACTGTAAAATGCCATAAAGGATCTTTTCTATGATACACTTTATGAACATCCATCACTGGAAACTCGTGCGCTAAACTGTAATACCCTAAGTGATCACCAAAAGGGCCTTCTAATTTTTTTTCATTTTTTCGAATGAATCCAGTGATACAAAAATCTGCATCATTTGAGATAACATGTGGGCCATCAAAGGAGTACCTAAATCTTCTGCCAGCCAACATACCAGCAAAAGTCAATTCTGATAATCCTTCGGGCATAGGCATGATGGCTGAGAAAGCATTAGAAGGATTTCCGCCAATAAAAATAGAAACAGGAAAAGCATCTTCAATTTCATTGTATGCCGTATGGTGGATACCAATTCCTCTGTGCAATTGGTAATGCATACCTATTTCTTCATTAAGCTTATAATCATTGCCAGAAAGCTGGATTCGATACATACCTAAATTTGACTCCATAATATTTCTAGAGCCTGGAGGTAAGGTGAGTACCTGCGGCAGCGTAACAAAGCCACCTCCATCCATTGGCCAAGATTTTAGTTGAGGAAGTTTGTCAATGCTTGTCTCTCCATATTTGACAGGGATAGAGAAATTTGATTTTTTTGGTAAAGCTTGCAGTGCTGTAAAAGGAGCAGATAGAAAGGCAGAAGGTTTTTTGAGAAAGGCTGTTGGATCAGCTTTCAATTGAATCACCTTCTTTATTTTTGGGATGGTCTTCCTGAAAATATATTCTGTTCGCTCTATCGTACCATATATATTGCTGATGGCTTGAAATGGACTGTCTTTTACTTTTTCAAATAATAGAGCAGGTCCTGCTGCATCGTAGACCCTTCTATGTATTTCAGCCATTTCTAAGTTAGCATCTACTTCTTCTTTGACTCGAACCAGCTTTCCGGCTTTCTCCAAGTCATTTGCGCAATCACGTAAACTTTTATATGGCATTTTTTATTTTCTTCAGTTCGGAATTCGATTATTCGAATGTTCGATTATTTTACAAATGTGGAAAACTTTTTATATAAAACACAATATCCTTGTTTTGGTTTGCAATTCAAGTTGTACATTTGCGCAACTTCGAACTATTTAATAACAGATGAAGCAATATCTGGATTTACTTTCTTTTGTTTTAGCAGAAGGTACTGACAAATCAGACAGAACTGGCACAGGTACCAGATCTGTCTTTGGTGGACAGATCAAGTTCGACCTATCTAAAGGTTTTCCTTTACTTACCACAAAAAAATTACACCTTAAATCGATCATACACGAGTTACTTTGGTTTCTGAAAGGAGATACCAACGTAAAATACTTGCAAGAACGGGGTGTAAGGATATGGAATGAATGGGCAGATGAAAATGGAGATCTAGGACCCATTTATGGAAAACAATGGAGATCCTGGGAAGGGGCCGATGGGAAAACCTACGATCAAATTCAAATGGCGATTGATTTGATTAAGACTAATCCCGATTCTAGAAGGATAATCGTTAATGCCTGGAATGTGGCGGATCTCCCAGACATGAGGCTAAGCCCATGTCATTGTCTTTTTCAATTTTATGTAGCAAATGGCAAATTGTCTTGTCAATTATATCAAAGATCCGCAGATATATTTTTGGGTGTACCTTTTAATATAGCATCCTATGCAATTTTGACCATGATGATGGCACAGGTTTGTGGTTTGGAAGCTGGGACCTTTGTCCATACTTTTGGAGACTTGCATTTGTATTCAAATCATATGGATCAAGCAAAACTTCAACTTTCTAGAGACCCAATGGATTTACCGATAATGAAATTGAATAAAGAAGTTAAGAATATTGAGGATTTCACAATTGAAGATTTTGAATTAATTGGCTACAAAAGCCATCCAGGAATAAAAGCTAAAGTGGCTGTATAACAATAAGTTATGGATGCCGTAAGTAGCTAAAGCAAGGGACTAAAACAAGTGATATTCATTGAAATCAAAGGATTATTGTCATCTATTTAGAAACAGTCTAAATAGCTTTACATATATAGTCCATATTGGTATTGATAATAGGTAATTATATATTTGCGCTGACAAAAATATGACAAAAGAAATAGTCGATTTTAGTCCATTGAAAATCAGATAATAAACGATAACATAATGATTTGTAAATCATTGAATTTTAAACTTTTCTGCTTCCTATTGCTTTTCCCTTTCCTTCAAGTTCATGCTGAAGGAGATATTAAGGTTGGAAAAGCTCTTTTCAAAGCAAATTGTGCACAGTGTCACAATAAGAACATGAAAGATGATCTTACTGGTCCTGCCTTAGGTGGTGTACAAGAAAGATGGGAAGGTAGAGATGAAGTGCTTTATTCATGGATAAGAAACTCTCAAGCTGTTATTGCTTCAGGTGATGAATATGCTGTCAACTTATACAATAAGTGGAATAAATCAGTGATGAATCCTTTTACAAATTTAAAGGATGATGAAATCGCTTCTATTCTAGCATACGTTTCTTGTATGGATGATGGTTCATGTGCTCCTCAAAAGGTTGCAACAACAGGTGGAGGAGATAATACTGCAGCAGGTGCTGGAGGAGCCGTCAATAATAACATGTTGTATATGGTACTGGCTCTTATCTTAGGGCTACTAGCTTTGATTTTGGCTAGAACGATTGCAAATCTTAATTATCTTAAATTAGTAAAAGAAGGAAATGCGCCAGCCTCTAGAGGGACTTTGGCTGATATATTAACAAGTAAGGGTGTTATTGGCTTTCTTGTATTCTCATTGATTGTATTCGCTGGGTATACTACTGTAAATAATGCAGTTGATTTAAATAGACAACAAGGATATGCTCCAGAACAACCGATTAATTTTTCACACGCAACACACGCTGGAATTCAAAAAATAGATTGTCAATATTGCCATGATGGTGCAAGAAGATCTAAGCATTCTGTTATTCCAGCTGCTAATACTTGTATGAATTGCCATGTTGCGATTGAAAAAGGATCAAAATTTGGAACTGCAGAGATCACAAAGATTTATGCTTCAGTTGGTTACGATCCTAATTCTAAAACATACATTGAAGATATTGAAAACGTTAAATCTGATTCTATTAAAGCGGTTTATACCAAATGGATAGAAACACAGTATAGAAAGACCAATAGTATAGAAGAAGGAACAGAATTAAAAAAGTCTGCTCAAAGAGTTATTACAGCTGAATGGGATGGCATCGTTTCTTCTTTAACCAATGATTTGAAGAAAGAGCTTTATGGCCCAATTCCTTGGGTTAGAATACATAACCTACCGGATCATGCTTATTTTAGTCATGCTCAACATGTTAGCATAGGAGAAGTAGAATGTCAAACTTGTCATGGACCAGTAGAAAAGATGGATTTGGTTTACCAATATTCACCACTATCAATGGGCTGGTGTATTAATTGTCACCGTGAAACTGAAGTGAAGTTTGATGGCAACGAATATTATGAGTCTTATGAAAATTTCCATAAGGAAATAAAGGATAAAACAAGAGAAGGAGTGACGGTAGAAGAGATTGGAGGATTAGAATGTCAGAAGTGTCACTATTAAATAGTTATAAAAAGAATTCAATTCAAACCTATATATGAAGAATCAGCTAGATAATTGGGTAGGTATATCAGACAAGAACAACGAACCAGAGGTTCAAGAGCTTGCGCAAAGCGAGTTTGTCGGATTACCCATTGCAGAAACTTTATCAAGTGAAAGCCTTGGTGAAAAGGTTACTGCCAATCGTAGAGATTTTCTAAAATATCTTGGATTTGGTGTTGGTGCAGCGGCGATAGCTAGTTGCGAAACACCAGTAAGAAGAGCCATTCCGTATGTAT
The DNA here is from genome assembly GCA_938018185.1 of uncultured Saprospiraceae bacterium. Taxonomy (GTDB): domain Bacteria; phylum Bacteroidota; class Bacteroidia; order Chitinophagales; family Saprospiraceae; genus JALZVN01. Next base: position 45,717 of record CALIIW010000150.1, read on the forward strand.
CTAAACCAGATACAATTGTACCGGGTGTTGCTTCTTATTATGCATCAACTTTCGTTAGTGGAGGAGATGCCTGTCCAATTTTGGTGAAAACAAGAGAAGGAAGACCTATCAAGATTGAAGGAAACCCAATGTCAAAGATGACAGGTGGTGGTACTTCGGCTAGAGCACAGGCTTCTGTTTTAAGTTTATATGATGTAAACAGATTTAAGTCTGCAAGTACTTCTGCTGATGGAGCTTTTACAGCTTCAACTTGGGAGGCGATCGATAAAGCGATGGCTGCAAACTTGAGTGCTGGTTCTAACATCAGAATTCTTTGCAATACTGTAATGAGTCCTACCACGAAGAAGGTTTTTGCTGAATTTCAAGCAGCATATCCTAATACAAAGGTGGTGACTTATGATCCAGTTTCTTGTTCAGCAATGCTTCAAGCAAATGAGGCTAATTTTGGAATGAAGGTGGTTCCTAATTATCATTTTGATAAGGCACAAACAATTGTAAGTTTTGGAGCAGACTTCTTGGGAACTTGGATTTCTCCAGTAGAGTTCGCAAAAGACTATATAAAGAATAGAAAGATTAAGGATGCTTCTCATGCAAAGATGTCTTGGCATGTACAAGTAGAATCAGGCATGTCCATGACGGGCTCAAATGCTGATAATAGAATTATGATTAGACCATCTGAACAAGGTGTTGCTATTGCTGCATTATTGTCTGCTCTAGGAGGTGGAGGAAATGGTTCTGGTCTCAATGCAAAAGCAGCTGCTGCAATGGCAACTGTTGCTAATGAATTGAAAGCTAGTCAAGGCAAAGCTTTGGTTATTTCAAATTCAAACAACAAGGCCGAGCAGATCATGATCAATAAGATCAATAATATTTTGGGTTCTTACGGGAACACAATTGATTTTGGCTCTTACTCAATGCAAAGACAAGGCATTGATTCTGAAGCACAAGCTTTGCTTGCAGAAATGGAATCAGGTTCTGTAGATGCACTTTTAGTATGGAATGCAAACCCAGTCTATGATCTTCCAAATGGAGGAGCATTTGCTAAGGCTATGGCAAAGGTGAAAACCAGGGTATCTTTTGCAGGATCAAATGATGAAACGACAGCACTTTGTAATTATAGTACACCAACAAATCACTTTTTAGAATCATGGGGCGATGTAGAAGCGAAGAAGGGATCTTTTTCTCTTGTTCAACCGACTATTACACCTTTATTTGATACCAGACAAGGAGAAACTTCTTTGTTGACATGGGCTAAAAGTGCCGTAACTGATTATTACGATTACTTAAAAGCATCTTGGGCTACAATGGCTGGATCAGCTGGCTTTTTATCAGGAAGTTCTTTCTGGGACGAGGCAGTACACAATGGTGTATATGATGCTGGAACAAGTTCATCAGTACCTGCTTTTACCGATGCAAGTGGTGGGAGTATTACGACACCAAACACATCTGGGGTTGAAATTCAATTTTACGAAAGCATTGGTATTGGATCAGGAATTTATGCCAACAATCCTTGGCTACAAGAATTGCCAGATCCAGTAATGAGAACAACTTGGGGCAATTACCTTGCTGTACCTATTAAGTGGGATGAGGCTGCAGGTAGATTCAAAGGCTACAACGGATCAGGTACAAAGACAGTAAAAGGTATTGCTGATTTGATGAATGTTACCCTTAAGGGAGAGGCTCAAAAATATTCTGTTGTTCCACAATTTGGACAAGCAGATAGTACTGCTTCAATTGCTGTTGGTTATGGAAGATCAGTAGTAGGAAGAGCAGGTTCAGGAATAGGAAATAATGTTTACCCTTGGATGCAAATTGATTCAGACGGTAACACACAATATTGGGCTAAAGGTGCAGAAATTTCAGGCATCGTTGGGGAAGATGAGAAATTCCCATGTGTACAGTACCACCATACATTTGGTGTAACTGGTGAGTACGATGGAGAAACAGTAAATGTAGATGAGGTAGACATCGTACCAGTAGGAAAAGGTTACCAAGGAGCCATCACGGACAGATCAATTGTTTATCATGATACTGTTGGGAATATTGATGGCCTGGTTGCAAAAATTAAAAAGAAAAGAGACTTCGCAAATCACTTGAATTCGAAGACTTTATATCCATACGATGAGTACACTGCAGAACTTTATTCTCAGGGGCATCATTGGGGCATGCACATTGATTTGAATGCTTGTATAGGTTGCGGTGCTTGCACTGTTTCTTGTATGGCAGAAAACAATGTACCTGTAGTTGGTGCTGGCGAAGTATCAAGACACCATGAGATGACTTGGTTAAGAATCGACAGATACTACTATGGAGAAGCTGAAAATCCAAACGTGATTTATCAGCCTGTTATGTGTCAGCATTGTGATAATGCGCCTTGTGAAAACGTATGTCCGGTTAATGCGACAAACCACAGTTCAGAAGGCTTGAATCAAATGGCTTACAATAGATGTGTAGGTACAAGATATTGTGCAAACAACTGCCCATTCAAAGTAAGAAGATTCAACTGGTTAGATTTCACTACAGCAGATTTATTTGGTGCAAACCAAAACTCAATCAATGGGGAAGAGCCTGCATACTATGCAGATAACTTGACCAGAATGGTCTTGAATCCAGATGTAACAGTTAGATCAAGAGGAGTAATTGAGAAGTGTAGTTTCTGTGTACAAAGAATTCAGCAAGGAAAACTTACCGCGAAGGCGGAAGGAAGAAGATTAAAGGATGCGGATGTTAAAACAGCATGTCAAACGGCTTGTACTGTTGGAGCAATCACATTCGGAGATATGAATAATCACAAAGGCGAAATGTATAAGGCGACAGAATCACCACTAGTCTATAGAATGCTAGAAGAGGTGAACGTACAGTCATCTGTGTACTACCAAGCTAAAGTGAATAATAAGAAAGAATTTAAAAATGCTTAATTGCATTTTATTATAAAATTTTAAACTGTAAAATGAGCCACGCAGTAGTTTCAAGAATAAGAGAACCTCTAATTACGGGTAATAAAACTTACCACCAGA
>CALIIW010000151.1 GCA_938018185.1 uncultured Saprospiraceae bacterium
AACCTTTGAAGGAAAATCTAGAACTTCTGGTGGTCAAAAATGGACGGCGACAAGAGCAGATTTAGTCTTTGGTTCAAATTCTATTTTGAGAGCAGTTGCTGAAGTTTATGCAAGTTCTGATGCAAAGGAAAAATTTGTTAATGATTTTGTCAAAGCTTGGACAAAGGTGATGGATGCAGATCGTTTTGATATAAAAACTAGCTAGACCTAGCAAATACAAATAAACACAAAATTCGAGGTTGTCTTTTTGAAAGGCAGCCTCTTTTTTTGTTCGTAGTGTTTAGATTCAAAGTTCATCCAAGATTTATACATTTGTTTCCAATGATGAACTTTGCGGAATTGTCTAAAATGAAACCCACTAATTCCATTCTGTTCAATTAAGCTATCTTTAGAGCAGAGAACAATTTTAGTTTACAATTAAACCGAAAAAATTAAATGGAATTTATAGCAGATCTTAAAAGTCAATTTTTAGCATATTATGAATCAATTATTATAGCCATTCCGAAGATGCTTATCGGTTTGGTCATAATAATTTCTTTTCTTCTAATTGCAAGCTTTATTCGTAAGAAGCTTATAAGTTTATTGTACAATAAAGCAGAAGACAAACTTTTAATCAATTTTTTGGATGGTGCGTTCCGAATATTAAACCTGACTATAGCCAGTTTACTTTTTTTATATATCGTTGGCTTAGCTGGTATAGCAGGAAGTATTCTTGGCGCAGCGACTTTGTCTTCTTTTATTATTGGCTTTGCATTTAAAGATATTGCTGAAAATTTTCTTGCAGGAGTGATTATGGCTTTTAACAGACCTTTCCGGATTGGTGATACCGTAAAAACTGCTGACATAGAAGGCAAGATTGTTGAAATGAATTTGAGAGATACTCATTTGAAAACATTTGATGGAAAGGATGTTTACATTCCTAATGGGCAGATAATTAAAAATCCATTATTTAATTATACCATAGATGGTTTTTTGAGGAAAAGTTATGTTATTGGTTTAGATTATGATTCTGATATTGATCTTGCACGTAAAATAATGGTAGAAACAATTTTAAAGGTAAAAGGAATTGTTCTTGAAAGTCGGCCGCCAAGTACATTTATAAAATCATTGACATCAAGTACAATTAATGTGGAATTGCATTATTGGATAAATACATTCGATAACAAGGAAAGTCCCTCAGAAATGCATACTCAGGCTATAAAAAATACCTTACTAAATTTAAGTTCAGCCGGGGTGAAAATGCCAGGAGATATTGTAGAGGTAAAGAATTATAATGAAACTGTTTTTCAAACCAATTAATATTAATTTTAAGCTTGTATGTTCAGTAATTTTAATTAGTCACTGGTTTATTAATCATCACTACAGATTTTGTTCCGCTTTCGTTTTTAACAAGTTTATGTAGGATGAATTTTGGAAATATGCCAGATCTCCACTTTAAATATGGCTATTTCGTTTTACTCGGGATAATGCTTGCTATGAGTGGTGGCTACTATTCTGGTTTAGAAAAAATAAATGGCTTTAATTTTAATCACAAGGCCGCGTTTTAAACATCTTACCGTTCTATTCTTTTTGGCAAAAGATATTTTAGTTTCGAAATTGGAATTTTTGAACTTCAATAGTACCATGCAGATTTGCCAGTCTTACCACTTTTTTTTTTGTTAAAAACCTTTTGAAAGCGGTCTTGATTGCATAAGACCATTAAAGATATTTTAATCACTCATTAAATAAATACACATGAATTTTTTAAAAGTATTATTTTTTATGACTATTACCAGTCTTGGAATGTTTTCTTGTTCTGATGATGATGTTACTCTTCCAGTTCCAACAACAAGTTTTCAGTACACACTACACACTGGTCAAGCAGTACCTACAGCTCCTTATGGAGGAACACACAATACTGACTTTACGGCTAGTATGAATCTTACATCTGAGCTTGATAGTACTACCTTAGTGTCGGTCACTTTAAACAATACAATTGACGGGGAAACATATAATATTCATGCGCATGACGCTGCAGATGCTGCAACAACTGCCAATGGGACACCTTACACTGAGGCTCCAAATGGGGAAATCTTTGCTCAAATGGTTGTAGGAAATGGTGGATCTGTAACAGTTACACAAGTAGCTTCAATGGGTTTTACAAGCTTAACAACTGAGTATAATGGGTTCTTTGTAGTTCACGATCCTTTACAGGATGTAAGCACAACTGATATTACAACTTTTCTTGTAGTAGGTGCTTTTGCTAGATAATCATCATAGTAATCAAAAAAAACGCTAAAGATCCTTGCTTGCTTTAAGGTGGTATGATCTTTAGCGTTTTCTTATCTAAGAGCTAATATGTTCATATTGAAATCTATTCTATTTGCTTTTCTTAAGTAAGTCCGTAGTTCTCATATGACTTTCTCACCTTCTTTTTAATATTTTGCTTTAGCCTTCTTGGTTTAAGTACAGTTATAGAATCACCAAAACCTAAAATAAGTCGCTCTAACTCATAGTTGTGATGTACTCTTAATTTTATCAAAATAGCGCCGTCTGGATATTCGCCAATCATTTCTTGAGAAGAATGAAAAGGTTTACTCATTACGTACGGTGCGTTCGTTTTATCAACTCTCAATTCTATATCTTCTATATTGTCATCCCTGAGGACGGTAACGCCAATTGTGTTTTTATAATATTTGTCTGCGTTGAACTTCTTTTTCTTGTATGAGGTATCGATATCAAAGTTTAGAGAGATGATTCTATCCAAAGCTAAGGTCAGAATTTTGTTTTCTCCTTTCTTCTCACCAACCACAAACCATCTATTATTAAACTCTTTTAGGATGTAAGCAGTAAATGTAAATTCAGTTGGTGCCTTAGCTTTAAAAGATTGATAACAAATTGTCAAAACAATTTGCTTGAGAATAGCTTGATAAATCGTGTCCAAATGTTCTAAACCCATAAGCTGTTCGTTTTTATCTAAATGGATAATAGGGGATTGATCTTTGGACTCTCTGAATATCTTGTCTTCTAATTTTTGGATGACACCATTGAGTTCCGAGAAAAGGGACACATTCTTAAACTGTCTCAGCATTTCCATAGACTCTGTTAGAATATCGAGATCCATTTCCGTCAAAGGAATATCTGTAATTGAAAAATTGGGGATGCTATATCTATAGAACTTTCTTTGGTAGACTTCTATCGGTGCATTGTAACCCAGTTTGTCCGATCGCATGGTTTGAATATCAAGTTGCACCGTTCTTTTACTGACAAAGGAATCTTTTCCCTCATATTCTTGTAATGCATCTGAACAATAGTCAATAAGATCTTCCAGGGTCCATTTTCTTCCAGTATTCTGCAAGCACTTATCGATTGTTCTGTATCTTATTAGCGCGTTTTTATTAGTTGCCATTAAAGAATGTTTAGTTGGTTATGCGTTTATTTGTTTATTTCAATCATTAATTAATAGCCGGATAAAAGATTAAAATAAACATTTCTACAATGTACGCAAATATATTGCGTAGTCACAAGTGTATATTGTGGTATATAAAAAGACAATGATTATGAAAATTACAGGAAAAGATTTAATCAGTATGGGCTACCGCCAAGGAAAGTGGTTTAAGGAAGCTTTAGAAACAGCAAACAAGCAACGCTTAATAGGGGAGCAGTTAAAGACATTTTTAGATGCTGCTGCTCCGACTATAATCGATCCTCATGAAGAGCCAGTTGCTTATCACTTAAATATCAAGGCAGAATCTGAAGAAGAGGCTGCCAATGTTGAGTCGGTAAAGAACACCATGCATGGATTGATGAAAACACCAACAGTCATCAATGGTGCAGTCATGCCTGACGCTTGTCCAACTGGATCGCCGGGACAAATACCAGTTGGAGGTATTGTTGTTACAAAGGATGCCATTCATCCTGCGATGCATTCTGCGGATGTATGTTGCTCTGTGATGATGACTTCTTTTGGACATGTGGATCCTAAAAAGGTCTTAGATCAAGCACAAAAGATTACGCACTTTGGTGGAGGAGGGAGAGAAGACTTGTTTGATTTGCCAGAATATTTGCAAAAAAGGATTAAGGGGAATTACTATTTAAAAAGTAAAAAATCCTTGCAACTTGCAAAGACCCATTTGGGTACTCAAGGTGATGGGAACCACTTTTTATATGTTGGTTTCTCAGAGGATACTGGTGAGACAATCATGGTGACCCATCATGGATCTAGAGGCTTTGGAGCAAACTTATATAAGCAAGGTATGCAAGCTGCTGAGAAATTCAGAAAAGAAATTTCTCCTCAGACCTTAAAGGCCAATGCATGGATTCCATACTCGCATCCGCAAGGACAAGAATATTGGGAAGCATTGCAGATTGTCAGAGCGTGGACCAAATTGAATCATGAGGTTTTGCATCAAAAGACTTGCAGCGAATTGAGTGTAGATCCGTATGATAGATTCTGGAATGAACACAACTTTGTTTTCAAGGACGGAGATGAATTCTACCATGCAAAAGGTGCTACCCCATTAGACGACAAGTTTGTTCCAGATTCCAAAGATGGATTGCGATTGGTGCCATTAAATATGAGTGAGCCAATTTTGGTTGTGAAAGGGGAGACCACTGAAAATAACTTAGGTTTCGCGCCACATGGTGCAGGAAGAGACATCAGTCGTACTGCCCACATTAGAAAGAAAGTTGGCAAGACCATCACGGAGATTTTTATGGAAGAAACAGTCGGTATTGATGCGAGGTTTTTCTCTGGTCATATTGATATTTCTGAATTACCTTCGGCTTATAAAAATGCGCAAAACGTACAGGATCAAATGAAGGAATTTGGATTGGGTGAGGTGGTTGATAAGATCTTACCTTATGGTTGTATCATGGCAGGTGATTGGAAGATTGATGCGCCCTGGAGGAGAAGGAGATAGGGTGTGAAAGGGTAAATGGTGAATATAAAACGGAAAAGTGTAAAGTTGTTTAGGTGTAAATACTTTATACTTTTCTTTTTACCATTTACCGATTTCTCTTTTTTGGGGTAAGAGCGTATGCCTTAGAACTTTCCTTTTATAAAAACAATACATCAGGGGTATGCCCTGATGCTAAGGAATTAATGATGCAGAAAAAGGAAATAGGTATTTTAATAATTAAAAGTTCACAGCCCAAAATTGTGAGATGAGCAATAAGGGTAAAAGATTAAGGAACTACTTATAATTTTCTATCCACTCTTTTATTTCTTCAGCTAATAAGATCGGCTCATTTTTCATGGTCGAATGTCCAGATTTTTCTAGAATTACAATTTTTTTATCTGCTTCTATAGTTGAAATATTGTCTTGCAAATAAATGCCTTGATATAGGCTTGTAGTAACATCATATTTTCCATAAATGCACAATACTGGAAGGTTTAAATTTTGAAGAGAGGTCTCAACAGTGTTGTCAAAAAGATACATTTGTTCAATTAACGTTCCTTTTCTTTCATTGCTTAGCATCAAAAAAGGATCATAATTGTCATTGTAAATAGAAGCTCCAATACCATTCAGATTTTGATCTAGTAAGTTATCAGACAAGATTAGATCACTTGCTTTTGATTTTAAAGTATTGGGAATAGATTCAGTTTTAGCATCATAAATTTCAATATTTTTATCTATTTCTTCTTGCACATCATTTTTTAAATTTGACCAGGCATCCGCATTCGAACTTATTGGGATTTGTTCATCAGCGATTTCATTTATTGTTTTTAGGTTATGTGCATTTCTAAGATTTCTATGGATTGCTCCATTGATGTTGATGAATGAATTTACTTTGGATTGTTGAGTAGCGTCAAATAAATAAGCTGTAGCTAAATAGGAGCCCCAACTATGACCTGCCAAAAACAATTTTATATCAGCTCCATATTTGTGCTTTAATAACTCAAGTACTTTGTCTAGATCTTCAATGTGTTGTTCAATAGTTAGTTTTTCTTCATCCCATTCTCCTCTTGCTAATCCTGAATTTCTTTGATCATAATACACTAAGGCATAATCGTTTTCTAAATTGTCTGTAAAGGCTTTGCTACTTGCATTAAATTCTTGTGCTGATCCACCAGGTCCACCATGTAGTAAAATTAGGAAGATCATTGAATTTGTATTGCCTTCTACAATGATTGGTAGTTTTGCTCCTTCATGTAATAACCAATAATCATGTCTAGCATGGTCACTAAAAATTTCTTCTGGACTGCAATTAATGAGCATCAAAGCTATTAAAGCAACAAGCAAATATTTCATACATTATTTAGTTTTATTCTAATACCTAATTTCGCTAAAAATCGATGTAAGATTAATTGATCACTAGTAAATTCTGAAAAATACTCTACTCCAAATAACCAATCAATTCTTTGGTTTAGATAACCACCAAAATCAAGACCTAGGCCTAAAGTGTAAGAATTTGTCCCAGCATTATTTTTTTCAATAAAGTCCTCATTCACCGTTTCATAAATCTCTCCAATAAAAGATTTTCTTAGGTAAGCGATTTTGAGGTAAGGTTCAAAATTTAAATAGCGATTTGTAAAAGTATTGACTGTTTTAAATTGATAATTAAATTTAAAACCTAATTGAAAATTATTTGAATTATGTGGGTAATGAAAATATGCTAAGGTTGGACGTAAATAAATAAAATGCGATAGGTATTTTTTCTTATTATCTTTTTTGTTCTCTTTTATTTTTAAAGGAAAGCCAAAGTCAATTTCAATACCGGGCCTTAAACCAAGCTCACCGAAATAATTTATTCCTATATTTTTAAAATCTTTTTTACTGATGTCTTGACAATAAACAAAATTCATTGAAAAGAATAAGAGAAACATTACAATTGAGTCTTTCAAAATTTATTGTTTAGTTGACGATTGAAATAATAATCCAAAATACTTAATATTGATCATTCAAAGGAATACATCAAGCAATTTTATTAAATTACTATTTGTTTAGTCCGCAAACAACATTAAAAAGGAACCTATATATTTAGTGTACCAAAAGAATAAATTAACCTTTTAGGTATTTGTAAAATATATTGAAATTGTTTATGCGGTTATTCGTTGATTTGTTAATACTAATACTAAAAAAGTTTATATCCAAAATACACGAATAAACAGATTACCAATTTTTGACAAGCAAATTTTAAAGTATTGTTGTCATAATTTATGTTTGAGCACTATTTAATATAGTTACTTTAAATTATTACCTTGTTAAGGTTTACTAAGAATGATTTAGGCAAAACCAAAAAACCATGAAGAAAAAAGTATTCTTGTTTCTATTACCAGGCCTACTAATTTTTGGATTCATCCAAGCTCGTAAATATTATTACCGTTACCAGGAAGAACAAAGACGAGCTGTTTATTACGAAAACCTTGTTGATACCTCGTCTCCAACAGTGACCGTTTTGAGAGATTCGATTCTGGTGCCCTATCGGAATGAAAAGAAAACCGTTCATATATATGTTCCGCCAGGTTATGATAAAGATACTTTAGCGAGATATCCAGTATTGTACTTCATGGATGGAGAATCTTCTTTTAACGACTTGGAAAATATGGGTCCGGAATGGCAGATAGATGAAGTGATCAATGAAGCTTCCGCAAATGGTAAACAAACAGCCATTGTTGTTGGCATTCAAGATCACGATGATAGAGATGCGGAGTATACCCCTTGGATTAATGAAGACAATCCAAAGGCACATGGAGCGGAATATTCCAAGTGGGTGGCCAATGAGCTTAAAAGTTTTATAGATACAAACTACAGGACTATAACTGAACCTGAAGCAACTTCCATAGGAGGAATCTCTAGATCTGGAATGATGGCCTACTACATGTTGATGGCGTATCCTGATGTATTCGGAATGGCCTTCATTCAATCTCCTTCCATGTGGGTAGACGATGATCGTCTGATGGCTATGGAAATTTCAGATGATGAACTTGCAAAGAAAAAAGTATTTGTGAGTGTAGGGCAGTATGAAGGTAACACCATGATTTCACATGCCGAAGGTATCTATAATAAATTTAAAGCACAAGGACTAGGAGAAGATAGACTTCGCTTTGAAATGATAATGGGTGAAAGTCATTGGCACATCACTTGGCGAAAATCTTTTGCCTTAGCTTATCCTTGGATAATGAATTAAGCCCAGGGTTAATTTACCCTCTTTTATTACTTACTTTCTTCCCTTCAAACGGGATGTTCTTGTGCATAAATATCATCTTGAATTCTTCCTTCGATTCTTTGCGAAATTGAAAGTAGTCTGGTTCTCTTGGACCATAGAAGAAAGTACTGTCATTTTCCGCAAAGAGTACGGTATTTCTTTCTCCATTTTGATAAAAAATCATACTATCTTTTTCTATTCTAAATTCAAAAATCCCACTGTTAAAATCTTTGACCAGATATTTTCCAAGATACTTTTCCATATCTGAAGGCTGTAACTTTATTGCCTTTCTATTTATTTCTTTAGGCATTTCATAAGTTTGTTTTGTCATGATCTTTTCGACGGTACTTAGTATAGTACCAAATGGAATATCATCGTAGTTTGAAAAGAAAACCAGTTCATATTCTGACTCTAAGTGAGCAGAGGCATGACAAAAAATACCATCCCCGCCACCTGACCAACCTATGACATTTTTTCGTTCCATTTGAGAACGATATGGTTCTTTTTTTACATGATTTATAAACTTTAATAAATCGGCATTTGTAGAATATATCTTTGCTTGATTTTTGCCATCCTTTTCTATGTTAGGAATAACTTCTATTTTGTCATCATCCTTTTCATGGTTTTTGACTAGTGACTTTAAATTGTCTTTTTTTAAATGGAAATGGGCGCCTGTGTGATTCATGTCTAAAGGCTTAAAGAATTCATCCTCTAAGTATTGAACGAAAGGCTTTCCTGTAATTTTTGAGACGATAAAATATAAAACTTGGTAACCCAAGTTTGAGTATACAGATTCAGTACCAGGCTCAAACAAAAATTTTTCATCTTTAATTAATTCAACAACTTCTGCAGGGCTTTTGCTAATTAAATTCGGATAATCTTTAGAAAATTTTCTTGGTAATCCAGATTCATTATCTATTAGGTGTTGGATAGTTATTAGCTCTCCTTTAGGGAAATCTTGTATATACTTACTGACTTTATCCGTTCTATCAATTAAATTTCTGCCTTCAAGTTTTACGACCGCAGCTTGCCCCATCAATTTCGAAATCGAATGAATGTCAAATTGTGATTGCTTCTTTACTCTGAGGGTAGGGGTGGCTGCTTCTTTCATATTGTAAGTTTTTGAAAGAATTATTTCACCATCTTTCTGCAATAAAATAGCACCGTTGAATTTTTTAATTTTAGTAAGCTGATTAAAGTACTCGTTTATATTAGACGAGAGCTCATGATGCTGTGGAGGGTTTACTTCTTTGGATGACTCACAGCTTAGAGTGAATAGAGCAAGTAATAAGAAGGCATTTTTTATGTGTTTCAAATTTTGGGATTTTGGTTTAGTTTTAATTGAGACTTAAAATTTAATTCGATTTAACAAGTTTTAATGTCTTGTTATCTATACTCAAATAATATAAATTATTTGGTAAGTGACTCAAGTCGATGCTATAGTTTGTATGAAGTATTTCTCCACTTAATACAAGCTGACCGTTTGTAGAAAATAGCTCATATTTGAATGGAAAATTGTTTTGTGAAATTTGAATCACAATCTCTCCATCGGTAGGATTGTTTAAAACCTCAATCTTGTTTTCTTGATCCAAACTTTCATTGCTTGAAAGAGATTCACAGCCTATCAAACCATTTAGGTCAAACAGAGAAACATAATTCCAAATTTCAACAGAAGCGTCAATGTCCATATTGCCAAAGCTGCCTGGCCAGTCATGACCACCATCAATGACTTTATAATGAAGTACTGATAAACAAGCTTCTCCATTTTCCCAGCTATACTTTTCTACAGTCGATCCATCAGAGATATTTGTGTCTGGCAAATCAATAATCGTCGGAGAAGAATCCGTATTGTTAAACGTAACCCAATAATCATTCAAGTCATCCATAGAAATATAATAAGTAATCCCTCCAAACGTAATTCCTTCGTAATCATCTCTTGTTCCTTGGATGCTTATAATGCCAATAGGACGACTAGGGTCGCAAGCCTCAAATGTTTCGATATACATAGAGCGAGCGACTGTACCTATGGCCGCAATTCTATGACTCAGTCTACAAGCCAGCTCAAGAGAAAATTCTCCACCGTTTGAATAGCCGCAGGCATAAACTCTTTCCTCATCGACATTGTATTCCATCGCGAGGGCATCAATCATTGCTTCAACAAAAAACACATCATCAATGCTACTTGGTTCTTTATGAGTCCACAGCGTCGAGCCATTAGCATTAGGGTCAGGAAGTGCTTGTGGATAAACGATTAAGAAGCCATCTCTATCAGCTAATGTCCTCATGTCTGAAATGACAATTTGTGAAGCTATATCGCCAGAGCCTCCATGGAAATTGAATATAAGCGGGAGCTCAGAAAAGTCGTTGTAGTTTGAAGGAATGTAGAGTGTATATTCCCGAGTGATGCCATCATGTTCGATTGTTTTGGATAAAAACTGCTGGGCATTCAAAGAAGACGAATAAATTCCAAAGAATAAAAATGAATTTAGGTAAAAGAAGTACTTAAACATTTGAATTTATTTTTTTTAAAATTAATCAAATGTTTTAACTTTCGAATATTAAGAGCACCTAAAATTTAGGTGATCGATTTATCGTATGCAACTTTCAATCAACAATCAAGTTCTTCGAATAACCGATTGTTCGAATTTTCATCAACTCACTTCCCTTTCTTCCTCAACTTATACGGCACCGTCTCATCCAACAAAATCGCCTCTTGAAATATCAAGGCCAATTCCAATTTTGGAAGTGACTTGAGAGAATCGATGGTTATGCCAGCAATTTGTTTCCTTTTTTTAAAATCAAGAACATGCGATGAGGATGATAATTCATTAGCGCGAACAAAAGCTAGTTCTACTTTGTCAGGTTTGATCGGGTTGAGGTAGCATACCCAAGAATGCAAATAGTAAAATGGAATTTTGAATCTTATCTTAGGTTCCATATCGGCAAACATCAAAATGAATTCATGAAGATGTGTCATGATTTCTCTTTGGTTTTCGTTTTCTAGTTCTTCAATAAATATTTCTACCTCTTCCAATTGGTCTTTTTTACTTGATAAATTTTCCTTGATAGGCTTTTCCATTTACATCAAAGATGCTAAGAAAATAAGTTCCTACTGGGAGTTGTATTATATCTATAGTCAGGATATTCTCACTTAGAGAAGCATCACTTTTGATTTCTTTTCCTTCAACATTTACAATTTTCCACTTAGCTATTGATGAATGCTTTTCTAGTTCGGCAGTAATAAAATTGGTTGCTGGACTAGGAAATAATTTAATTGGATTATAAATTATTTTTTCAATATTAGTTTGTAGAATGGGAAGTCTTATGTTGTCAAGCCAAAGTTGGTAGCCATATTCCCAAACGTCAAAATTAAATTCTACATATGAGATGGCATCAAAATCGACGACACCTGTTTCTGTTTTGACCCAAGTGTCATTCCCCGAAAGGGGAATAGAAAAATCAGTCCAAGTATCCAATGCTTGATTCAAAATGCCAGGGTCTATATCTTGAAAATAGTCATTGACATAAGTAATAAAATTGCCGCAGTTGTCACCAATTTTAAGGAATCCATCTTGAACGCCCCATGGATTGTTGGGATCTGTGATGTGCACTTTTGCAGCAAAAGAAATGTCTCCTTCCGGATCAAATCTAAAAGAACTCATATTGTTGCCTTCTGGAAAATAATGTAGATGGACATCCCATCCGGACTTGGTGTCACAAAAAATAGAAGCTTCTCCTGCAACCTTGTCTTCCATATCCCAACTAATGTCAGTGATAGCCGCATCTTCTACAAAGTAGTAGGCATTCCAAACGGAAGGCTGTTCTGCAAGATCTTCAGGTGCTTGATTTATGACATCGTATGGTGTGATTTTGTATTGTGCAATATCAATTTTGCCTGTGAGCGTATTTTGTGCTTCATCTTTTATCTTGCAAGCTTTGAAATATTCCTCTTCGATCTGAGAAGGGAAAGTATTTTTTGTTGCATCAATATCAAAAGTACTTTTGTTGTTAATATATGGCCCTACAGAATTTCCAAAGCTGTTAGCCCAAATGACAGTGGAGTTTGCAGAGCCTTCAATAATAATATCATTAAAATTTTTGTCAAATTGATTGTCTACTATTGCATTGCTTTCCGTGTCACTTACATTCACTGCAATCCGATTGCCGTAGAAATTATTTTTACGAATTTCATAACCTGCAGAGTTATTTGAATTGTAAGGAGAAATTGGATTTCCATCCCAAAGTCGAATGCCTTGGCTGTTATGTGTGATGTCATTGCCATCAATGATGTTGTCATAACCCCTGTCAATTGCAATGCCACCACCACCATCTGCGTCAAGTCCAGCATTGTGCTTAATCTCATTTCCCATAATTACGGAATTGAAAGAATAGCCTAGCCAAAAACCATAGTTGCTGTAGTTGCACTTGTTCGCTTTAAAAGTATTGCCAGAAGAAAAAACAGCTTCAATGGCATTGTGTGGGGAGAAAGAACAATCGTTTCCTTCAAACCAATTGTCCGCAGGTTCCATTGTGTTATAATTATTCAAAAAGATGCCATCACCAGAGTAGGTAAAATCATTGTTTCTAACATCATTGCGAAAAGCATCAAGTAACAGTATCGAAGCACAATCGGAAGGATCTGTAGTCCTGTTTACATGAGAACAATTGTTGTTGTAAATCCCACAGTCGTGCGAATGGTACATACGAATACCAAATGCAGTATTCCAAGAAAGGTCATTGTCTTCAATCGTTATGTTCTTTGAATTATATAAAGCAACCCCATCATTTTGATCATTCATGAAGCAGTTACTTATATGAGCGTTTTCGCAATTATCCATAAATACACCACCACCTAGTGCATCTTCGGGACCTAGGAATATCGTAATCCATCCTTCATCGTCTTTCTTGTTTGCAGAAAAATTGCAACCGTTGATGGTAATGGAAGAGGAGTTTGTAATATAGATAGCATAATAAAAATAGCTGACCAGACTGAAGTTTTTTATATTGATATTGTGACAATTATCTATTCTCATCATGTAGCCTTTAAAATTGTCACCTGCGATATCGACATTTGTGGCATCAATAGTTATGTCATTCACATTGCTTAGCTGAATGATGCCATCTAGTTCTGGATCACCAATTACATATTGACCAGGCTCTATAATAACATTATCACCAGAATTTAAAACCATGTTGTTGGTAAGCGGTATAGTTTGTTGCGCGTGAATATTAATTACAATAAAAAATAAAATACTACTTAGAAGGTATCTCATACTTAATGATTTTAAGAAGTTTACCTGATTAAAGTAAGAAATTTTATTCTTTTGTCAAAGTATAAAAGAGCGTACAACTATTAGTAGAGCTGATTCCTTGAAAAACGGCATCTTGTACAAGTGCGGCTTTCAATTCCATGGTACTGTCTGTTTCAAGTATGATCTCAGAAGTGGTAACATCTTCGTCTCCATCTGTATTAGTGATTAGATTGCCATTTGTTCTTTCCCAAGTACCTGCTCCCAACCAATTTTCCTGTGGATAATCAACGGTGGTTTCTTGGCCAAGAGCCATAATGGTGGTTTCAAAAGTTACATCCCCATTGCTGATAAAAGTACCATCTTCTAAAAAGTTGATGGTGTAATCTAGATCTTTGGCAAATTGAGTAAAGGTGCCCACGTTAGTTTGACCTCCATCCAAACTGATGGTGCCGTCATCGCACATTGCGGATGTGATTTTCCATTGACCAATAAAATTGTCGACTTCAACTACTGGGGTCTGATCTCCAGGTACTTCATCATCAGAACAAGAAAGCATCACAGTCATGCTTATTAGAAATAGAATTGTAAGTAGTTTATTCATGTATTTTGATTGAAAATTGAAAGTCCTCTTTCAATTTAGTGGCATTTTATAAGTGTACCTAAAGGTAAAGTATTTATAGTGCATGGCTGATATTATTGAGGGAATTTTAGCATCTATAGAATTTTATTTCAATAAAGTCACAGGATAGAGCCTTTAAAAATATATTCTTCGAATTCTTGTTTTATATTTGAAATTGTTAAAAAATTGATATCATTGAAACGGATATGTTAATTAGAATAAAAGAAGCCATTACGGATAGTATCATGCTCAAACAGAGTATTCTTGCTGATGATGTATTGATTGGTAAAATTGAGCAAATTATAGGTGTTTGTATAATAGCACTTAAATCAGATAAGAAAATCCTCTTTTGTGGGAATGGCGGATCAGCTGCCGATGCACAACATCTCGCTGCTGAGTTTACGGGTCGATTTTACAAAGATCGGGAGCCATTTAATGCAGAAGCGCTACATGTAAATACTTCATATCTGACATCGGTTGCAAATGATTATGGCTATGATGAAGTTTATGCTAGGATTGTAAAGGCAAAAGCAAGAAGGGGAGATATTCTTTTTGGTCTCTCTACTTCTGGCAATTCAATGAATGTTATTAAAGCTATGGAACAAGCACGTTCACAAAATGTCATTACAATTGCAATGACAGGATTAGGTGGTGGTAAAATTGTCTTGGCTTCAGATTTTGTAATAAATGCACCATCTAATGATACACCTAGGATTCAAGAGGCACATATGATGGTAGGGCATATCATTTGTGAAATGGTTGAAAAGAAAATGATGGAGATAGTTTAAATTCTAGTTTTCTAAATAGATCAGGGGCCAAACCCAAACTCATAAAATGAAATTAGAAAGTTATAAGTTCTTGTTTTTAGACCGAGATGGAGTTATTAACAAAAGGCTTCCAGGTTATGTTACTTCTTGGGATGAATTTGAATATACAGAAGGGGCTTTGAAGTCGATGGTTCGATTTTCAAAATATTTTGATCGTGTCATAGTCGTTACCAATCAGCAAGGGGTAGGTAAAGAACTGATGACCTCAGAGCAACTTGATGAATTACATAATAAGCTGAAGGTTTCTGTTGAAGAAGCTGGAGGACGAATAGATGCTATTTTAGCCTGTACAGAGTTAAAATCTGAAGAAGATAATTGCAGAAAACCTTCTCCGGCAATGGGATTGTGGGCAAAAAGGCAATTTCCAGAAATTGACTTTTCTAAGTCAATAATGGTTGGAGATTCCATTTCAGATGTAGAATTTGGTAAAAACCTAGGCATGTATACTGTTTTAGTAGCTGGAAAAGCGGAAGAGGCGGTAGAAGCCAAAATGTTAAATGTTGGAAAGCGTATTAAAAAATTAGCAGATTTAGCTTCTTTTCTATAATAAGCTCTTAATTTTGAGTCCCGTAAAGCTATTTTTCATACCATTAATTTTTCTTATGCGTTTGATATTGATTTTGTGCCTAGCTATGTTCTCTTTTATTACGATAGTAGCACAAGAAGAGGAGAAAGAATCTCAAGAAAAAACCTCTAAAGAAATTGCCACTGACAAGGTTTTGAAATCCACAGGATTTGATCCTCAATGGGATTATGAAATGATCGCAAGGGGAGGAACTCAGAAACAAAGCAAGCGTTTTAGTTTAGTATATGATTCAATTGAAGCGGAACAGTTGGAAATATTTATCACTGATCTTGAAGGCAACATTTTAGAAACCTTTTGGTCAGATGAACCTGAAGAAACCGGTTTATTTGTCACTTTTTCTATTTCAAAAAAGCCACTTAAAGAAGGCATTTATTATCTAAATGTAGTTGCAGATGGAAGAACAAGAGAGGCAAGTAGGATTGAAGTTGAGTAATTCAATAAAGAGAACAAGCGGTGAATTAAAACGGTAAAATTTTAATAACCCATAAATTCTAATTTTCACATTTCTTCTTTTTCAGGAAACTGACTTATCTGAATTTCTAAACCAAAGAAATAAGCTTATTTTCATATTTTGAAGCGGATTAACAATAAAACCGCTCCATATGAAAATCACATTTACACTTCTATTTTTATTCACACTTACTTTTTATACAACAGCACAAGATTGCCAAGCGACAACTAGCACTGTTAAAATGGATGCTAATAATTGCAAAGTAACTTTGCCAAATGGAGGAGATCTTTTTTGGGATAGATCAAATTCCGGTTATGTTTTTCCAAATACGGGTGGTCCCGTTGAGGTACATGCTATTTTTGCTGGAGGTTTTTGGCTCTCTGGTTTTGATCCTAGCGGTAATCTTAAAGTAACTGCACAGAGTTACAATAGTTCAGCAGGAAATACTGCTTTTTTTGCAGGTCCAACAACCAATAACGATCTATCGGATCTTGAAATTTGTATACTCTGGGATAGGCATTTTATGGTTGAAGATTCAGACATAATGAATTTTAGAATAGATTTTGGAGATGGTGTGATAGATGATCCAATCCCTTTTGGTATAAAGTATTGGCCAGCTAAGGATAATCCTTTTTTCTTTGATGCTTATGAATTTGAATTGCCAGAAGGAATGGCTCTTGCCCCTTTTTGGGATGAAAATCAAGATGGGACCTATAATCCAAATGACGGGGATTATCCTTTGACTAAAGGCGCTGATCAAGCAGTATGGTGGATAATGAACGATGTGAAAGGGGTATCACGTTTTGATCCAGTAGGTGTGACAATGTCAGTATTAGCACTCTCTTATGCAGATGCAAATCCGGCTTTAAATAATTCTACCATCTATGAGGTGAAAATAGAGAATATAACTACTCAAAATTTAAATTTGGCCACAATTTCATTGTGGTTAGATCCAGAGTTGGGATGTTTTACAGATGATTATGTAGGATGTATGAAAGAAGAAGATTTGGGTTTTATCTACAATATGGATGAGGAAGACGGAGATGTAGGTTGTACCTGTCCACAAGGAGTGAATACCTATTGTGGAAGTATACCAGTAATGGGTATTAAACTTTTAAAAGGTCCTTTAGACAATGATGGAAATGAAATCGGTTTATCGTCCTTTTTAACTTTTAATAACGGTTCTTTCAGTGCAGACCCAAATCAAGCAGAACCACAGACAGCCATTGATCATGCGAACTATATGCAAGGTTTTTGGAGAGACGGTGCACCAATGATGGAAGCTGGTGAAATTGTAAGTCATCAATACTCAGGGAATCCAGCAGATGCTGAGGCATATACGATGTGTTCAACGAATGCCACTAGTCCGGATAAAAGGATGCTAATGAATTTTGGAACCTTTAATCTTCCTCCAGCAGGAGTACAAGAAATGTCATTTGCTATTACTGGACTATATCCTGTAGAGCATCCTTGTCCCGATATGAGTGGTTTGGTAAGTCTAACAAATGAACTAAAAGAGATCTATAATAATGGGATTGTATCAGAAGTGCCTGTGATTAATGATTCTCAGAAAGAACATTCTTTGAAGGTCTATCCAAATCCGATGAATAATACTGCAGCTTTTAAGCTTGAAACCGATGATTCGGCAATACCTATACCTTTGAGTAGCAGGGAGTTGATTGAAAAGATATCCATCAATGCCATGAATGGAAAACAACTCTTAAATTTTGATGACATAGATTCGGAGGAATTTAATTTTGAAAATATGGATCTGCCAGCAGGAGTATACATTTATAAGGCCCATATTTCTTCGAATAAGGTATATACTGGGAAATTGGTAGTTATTAGGTTTTAAACCCAAACTCGCACTAGAATCACATTTAATTGGCATTTCTAACTTGATTTGCATATCTTTGCACTCGCTCAGTAAAATGGGCTATTTTTAATCGAAAATTCAACGATAATGCCTAAGATGAAAACGCACTCAAGTGCGAAGAAGAGATTCAAGATCACAGGTACTGGAAAAGTTAAACGTTTTCAGGCTGGAGGTAGGCACCTTCTTAGAAAGAAATCTAAGAAAGCTAAGCTTCGTTTACGTCATGCTACTACATTCAAGTGTAAGGGTGATGCAAACAGAATCAAGGATCTTTTGTGTATCTAAACCTATTTTTTAACGAGAATGCAGGACAAAAGAGCATATTGCCCCTGTATTGAACTAAAAACTTTTAATTATGCCACGGTCAGTCAACTCAGTTGCTTCCAGAAAAAGAAGAAAGAAAATTTTAAAATCAGCCAAAGGTTACTTTGGTGCTAGATCAAACGTTTATACTGTAGCAAAAAATGCTGTAGAGAAAGCTTGGTCCTACGCTTACAGAGACAGAAGAAATAAGAAGAGAGCCTTCAGAAGATTATGGATTGCCAGAATCAATGCTGGAGCTAGAATTCACGGTACAACTTATTCTAAGTTGATCCACGGACTATCTCAAAAAGATATTGTATTAAACCGTAAAGTACTTGCGGATTTGGCTATGAATCATCCAGATGCATTCGAAGCCGTAGTAAAGGAAGCGGTTTAAGCTTCACAAAAAACAAAAACTTAAAAGGTGGTCAATTTAAATATTGGTCACCTTTTTTTGTTTGTATCATCCTTTATTTGTCAAAGGTTCCAACGAGCATGGCTGATAATTAAATTAAGGGAACTATATACCTAGTACACCAAATATAAATTACGAGAGCAATACATTCAAATTTGCTTAATATGAATTGCATATTTGTTTATTCGTGTATTTGTTTACAAATTTTCTAAGATTATCTTAAACACATCAACAAATAACCGCATAAACAATTTCAATATATTTTTACAAATATCTCATAGGCTGGCTTAAATTTTTTGGTGTATTAGATATATAGGCTCCTAAATTAATTTCTCGATTAAAGCCAAAGGCATCCCCTTACGGGTCAGAGCATTCTCTCAGAAGTCCTTTGGACAAATTTCGAATTACAAAGAAATGTTTAAAAAATCTGCTTTTTAATAAACTTTCATTGCTTTTAATAAATTACTTATCATTCTGTAGCTCAAAGGGATGCCCTTGAGTATGATTTTATACAAATGAATTCCAAAGAATTAATTAATTTCACATGAAAACTAAAAACTAAAACTTATGCAGCATTCTCAAAGCCCAGAGCTTACCAGTAGCAAAATCTCTATGTCAAAATCCCAATCCTATTTCGATAAGATCCTTCAAGTTTTGAAGGAACAAGAATTGAATGAACTTGATAAGATTGATGTATTATATCGCCTGCTCAATCAACTTTTTAATGACTTAACAAATGATGAGCAGCTACACTTTTCAACTTTGTTTTCTCGAATTGCTTATATCGGGCAAAAATATAAGGTACCTGGAAAACTTCAATATGAAACTCATCAGTTTAGAAAGGCTTATAGAGATCAAAAAAACAATAATATTAGTGACAGCTTGAGTCTTGGATTTAAAGTGATGACCCTTTTGGTTTCTACCATCTTTGAAGAACACATTCCGATGGAGCTTGTTCATTTTCAGGATCAAAGCAACAAGCTTTCAAATAGGAAAACGGCTTTAAAGGGCTTTCAAAAGTTGATAAAGGTCATTTTCTTAGAAGATGATGCTGAAAATGAACTCTTAATAGCTGCTGCTGAATCTGGAGAAGAAGTTTATGTAAAATACAATATTCCGGCAAGAAGTGAGGATTTTATGCCTAGCATTATGGCTTTACGGCACATTCTAAAGTTTCCGACCAAAGCAAATTTAATAGATGTTGAGATAGATACAGATGGGATGCTTAGACCAAGAGCGATTGTGTTAGAGCCTGATTATTTGATGGATGTTACCGCAATTGCAGAAACCTTCAAGCATAATGGAACGCAGCCATTGATGTACCTCTTGAAAAAGTTTCTACCATTCTCCTCTTCTCCTCCTTTGATGATAGGAAACATTGCGAACTATTTTCTAGACGAATTGATAAATAAACCAGAAGCGGAATTCAAGGATCTTTTTGTCCAAGTTTTTAGACTTAACCCTATCGCCTTTGCTTTGTTTGATGATAAGATCATTTTAGATGTGATGGAGAAAGCAGAAGTTCATTTTAATAACCTAAAAAGAATTTTAAAAGAGGATCTTATAAAAATGAATATTGAAAAAGATAAGCTTGTTTTAGAGCCATCTTTTTATTCTCAAAAATTTGGAATTCAAGGACGATTGGATGCCTTAGATCTTTCTGAAACAGATGGTAAGCCAACGTCAATAATAGAATTAAAAAGTGGAAAAACTTATATGCCAAATCTGGATGGAATTAATAAAAACCATTACATCCAAACTTTATTATATGATCTCTTAATTAACTCTGTTTTCAAACAAAGAACAAAGTCGATGGCTTACATTCTTTATTCAGGAATGTTAACTGAAAATTTGAAATATGCAACACCGTCTACCGCAGCTCAGATGGAGGCTATTAATATCCGTAATGTATTGTTATCGATAGAGCGAAAACTTGGGGGTATTCTTCCAATTGAAAAAGTAGATGAAAGTTTATTGGGCAAATTAAAAATTTCCAACTTGCCAAAACTAAGTGGTTTTGAAAAGAGAGATCTCGAATCATTTGAAAATTTAATCAACAGTTGTACAGCTTTAGAAAGAGAATACCTTTTGATTTGGTCTGGCTTTATTGCAAGAGAACATGAATTGGCAAAGATTGGTCTTGATGGAAAGAATCACTCGAATGGCTTGGCTTCCTTGTGGATGAATTCCATAAAATTAAAAGAAGAATTATTTAGCCTTTTTTCAAAGTTAGAAATTGAAAAACCAGAGGAAGCTGGTGCTGAAGATGCAATGATAACATTCATACGTACAGCAGATACTTCAGCATTGGCGAATTTCAGAAAAGGTGATTTGATTGTGCTTTATCCATGGAAGGATAAAGAATCTTCTGTTCTAGATGAACAAATGTTCAAATGTACCTTAGTAGAAATGAATCAAGAAAAGATAGTTTTGAGATTGAGATCTAGGCAGTCCAATCTAGACATCTTTCGAAAGAATAAATACTGGAATGCAGAGCACGATATGTTGGATGGAGGATTTAATAATAGTTATAAATCTTTGTACGCTTTTCTTCAACAGACGAAGGCTAAAAAGGAATTGTTGCTAGGCATAAAACCGCCACAAGTTGATTCAGTCAAAACTATTGAAACGGAAGGCAGTCTAACCGATGAGCAGCAGTGCGTTTTTGAAAAAATCCTTGCTTCCAAAGATTATTTCCTGTTATGGGGCCCTCCAGG